>NZ_JASBRC010000008.1:0-169746 GCF_029960715.1 Arthrobacter sp. AL05
CAAGGGTCAGCCACCAGCAAGCCGCGTCACTAACCTCCGTGGTTAATACATCTAGTCCGGCTGGACCAGGAGGGCGGGCAGCACGTGGTCGGTGAGCAGCGGGGCGAGATCGCCCGGTAGCTCTGCCCCGAGGTCCAGCCAGCGGATCTCGGCGATTTCCGCGGATGGCTGGGCGCTCCAGGTCCCCGGAGCCGTATAGACCGTGGCCCGGATCTGCGTCGCGGCCTCGTTCGCGGCGTCCGCGAACCAGATTCCCAGCAAGACCAGTTCCTCGGCGGCCAGGACGATCCCCACCTCTTCGGCCAGTTCCCGGGCCGCGGTCTGGGCTGGCGTCTCCCCGGGTTCGGGTTTGCCGCCGGGATGCATGAACTTGTCCGTGCCCCGTTTGCGGACGGTGAGCAGGCGTCCTGCCTCGTCGAAGACACAGACTGCGGAGACAACAATGAGCGGATTCATGAGGCGGAGCCCGGAATGCGGCGCAGAACCGAGACGAGCCGTTGGTCCTTGGCTGGCCCGGTGACATCCCATTGGTAAGAGAAATCGTCCGGGCCGCCTTTGCTGTAGCTCACGCGGTACCGGTCCGGGTCGCACCAGTGCTGGTCCCGGCTGGTCTGGGGGCCGAAGCCCATCCGGTGGAACGGACGGCCGTCCGGGAAAAACATGTCCATCGTGTCCGGGGTGCCCGTGCGCCGCAGCAGGTACTCCCGGCTGGCCTTACCGCTGAAGGGCCCGTGGCCGGCGGAGGCCCATACGGCGGTCCCCTCGTCGCGGAACCGGAGGCCGCCGCCGTCTCCGCTGCCCTTGAAGCTGACGACGCCGGTGAATGTACCGCGGGTGCCGTTGGACCTGTCCAGCAGGGATCGCTCTACGGTCCAGCTGCCCAGGAGATAGGCCCGGAGATCAAAGCAGGGCGCCTGGCGCAGGGATGGGGGGTTCAAGTGCCCTCGATTGGAATCGAACCAACGACACCGGCTTTAGGAGAGCCGTGCTCTATCCACTGAGCTACGAGGGCGGGCATCCGTGCCGGCCGGCCGGGGCCGGCCCGTTCGGACACGGATATAAGCATACAAGGTGCGGCGCCGTACTACGCTCTTGGCATGACCGCAGCCGCTAATTCGCCGTCCATGGACATTGTCACAATTCCGAACCTGCCGTCCACCCGGTTCTACGCGGGCGCACTGGCACTGCTTAGCGTGCTGCAGTACTTTGTGGCAGAGGCCGCCGTCATCGGTGCCTGGACGGGCCCGCAGCCGTACAGCCGCCGGACCGGATACATCAGCGATCTGGGGGCCCTGGACTGCGGGGTCTTCAACGGCAGGGACGTCTGCTCGACGGCCCACGGGCTGATGAACGCCTCCTTTGTGGTCCAGGGCGTTGGCATGATGGTCGGCGCGCTGCTGCTCACCGGGGCACTGCTGTGCACGGCTGCGCGGCCCGGGGCGCCGATGGGCCCGCGTGCCGGCCTCTGGAGCCCATGGGCGGCCGCAACGGCTGTTCGCGTTTTGATGCTGGCCGGGGGAGCCGGGACCGTAATTGTTGGCCTTGTGCCCGAGGACGCCGGCTCCGCGTGGCATGTGGCGGGCGCTGTGGCGTATTTCGCCGCCGGCGGCCTGGCGTTGCTGGTGCTGGGCTGGCTGTGGCGCGGGCAAACCCCGTTGGCTTGGATCATTCTTGCCTGCGGGCTGGCATCACTGGGAGCGCTCATCGCCGGTGGTGTGACCGGGATGGAGGTGCCGGAGCCCGGGACCCTGGAGCGGCTGATGGGCTATCCGATCACCGTGGGGATGGCCACCGCAGGCCTCGTGGTCGCCCAGCGGATGGGGGAGCAGCGTTCCGCAGCTAAACCGAAGAGGTCAGCGTTGGCTCGTTAAACTCTCCGGTCCCGGGTCCCGGGTCTCCGGTCTCCGGGACCCCGGGGCTCAGGCCCCGGCCCGTGCGGCCGGGGTCCGGCGAGAGCCTCGGCCCGATGACCGGTACCCGGCGCCCTTGTGGGCGCCCGGGGCCGGTCAGGGGGAAACGGACGCTGTCGGGGAGGGCGTCGCGGCAGCGATGAGCTTCAACAGCTCCTCATCGCTGAGTTTGGTCCACGGTGATTCCGGCCCACCCTGGAGGGCGGCCTCGGGGCTGTTCATCTGGGTCCACCACTTTGCTTCGAAGACCCGGCCCTCGAAGAACACCCGGTCACCCTTCCGGTAGATCTTGGCGGGTTCCCACTGCGGGGCCGTCCCGGCCGGGGCGGTGAGCTGCGGGGTCGGCCGATCGCCAGGCAGGACCGGGCCTATGATGCGCCACGGTGTTGCGGCACCCCGGAGTACCGGATCGTCCGGGGTCTCCGCGCGGGTCCACCACTTGGCCTCGTAAACATTGGCGTGCCAGACGATCCGCTCGCCGGTGGAGTAGGCGGCGGTTTCGTTCCAGATCGGATACGGGCTGGTGGACGGATTATCGGTGGCGGCTGGGGCCCGGGTGGATTGCGCGGAGGTTGCCGGAACAGCGGAGGGACTGGCCGTACCTGTCACCCCGGAGCCAAGAATCGTGGCGTAACTGGCGGAGCCCTGGTCCACGCCGCTGCAGCCATCGGAGACCTGCTTGACGTCGGGGTAGTTGGGGCTGCAGGTCCGGTCGCGGTTCAGGGACCACATTGACAGCCGGCCGACGCCCTTGGTGCTCGCGTAGGCACTGAGTTCCTCGGCGTCCTTGAGCGTGAAGATTTCGCCGGCGACGTCGTTCTGGCCAATCATCGGGGTGAGCCCGATCTTGCGCCACACTGTTTCGCTGCCAAGCTCCATTCCGGCGTCGCGGTACAGGCCGGCGAGCTGACGGTGGGTGGCCTCGGCGGCCGAGACGGCATTGTCAAACATTGAACGGTCCGTGAGCCTGCTTCCGCCATAGTCCATGGTCATGATGTTGACGCCGGCCAGGTCGCCGCCGCCGGCAATCGTCCGGCGTACTGCGTCGCTGCCGGCCGCCGTCAAACCGTTCGGGTCTGCGGGCAAGGTCAGCCACACGTCAAGGTCCTTGCCGCTGCTGCGGCGGTCCTTCTGGAGCGCTGCTATGGCCGAGGCGCGCCTGTCCAGGGACGCGGTGTCGCTGAGCGCCCCGCCTTCAATGTCCAGATCGATCCTGCTGACGTTGTAGCGGTCCACAACACTCCGGTACGCGTCTTCGAGTTTGGCCACGTCGGTGCACCCGGCGGCCAGCTCGTTGTTGATCTGGCCGCCGAAGGAGACAGCGACGCTTCCGCCCAGTTGCTGCAGCCGCGCCACCCTGCGGTCCAGGTCCAGGGCAGAGCCTGCCTCATCGAGGGAGTACGCGGCGCCCCAGCTCGGGGTGCAGGCGTCACCGGGGTCCGCCACAATAAAGGACAGCAGGACTTTCTCGGCTTCCTTGGATACCGGAGCCTCAAAGGCGTAGCGGGGAGTCGCGGTGACGTCCACGTATCCGGAGAAAATGGACGGAATCGCCTGGGCCGCCGTCACGTCCTTGAAGTTGCCCCACGCGGTCACTCCTCCGGCGGTGAGTGCCACCACGGCTCCGGTGAGAACGCCGAGCCGAACGATCGATAATTTCCGGCCTGGAAATCTTGCGGACACAGGGTCCCCCAATTCTTTGTTTTGAGCTGCCGGGCACACGCCGGCCATCGGGATCAATTCGTGATATTCCGGGGTGTCTGATGTCTGGTGACAGTCTGTCCTTGCATTATCATAAGGGCACTCACTGGAACATTCCGGTGCACCGGGAGCTATTCGACGTAAGCGAACGCCGAATCGCCGATTTTCAGTCTATGGGGACCAATGTCTGATCAACTAGTGTTGCCGCGCCTTGACGTGGAAAACGTCGTCGGCGAGCAAAAAGGTGCCGTGCGTCGCCGCCAATGGGGTGCCGAAAAGCGTTCCGAGCCGCTTTCGATTGTTCACCCGCGGCCATCGCGCCGGAAGATAATCCTCGGGCGTTTGGGCATTCTCACCACAGTGCTTGCCTGGGTCACCTACGTCATTTCAACCATCCTGCGGGAACTGGCCGACAACCCGAATGCCGGGTTCAGGTTTCAAATTGAGACCGTCTCGTATCTGGTGGTCGTAACATTCCTGACATTTTCGGCGCTAATGTACCTGATGGCCCGTCAGGGTGCCCTCTATCGATTCCGGGACCACACAAGAGTGCCGCGCGGAGAACTGGACCGCCATTTTTCGGACTACTCCGACGGCATTACGGTTCTGGTACCCTCGTACGCCGAGGAACCCCAGGTGGTGCGCGCAACGCTGTGGTCCGCCGCGTTACAGGAATTCCCGGCCCTCAAGGTTGTCCTTCTGGTCGACGATCCGCCCAACCCCCAGGACCCGGCAGACCTGGCCAAGCTCGACAAGACCCGTGCCCTCAGCGCAGAAATTTCCGCAGCCATGAGCGTCCCGGCGGGACGGTTCAACGCCGCCCTGGCGGACGTCCGACGCCGGGCCGCGGCGGATCGTGCCGACGACGCCGCTGAGCTGGCTTTGCTCATAGCTGAGTACGAGGCTGCCGCTGACTGGCTGGAAACAATGGCAGCGAACGAGCAGGTCGAGGATCACGTTGATGAGTTCTTCGTCGACCTTGTCCTGATGGGGCTGGCCCGTGAGTTGCGGCTCGTGCTGTTGGGCCTGAACGCGGCCATGGCGCAGCAGACGGCGCCGACCTGGTCGCGTCGTGAAGAGCTGTACCTGCGCCTGACGTGGATCTTCAACGTTTCCACCGAAACGTTCGAACGCAAGAAGTACGCGAGCCTCTCACACGAGGCGAACAAGGCCATGAACCTGAACGCCTATATCTCGCTAATGGGGCAGGCCTGGCGGGAGGAAGACACCGCCGACGGTGTAGTCCTGCGCAAGATCCAGGACGGCGCCGAACCTGACGGAACTGACCGGATCCTGGATTTCCCGAACACAACGTATCTCCTGACGCTCGACGCCGACTCGCTGCTGCTGCGTGACTACTGCCTGCGCCTGGTGTACTTCCTCGAATCAGCCGGTAACGAGCGTGTCGCCGTGACCCAGACCCCGTACTCTTCCTTTCGCGGCGCACCGACCCGGATCGAACGCGTCGCAGGGGCCACCACAGACCTGCAACACATCCTCCACCAGGGAATGACTTACTACGGCGCCACCTTCTGGGTGGGCGCCAACGCGGTAATCCGCAAGCGTGCCCTGGAGGACATTGTTGAGGTGGAAACCAACGGTGCCTTCGAAGTCAGAACCTATATCCAGGACCGCACGGTCATCGAAGACACCGAGTCCAGCATCGACCTGGGCCAGCACGGCTGGACCCTGGTGAACTACCCGGAGCGCCTCAGCTACAGCGCCACGCCACCTGACTTTGGTTCCTTGGTGGTCCAGCGCCGCCGCTGGGCCAACGGCGGACTCCTGATCCTTCCCAAGCTCTGGGCCCAGCTCCTCCAGAGCCGCTCGGACCGCCGCAAAATCCTGTTCCGGGAAGTGCTCCTGCGCGTGAATTACATGGCGTCGATCGCCTGGGCGAGCTTCGGGTTGCTTTTCCTGCTGGCCTATCCTTACGACAGCCGGCTGCTGAGCCCCATCGTCTTCCTTGCGGCCCTGCCCTACTTCCTGGCTATGGGCAGCGATCTGCGGGACTGCGGGCACCGCTTCAGTGACATCCTTCGGATCTACGGCTTCAACCTGGTGCTGCTTCCGGTCAACCTCGCCGGTGTGCTCAAATCGCTGCAGCAGGCAGTTACCGGGGACAAGATTCCGTTCGCCCGTACGCCCAAGGTCAAGGACCGCACGGCAGCTCCGGCCATCTATGTACTGACGCCCTACGCGATCGTCGCCTTCTCCCTGCTGACCGTCTGGCGTGATGCCCAACTGGGAAACTGGGGCAACGTGGCTTTCGCCTCGCTGAACGCCGTCTTGGCCGCCGGCGCAATCCGGGCCTACATCGGAGTGTTCAACTCCGTGGTGGACGTATTCCTCGGTATGGTCAACTGGCTTTATGTCAGTCCGCGGCCGAAGAAAACGGGGGAGAGTCTTGTGGTTGAGAAGTCAGCCGAGGAAGTCGACTGGGAGTCCATTCTCTACCATGGCGACCGCCGGCTGAACAGGGACCTTCGCGGGTCCACGGACCGCCGGCGTCGAATTGCTGTCCGTTGAGCCTGGACGCCCTGGCCGGGCCTGAGGAGCGGGTTCCCCCTGAGCCCGCTGTCCTCGAGCTTCCGGAGTTGGCCGCGCCCGCGGGTGCCCCGATCGGCGTCCGCGTCATCGACGGCGGCATCCTCGAAATCGTGCTTCCCGCGAACGCGGAAATCGGCGGAGCCGAGGCGCGCGTCGCCGGATCCGCGGCCCGGCGGCTGGCCAACGGCCAGCGCATGCCGGTGATGCTGGTCATCACGGGTGTGGTGGGAGTCAGTGTTGAGGCCCGGCACATCTACGCGAGCTCCATTGCTCCGTCCGCGTTCGCCGTCGTGGGGGTAAGCCCCGTGGACCGGGTCATTGCGCACTATCTCCTCCGATCCCCGGGCGAGACGATTCGGGCGGAGTTCTTTACGTCCGAAGCCGAAGCCGTCCAGTGGTTAGGGCAGTTCACCAGTGAAGCCTGATCGGCCGGACCCCCGGCTGCATACCCTCGTGGAGGGCATTGTGCGGATCGCCGGAGGGGACCTGAGTACCAGGATTCCGCACTCCGGCGCCAGGGATGACGTCGCCGCGGTCATCGCCGGAATTAACCTGATGGCTGATGACCTGCAGACCATCTACCAGGAACTCGAGGAACGCGTCGAAAGCCGGACGGCGATGCTTCGGGACGCCCAAGGCGAGCTGGAGCGGATGGCCCTGACCGATCCGCTGACCCAACTCGCGAACCGGACGGCGCTTAACTCGGTCCTGAGCCATGCGCTCGCTGAGACGACCCGTGGAGAACAACCGCCGGCGCTTCTGATTCTTGACCTTGATTCCTTCAAGGGCATTAACGACACGCTCGGTCACAGTGCCGGAGACGACGTTCTGCGGCTGATTGCACGCCGGTTGCAGAAAGCCGTTCGGGAAACGGACACTGTGGCGCGACTCGGCGGCGACGAGTTCGCGATTATGCTGCCCAAATCAACACTCGTTCGGGCCCGGCGGGTAGCCAACCGGATTCTCAAGGCGCTCAGTGAGAGCCTTGAAGTCGGGGATTTGCGGGTCACCTGCGGCACCAGCATCGGACTGCGGGTCGCCGAACCTGGCCAGTCAGTGGACGAGCTGGTCATGGAGGCGGACACCGCGATGTACGCGGCCAAGGCCCAGCCGCACAGCAGTATCAAGGTGTTTGAACCGGCGTTGCTCTACGCCCGGCGGCTGCAAAGCGTCATGATCACAGAAATGCGCGAGGCCATCCTCAAGGATCAGCTCACTCTCCACTACCAGCCCGTGGTGGAGCTCGCTACCGGAAGGATCGAAGGCGTCGAAGCGCTGGTGCGGTGGAACCATCCGGAGCGAGGGCTCCTGATGCCGGACCAGTTCATTCCGCTGGCCGAAGAGACGGGCATGATTGTCGATCTGGGCCGTTGGGTACTTCGGCACGCCGTGCAGCAGTTGCGGGACTGGCAACAGAATCTGAACTTGGACAGCAGTTTCAACGTCAGGGTCAATATCTCCACCACGGAGCTCCAGAATCTGGAGCTTATTGAACATGTCCGCGACATTCTCCGCGAGACGGGTGTGGATGCCGCGAACCTCATCGTGGAACTGACCGAGTCCATGGCGGTCAACGGCGGGGACGTGGACAAATACTCACTGAGCGGGCTGCGCCGGCTCGGCGTGCAGCTTGAGATCGACGATTTCGGTACCGGCTACTCTTCCATTAGCTATCTGCGGAAGCTGCCCGTCAACGTCGTCAAGATCGATAAGAGCCTGATCGACGGGCTGGGGGAGGACGAGGAGCAGGGGAGCTTTGTAGGTGCCGTGTTGCACCTCATCCATGCCTGCGGCCTCAAGGCTGTTGCCGAGGGAATCGAGACGGCGAAGCAAGCGGAGATCCTCACCGCGCTGGGTTGTGCCAGCGGTCAGGGCTACTTCTTTAGCCGCCCGGTGCCTGCGGCGCAACTCGAGCCGCTGATTGAGCTGCCCGAGTAGCTGCCGGTTGGCCGGTGCCGGGAGGCGTTAAGCCAGGAACGGTGGTACCGGAGACGATCCCGGTACCACCGCGCGATGTTGCATTGACCCGGACTGGGGTCCTAGACGCCTGACGTGCCGTTCGGCCACCAGCCGACCTGCGGGCTTGTGGTGTTCGGCCACCAGCCGACCTGCGGGCTTGTGGTGTTCGATTTCGCGGCGGCGGAGGGGGTGTTGCCGTTCGGCCACCAGCCGACCTGCGGGCTTGTGGTGTTCGGCCACCAACCCACCTGCGGGCTTGTGGTGTTCGATTTCGCGGCGACAGTGGAGTCTTGGGCGGAATTGCTGCCGGCTGCCGAAACCACGGTGCCGGCGGACAGCCCTGCTGCGATCACTGCGCCGGCGACAAGGAATGTTGCGAGCTGCTTCTTCATGGAAACTCCTGAGGTTCAAGGGGCTGATGGGACTCATGGTGCGTAATTTGATTGTAGGGGTTACGACACGCCAGCAGCGAACAATAAGAGAGCCGGCAATGAATCTTGTGCTAACGGCGCGCACTTGAGCGAAACCTTTGTCAATCCTTAGTTTCCTATACTTGCGCGTTTTGGTCACACGCACGCCCTCGCCGACGGATAATTGATTTATGCAACACAACCCTGTCTCCGCGGCATACGTCGCCGCCGAGCTTGAGGCGCGCGAGCGCTGGGACAATCACGTTTTCGGCGAAGCTGCATCCAGCGCCCACACCGCGGCTACGATTGCGCGCCGGGACGGGGACCCGGAATCGTGGTGGAACATGACGTTTCTCCAGGCGGAGAGCCTGCTTGCGGCGGGCCAGTTCGAAGATTGCACGACTGTGGCGCATTCGCTGATTCTCCAGCCGGAGCTGATCAGCCCGCAGGCCAAGGCGCAGGTTCATATTCTTAAAGCCAAGGCGGGTCAAGGCTCGGGCCTCTTGGAGAGCGCGGTGGTGGAGGCCAGATTGGCCGCCGACCTGATGCAGGATGAAGCCGACCTCGAAATGCGCGTCAAGGCCCTGCAAGCGCTCATTGGCGCGTTGGCTGACAGCGGGATGCTTGATGAAGCCTGGGCTGAATGCCTGAATTTGGCGGACGCAATTTCCGTCGAGGTAGACGATCAACTGGTTGGCAAGGCGTATTGGGTGATCGGCAACGTGGCCTTCCTCTGCAACAAAATCCAGGACGGACTTGATTTCCACGAACGAGCGGCTGCCACGTTCTCGCCGGCCAGGAATCTGGATGTCTGGGCGAAATTCAACAAGGCGTCGGCAGCGATGCGGCTTGCCGCCGACATCGCGGATGCGGACACCCTACGCTGCATTGAGCGTGCCGAGTTGGCCACCGACATTATTGGGGGCTCCGCCGAGGACCATATGCTACTCCGCCTCAACCGCGGCCATTGGAGTTACCTTGCCGGGGAGCCGGCGGCAGCCATCGGCGTCCTCGAGGGCGTTTGCGCGGAAGCGAACAGTACCCTCCCGCAGATCGTGGGCGAGGCCAGGCTGCTTCTGGGCCGGGCACATGCTGCGCTCGCGCAGCCCGGTAGGGCCAACGAGAACCTGCTGATGGCAGCCCATCAATTCGAAGCTGCGGGCGCCTCCCAGCGGGCCCAACTCGCTCGCGGATTCCTCTCAGCCGAGGAGTGAACCCGCCCTCGGGCCATCCAGCTGCCCGGGTGGACATGCCCTCCCGGTTCCAGCGCGAATGGACATAGTGCGATTGTGCCCAGCGATCCGGTGCAAGGCTGGACATGTCCCGCGGCCGAGTCGGCTAAGGCTGGACATGTCCCGCGGCTGAGTCGGCTAAGGCTGGACATGTCCCGTGGCCGGCGCGGGTGCGGAAACGCGTTTACGGACCAGGAACACGGCAGCTACTCCAGCCGCCAGGCTCAGTACCAACAGCACCCAGCCGGCGACGGTGAGGCTCGAGGCCAGTGCCACCTGGCCGGCGTCGAGCGTGTCTGCGGACATCATGGAGTCTATGGCCGAGTTGCCCCACAGCCGGACGGCGGCGAAAAGCACTGGCAGTGCCCACATTGCCCAGCGCAGCCCTCTCCGGGTCACGTTTGTACCAATGAGCAGCAGCCAGGTGAAGCCGAAGATCAGCGGAAAGAGTGTGCCGGCCGTCTTATGGACGTAGTTCAGCTGTCCGCGGGCGTCCTCGTCCATTGCGGCGCGCAATTGCTCCACGAACCCCTGGTCGAAGCCCCCAACCAGGGAGTCTGGCATGGCGAGGCCATTGCTGAGCTGGGTGAGCTGGTTCAGTGTCAGGAGATGGAGGTACCAGAAGAGGAAAAGGCTCGCTACAACACCGGCAATGAGGATCAGAGTGCTGTTGCTCTGCGCCTTCTGCGGAGTCCGGCTGGTGCTTGGGTTGATCACCGACGGCAGCTGGTGCTGGGGGACGACTGCGTTGGTGCCGTGTTTCTTTATTCGCTGTGCGGGTGTCTTGGCCATGGCTCCATTATCGCCCCGGAATGACTGCGCAAGCGGGCGCCGGGCAAAGTACGGTCCGCCGGCTCGGCTGGCACGCCGCCTGTTCAGTGCCAGTGGCCACCGATAGGCTGGGCGCGTGACCGAACTAGGAAAACACCGGCTCGGCCGGCACAGTACAGCTGAACTCAATCCCGAACTTGATGACTACCAGCTCGCCGAGGCTCTTGCGCGGGAGGCTGGAAACCTCGCGCTGCTGATGCGCCAGGCCGGGCTGGAAGGCCGGCAAAAGACCTCGGTTTCCGACGTCGTCACGGCCGCGGACCACGCGGCCGAAGCCTACGTGCTCGAACAGCTCCAGCGCTGCCGTCCCGACGACGGCATCCTCGGCGAAGAGGGCTCGGCCGTGGCGGGTACCAGCGGCAGGACATGGGTGATCGACCCGGTCGACGGAACCTACAACTTCCTGAACGGCTCCACCTACTGGTGTTCTGCAATCGCGCTTAAGGATTCCTCCGGGGTGCTGCTCGGCGGGATTTTCCAGCCGGAGGCGGACAAGCTGTGGCTCGGAGGACGAGAGCGGCCGGCAACGCTTAACGGTGAACCGCTGACTACCTTTTGGCCCGGTGGGGTCCCCGGCGCCAGCCGCTCCGACACCCCGCTCTCCGAGCTTGGCGCTGCTACCTACATTCACCCCACCTGGCTGGCCGACCCGCTGTGCGCCATGCCGTGGCACGCCGCCGCGACCTCAGCTGCCGCACTGCGGATGTTTGGCTCCGGTTCCTGCGACCTCAGCCGGGTAGCCGACGGCGAACTGGGCTGCTGGTTCCAGCACAGCTGTCCGGAGTGGGATTGGCTACCCGGCCAGGCAATTGTCCTTGCGGCCGGTGGCGCTGCCGACGTCGTCCGGGTCAACGGATTGGACTGGTTCATCGCCGGCGGTTCAACGGCCGTGCGCCAACTCCGATCCGCCCTCGAATCCGGCGCCGTGTCATAGCCTCGGTCTGGTAGCTGCCGGGCCGGGAGGACATGCTCATTGTTCGGCGCGTGGTGTGGACATGGGGGCACTATGTCCAATGCTGGCGGGCAGGGGAGGGCATGTCCGCCAGGGCGGTTTTCCTACGACTGTTGGACATGCTCATTGTTGGGCGCGTGGTGTGGACATGCTCATTGTTGGGCGCGTGGTGTGGACATGGTGGCGTTATGTCCAGTGCTGGCGGGCAGGGGAGGGCATGTCCGCCAGGGCGGACGCCGGTGTCAGCGGCACCGCCTAGACTTGTTAACACCATGGATATGTTGTTTGACCCTTACGCCGACGGACCCTTCGCTACTGCCTCGACGACGGCGGCGGGCACCAAAGTGCCTGCCGGGACGGGCCTGGCCGGGCGGGATCCCGCGGAAAGTGCCAAGCTCAACGGTGAACATCACGTCAACTTCGACGGAGACGGAAACGGAGACCACCGGCAGCTTCCCGGCCCGGCAGAGCTCCTTGAAGGACTTAACCCGCAGCAGGAAGAGGCCGTAAAACACGCCGGCAGCGCCCTGTTGATCGTCGCCGGCGCCGGCTCGGGTAAAACCCGAGTGCTCAGCAACCGCATCGCCTACCTGATCGCCACCCGCCGCGCCCATCACGGCGAGATCCTGGCCATCACGTTCACCAACAAAGCTGCCGCCGAAATGCGGGAGCGGGTTGAAGCCCTGGTTGGCGGCCGGGCCAAAACGATGTGGGTTTCCACCTTCCACTCCTCCTGCGTCCGGATCCTGCGCCGCGAAGCCAAAAACGTCGGATTGAACTCCAACTTCTCCATTTACGATTCCGCCGACTCGCTGCGGCTGGTCACACTTGTGGCCAAGAACCTGGACCTGGATCCCAAGCGTTTTGCCCCCAAAGCCATCCAGCACAAGATCTCGGCGCTCAAAAACGAACTCATCGACGCGGACAGTTACTCCTCCGGCGCCAATCACAATGACCCCTTCGAGCAGGCCGTCGCCGAAGTCTTTAAGGGCTACACCCAGCGGCTGCGCCAGGCCAACGCCATGGATTTCGATGACCTGATCGCAGAGACGGTCTATATGTTCCGCGCCTTCCCTGCGCTCGCCGAGTCCTACCGGCGCCGCTTCCGGCACGTCCTCGTAGACGAATACCAGGACACCAACCACGCCCAGTACGCCCTGGTGCGCGAAATCGTCGGCGAAGGCCCCGGCGCTGCCGAACTGACCGTCGTCGGCGACTCGGACCAGTCCATCTACGCCTTCCGCGGCGCCGACATCCGCAACATCGTGGAGTTCGAGAAGGACTACCCCGACGCCCGCACCATCAAGCTGGAGCAGAACTACCGCTCCACCCAGACCATCCTCAGCGCCGCCAACTCGGTCATCTCACGGAACCCCAATCGGCCGGAGAAGCGGCTCTGGACGGCAGAGGGCGACGGCGAGAAGATCGTCGGCTATGTCGGCGAGAACGAACACGACGAAGCCCAGTTCATCGCCAAGGAAATCGACCGGCTGCAGGATGAAGGCGATCTGCGCCCCGGCGACGTCGCGATCTTCTACCGCACCAACGCCCAGTCCCGCTCGATCGAAGACGTCCTGGTCCGCGTCGGACTTCCCTACAAGGTGGTCGGCGGCACCCGGTTCTACGAGCGCAAGGAAATCAAGGACGCTCTGGCCTACCTGCGGGTGCTGGTCAACCCGGATGACGACGTCAACCTGCGCCGGATCCTCAACGAGCCAAAACGCGGCATCGGCGACCGGGCCGAGGGTGCCGTGGCATCCCTCGCCCAGCGCGACCGAATCTCCTTTATGGCGGCCGCCCGCCGCGCCGACGAGGCCCCCGGCATGGCCACCCGCTCCGTCAACGCCGTGCAGGGCTTCGTAAAGCTCCTCGATGACCTCGCCGAGGTAGCGTCCGGCTCCGGTGCTGCCGCGGCACTTGAAGCCGTCCTGGAACAGACCGGCTACCTCGCCGGCCTGCGCTCCAGCAGCGACCCTCAGGACGAGTCGCGGGTGGAAAACCTCGCCGAACTCGTCGCCGTCGTGCGTGAATACGAACGCGACAACCCTGAGGGTTCGCTTGGTGCCTTCCTGGAAGGGGTCTCCCTCGTCGCTGACGCCGACCAGATTCCGGACGCGCCGGAGGGCAGCGCCGATCAGATGGCCGCCGCCGTCGCGGAAGCCAAACGGCTCGGAGTTGTCACCCTGATGACCCTGCACACCGCCAAGGGCCTGGAGTTCCCGGTGGTGTTCCTGACCGGCATGGAACACGGGCTGTTCCCGCACCAGCGCTCTGCCACCGACCCCAAGGAACTGGCCGAAGAACGCCGGCTGGCCTACGTTGGCCTGACCCGGGCGCGCAAACGCCTGTACCTGACCCGGTCCGAGGTCCGCAGCATGTGGGGCCAGAGCCAGTACAACCCCGCCAGCCAGTTCATCGAAGAAATCCCGGCCGACTTGGTGGAGTGGAAGCGTGAAGGCTCTACCCGCCAATCCGGCGGCTGGGGCAGCGGCGCAACCGTCGGCTCAAGCCGCTACGGTGGCTCATTCTGGGGTGCCGGCACCGCACGCGGGGCCGACGCAAGTACCTCAGCGGGTTTCAACGCGGACGTTCCGGCGGCCATTGTCAAAAACCGGGTGCAGCCGCAGAAGGAAATCGTCGCTGTGGGTGTGGGCGACAAGGTCAACCACACGAGCTTCGGCAACGGCACCGTGCTGGCCGTCGAAGGCTCGGGGGACAAGACCGTCGCGAAGGTGAAGTTCAGCATCGGTGAAAAACGGCTCCTGCTCCGTTACGCCCCGCTGACCAAGAGCGACGCCTAGGCATTATGGAGTTCATACGACGGACACTGTTGGGGATCACGGCCGGCCTTACCCTCGTGGCAGCCACGGCGTGTACCGTCACGCAGAAGGACCCGGACTACGTCCCGCCCGCGCCGCTGGCAGTTCTGGAGCAGCTCAAACAGGCCCCGCTCGCCGATGCGTCGAAGTACGCCGTCGGCCAGGACCTCCTCAGCTTCGTCTCGGCAGACCGAAACGTGGTCTGCTCCCTGACCTCGGCCAGAGGCGAGCACGTGAACCTGCCGTATGAGCAGAACGGCTACGCGGACAGCGCCAACAACAAGCTGGCCACCGTCCCGGTGGCGCACTGTGAGCTGGCTTCCTACCCCGCTCCGGAGGCCACGGACAGTTCGGATACCTGCGGCGGAACCGGGCTCGGCTTCCTCGGCGGCGTCGCGTTGCTCACCCCGGGGCGCGCGGTCTACGGCGAATGCCGATCCGGTGTCACCGAGCAGGAAGCGGAGTTCGGCCCCCGCGGAACCCACACCGGTCCCATCTCCGAGCTTCCCGTCCTCGACGAGGGCAAGAACCTGGAGCGCAACGGGCTGCGATGCTCGGCCTACAACGGCGGTGTCGCCTGCGGAAACGTCTCAGCCGGCGTCGCCTTTTTTGTGTCGCGCGACCATTACGAACTGATCCACAACGCCGGCAAACAAGGCTCGTAGGGGCCCTTTGAAGCCCCAAAAACCCCGTAATCTAGGGGTTTTTCTACGCTCCATAGAATAGTGTCCTTACTCACATAAGGGGTACTCTGGGGCGGGCTGCTTCCCAGGAAGGGCTACAGTTCGAGAGGAGCATTGCGCCGTGTGGCTCGTTTCCAAGCTAGTCGCAGGGTGCGTTTATTCCGCAGCCCGGTAACCGCGATAACGTGGGGTCCGGCTGTACAGAAACTACTTCGACGTAGAAGGACACTAAACCGTGGACCTGTTTGAATACCAGGCGCGCGATATGTTCGAGGCGCACGGTGTACCCGTGCTTGCTGGCATCGTGGCGCATACCCCTGAAGAAGCAAAGGCAGCTGCCGAGAAAATCGGCGGCGTAACTGTCGTAAAGGCGCAGGTCAAGGCCGGAGGCCGCGGCAAGGCCGGCGGCGTTAAGGTCGCTAAGACCGCTGACGAGGCGTTTGAACACTCCACCAACATCCTCGGCATGGACATCAAGGGCCACACCGTTCACCGCGTGATGATCGCCCAAGGCGCTGACATCGCCGAGGAATACTACTTCTCTGTCCTGCTGGACCGGGCCAACCGCAACTACCTGGCCATGTGCTCGGTAGAAGGCGGCATGGAAATCGAGCAGCTCGCCGTTGAGCGCCCCGACGCCCTGGCCAAGATCTCGATCGACCCGGCCGTCGGCATCGACCAGGCCAAGGCCGACGAAATCGTCGCCGCTGCAGGTTTTGCCGAGGAACTGCGCGGCAAAGTCGCCGGCGTCATCCTCAAGCTCTGGGATGTCTTCAAAAAGGAAGACGCCACCCTTGTGGAGGTCAACCCGCTGGTGCTGACCGGAGCCGGCGACATCGTTGCCCTGGACGGCAAGGTCTCCCTCGACGAGAACGCCGGCTTCCGTCACCCCAAGCACGCGGCCCTTGAAGACAAGGACGCGGCTGATCCGCTCGAAGCCAAAGCCAAGGCGCAGGACCTCAACTACGTCAAGCTCGACGGCTCCGTGGGCATCATCGGCAACGGCGCAGGACTGGTTATGTCCACGCTCGACGTCGTTGCCTACGCCGGCGAGAACCACGGCAACGTCAAGCCGGCCAACTTCCTGGACATCGGCGGTGGAGCGTCCGCCGAGGTGATGGCAGCAGGCCTCGACGTTATCCTGGGGGACCCGCAGGTCAAGTCCGTTTTCGTCAACGTCTTCGGCGGCATCACCGCCTGTGACGCCGTCGCCAAGGGCATCGTCGGTGCCCTGGCCGAGCTGGGCCACTCCGCGAACAAGCCGCTGGTTGTCCGCCTCGACGGCAACAACGTCGAGGAAGGCCGCCGCATCCTGGCCGAGGCCGACCACCCGCTGGTTACCCTGGCAGCCACCATGGACGAGGGCGCCGATAAGGCCGCCGAGCTCGCCAACGCAGCGAAGTAAAGGGACTCGACTATGTCTATTTATCTGAATAAGGACTCCAAGGTCATCGTCCAGGGCATCACCGGCGGCGAAGGCACCAAGCACACCGCCCTGATGCTCAAGGCCGGCACCAATGTGGTCGGCGGTGTTAATGCCCGCAAGGCCGGCACCACTGTCGTCCACGGCGACACCGAGATCACCGTTTTTGGCACGGTCAAGGAAGCCATGGCCGAGACCGGCGCCGACGTTTCCATCGTCTTCGTGCCCCCGGCGTTCACCAAGGACGCCGTTGTTGAAGCCATCGAGGCCGGGATCGGCCTGGTCGTTGTTATCACCGAAGGCGTGCCGGTCCAGGACTCCGCCGAGTTCTGGGCACTGGCCCAGTCCAAGGTGGACGCCAACGGCAAGCAGGTCACCCGCATCATCGGACCGAACTGCCCCGGCATCATCACCCCGGGCGAGGCCCTCGTCGGCATCACCCCGGCCAACATCACTGGCAAGGGCCCCATCGGCCTCGTCTCCAAGTCAGGCACCCTGACCTACCAGATGATGTACGAACTGCGTGACCTGGGCTTCTCCACCGCCATCGGCATCGGCGGAGACCCGGTCATCGGCACCACCCACATCGATGCACTCGAAGCCTTCGAAGCCGACCCGGAGACCAAGGCGATCGTGATGATCGGCGAAATCGGCGGCGACGCCGAAGAGCGTGCCGCAGATTACATCAAGGCACACGTCACGAAGCCGGTTGTTGGCTACGTGGCCGGCTTCACCGCCCCGGAAGGCAAGACCATGGGCCACGCCGGCGCCATCGTCTCGGGCTCCGCGGGCACTGCCCAGGCCAAGCAGGAAGCCCTCGAGGCTGCAGGGGTCAAGGTCGGCAAGACGCCGTCCGAGACCGCCAAGCTCCTGCGTGAAGTCCTCGCGACCCTCTAGGGGCCAAGCAACACCAAGCAACACCACAACGCGGGGTCACCGACGGCCCGTCCCACTTGCTGGGATGGGCGCGGCGGTGGCCCCGCGTTGGTTGTTTAAGTTGTGCCTTATCCGGGGTCTCCGGCCAGAACCTCTTCGAGGCGTTCATAGCCTTCGGACATACCACCCTCCATCCCGGACTTCGCCATGCCGTCGCGCGCCTCGAGGCTGGGATAGACCGCGTGGCCGCTGAGCCGGGTGCGGCCACCGCCAAGGTCTTCAAAGCTGAGGAATTCAATGCTCACCACGTCCGGGTAGCCGTCGAATTCGAAGGTCTGGATGGCGAATTCGTTCTCCCGGACGGTGTGGAAGACGCCGCTGAAGCCGTACGCACTGCCGTCCGGCGCCGTGTGGGTGTAGCGGTAACTGCCGCCGGTCCTGAAGTCATAGTGGTCAATGCTCATGCTTACCCGCCGCGGCCCGAGCCACCGGGCGACGAGTTCGGGGTCCTGGTGCGCCCGGAAGACCTCGGAGACGGGAAAGTCGAAGTCGCGCCCAAAGTCGATGAAGGGCAGCCCGTCGGGGACTGTCAGAGTCAAAGCGTTCCTCATGATGCGTCCTTTGCCTGTGTGCCGCTCAGTGCGGCGCGGGTTTTAAGCACGGCGTCAAGACCGCGAAACTGCCTCTCGCGGACCAGCCGGTACTGGTCGATCCATGCGGTGAGCACCTCCAGCCGTGCGGGGTTCAGATGCACGGGCCGGCGCTGGGCGTCACGGCTGCGCGTGACCAGCTGCGCCTGTTCGAGCACCTGGATGTGTTTGGAGACCGCTTGCTTGGTGATCGCAAAGGGTTCCGCCAATTCGTTCACGGTGGCCGGGCCGCGGCTGAGCCGGGCGATGATGCTGCGGCGGACGGGGTCGGCCAGCGCCAGGAAGGCTACGTCAAGCATGCCGTCGTCGTCGTTGTCCACGTGATGCACCACCTTCCGTCGATAATTTGTGTTTTGACCGGGCTCCGGCCCGGAGTCACTGGTAATCAACTATTTCGTTGATCAATCCATAGGTTGCTAACGCTACGCCTGGCGGACGGCTGCCGCAAGGGCCCGCCGCCGAGATTGAACAGCAGTGCCATCGCGTAAAATGGTTGGAATTTGGGCGTCTGCGGGAAGATGCGCGAATGACGGCAACCACACGGCCACACCAGGTCAAACACCGGCGGGCACTCCGTACCGCCACCGTCATTTCCACCCTTGGCGGATTGCTCTTCGGCTATGACACGGGCGTCATCAACGGTGCCCTGCCTTATATGCAGGAGGACCTGGGCCTCACTCCGCTCACCGAGGGGCTGGTGACTTCCTCGCTGCTCGTTGGGGCCGCTTTCGGCGCCCTCTTTGGCGGGCGCCTGGCGGACCGCAACGGACGTCGCAAGATGATCATGGCGCTGGCCGTCATCTTCCTGATCGGCACCCTGGCCTGTACCTTCGCCCCGAACACCGAGGTGATGGTCCTGGCCCGGTTTGTTCTCGGGCTTGCCGTCGGCGGCGCCTCCGTCGCCGTGCCGGTGTACCTCGCCGAAGTCTCACCGAGCAACCAGCGCGGGCGGGTCGTCACCCGGAATGAATTGATGATTGTCACCGGGCAGCTGCTGGCTTTCATCTTCAACGCCTACCTCGGCGTCAGCTTCGGCGAATCCGGCGGGATCTGGCGCTGGATGCTCGTGATCGCTACGCTGCCGGCGATCGGTCTTTGGATCGGCATGAGCTTTATGCCCGAAAGCCCCCGCTGGCTGGCCTCGATGGGCAGCTTTGGCGAAACGCTCAGTGTGCTGCAGCGGGTCCGCTCCCAGTCCGAGGCCAGGGCAGAGTTCGAGGAAGTCAAAGCCATGGCCGTGGAGGACTACAAGTCCACGGTGGTTTCCTGGAAGGATCTCGGTGTCCCGTGGCTTCGGCGCATCTTTGTGGTGGGCCTCGGGCTCGCTGTCATCCAGCAGATTACTGGCGTGAATTCGATTATGTATTACGGCACCCAGATCCTCGCCCAATCCGGCTTTGGCCGGGAGGCCGCTTTGACGGCGAACATTGCCAACGGAGTGATCTCCGTTGTGGCAACCTTCGTGGGGATCTGGCTGCTGGGCAAGGTGGGGCGGCGCAGGATGCTCATCACGGGCCAGCTCGGCACAACGGCGGCGCTGCTGCTGATCGGTTTCTGTTCGCTGGTCCTGCCCGAAGGCACCACCCGCGGCTTCGTGGTCCTCGCCCTGACCGTGACGTTCCTGGCCTTCCAGCAGGGCTCGATCTCGCCGGTCACCTGGCTGATGCTTTCCGAGATCTTCCCCCTGAAGATCCGGGGCCTGGGCATGGGCGCCTCGGTCTTTGTCCTGTGGAGCGTGAACTTCCTGGTGAGTTTTGGCTTCCCGCAACTCCTTGCCGCGATCGGGCTCGGGAACACCTTCTTCGTTTTTGCCGTGCTGGGCGTCGGCGCTATCGCCTTCGCCGCGAAGTACATTCCAGAGACCAAGGACAAGAGCCTGGAAGACCTTGAGCATCACTTCAAGCGGCTGGCCGCCAGGTAGCCAGCCGACGATTCGTGGCCGGCACCTTCGCCTGACCCCGCCCGGCACTGCCGCGGGGTGTGAGCTTGGCCGCCTCCGGGGCCCGCGGGGCCCTAGGTGGCTGCATGCAGCGTTGGCAGCGCCTGAACCAGGGGGGCCAGCTCCGGCACTTGTTGGGCGTCGGCCAGGGCCCGCTCCAACGTCTCGTCATGGCTTGGCCGGGCTTCCTCGAGCAGCGTGATGCCACTTGGGGTGAGCTCGGTGTAGATTCCCCGGCGGTCATCCGCGCACAGGATCCGAGTCAGCAGGCCCCGATCCTCCAGCCGGTTGACCAGACGTGTGGTGGCGCTGGCGCTCAACGCGCTGGCGCGGGCCAGTTGCTGCATTCTCATGTGCCAGCCGTCCTGCCGGCTGAGAGCTTCCAGCACGGTGTACTCGATAACGGAGAGGCCCGCCACCGACTGGAGGGACCGTTCCAGCTCCGCCTCAATCAGTCCGTGCAGGGCCGCCAGGGTCCGCCAGCCTTGTGCCCGGACCTCGACGGCGCCGTCCTTGATGCCCATCATTCTTCCCCTTTACATCTGCTGGCCTGGCCCCGAAAAGTCTCGGAGCACGGGCGGCATACCATTTAGTTGCTTGCGCGCTATAAATGCTTGTGCAACAATAAATAGCGCGTCTGCAACTAATAGCTTACGCCCCGCATATTCTTTCCGTACAGTTTTGAAGGAGCACGCCATGCCAATTGGCCTGATTGCACTCGCCCTCGGCGGGTTCGGGATCGGACTCACCGAGTTCGTCATCATGGGACTGCTGCCGCAAGTGGCGGCGGACTTCCAGGTCAGCGAGGCCACCGCGGGCTGGCTGATCTCAGGCTACGCCCTCGCCGTCGTCGTTGGGGCGCTGGTCCTCACGGCCGCCGTGACGCGGTTCGAGCGCAAGCCGGTCCTGGCCGTTTTGATGGTGTTGTTCATCGCCGGCAATCTCGTCTCGGCGCTTGCACCCGACTACTGGACCATGATGATCGGCCGGATCATCGCCGCGCTGTCACACGGCGCGTTCTTCGGCATCGGCGCCGTGGTCGCCGCGAGCATGGTCGCGCCCAACAGGAAGGCCGGAGCCATCGCCATCATGTTCACCGGCCTGACCGCAGCCAACGTCCTCGGCGTGCCGTTCGGCACCATGCTGGGACAGGCCACCGGCTGGCGCTCCACCTTCTGGGCGATCACGGTCATCGGCATCATTTCCCTCGTAGGCATTCTGACGCTCGTCCCCGCGGCAGGGTCCGGGGACGCCGCCCCCGGCGGACTCCGCGGCGAACTCCGGGCCTTCCGCTCCGGCCAGGTCTGGCTCTCCATCTTCGTCACCATCCTCGGCTACGGCGGAATGTTCGGCGCCTTCACCTACATCGCCTTTACGCTCACCGAGGTCACCGGCTTCACCGCCACCACCGTCCCGTGGCTGCTTATCCTCTTCGGCGTCGGGCTCTTCATTGGCAACACCCTCGGCGGGAAGGCGGCCGACAAGAACGTGGACCGCACCCTGCTGGTGGCTCTCTCGGCACTGGTGCTGGTCCTTGTGGCCTTCGCCCTCACCTCCGCCAGCCAGCCGATGACCATCGTCTCCATGGTCCTGCTCGGCGGCTTCGGCTTCGCCACCGTTCCCGGGCTGCAGATGCGCGTGATGAAGTACGCGAGGACGGCTCCCACCCTGGCGTCCGGCGCCAACATCGGCGCCTTCAATGTTGGCAACGCACTCGGGGCCTGGCTCGGTGGCGTGACCATCACCGCCGGACTGGGCTACACGTCACCCATCTGGGCCGGCGCCGGAATCACACTGCTGGGCCTCGGTGTGATGGCATGTGCCGCGGCCGGGGCTAAGCGGAACAGCCGCGCGGGCCGGTCCGACGGCGGTCCGGCAGCCGGCGTCGGACGCCCGGGCGCCGCGGGCGTCGAGCTGCAGCGGGCCTAACGTGCCCGTCGGACGCGGAAGTTTAGGGGTCTCCGGCCGTCCCTGCGCCAACGCCTCGGGGCGCAGCGGGTCCGCCAGCGCCGCTGCGGTCCCGTCCGCAGCGATGCTGGTTGGGCCTGGTTCATTCTTCAAGCGGACCTGCCGGGACTAGGATTGCCGGATGACCAACAGATATCTCGTGTCCCGCAGCCGGTTCATCGCTGCCACTCCTGAAGCCATCTTCGAAGTGCTGGCCACACCCGCGCTGCACAGCGTGATCGACGGCTCAGGCACCGTCAAGGGGGCCCAGCCCCGCGGCCCCGAGCGGCTCGCGCTTGGTGCGAAGTTCGGGATGGAGATGAACATCAAACTGGACTACAAGATCCTGAACACGGTGTGCGAATTCGAGGAGGGCCGGCAGATCGCGTGGCGGCACTTTGGGGGCCACATCTGGCGTTACCTGCTGGAGCCCGCGACGGATGCCGCCGGGCGTCCGGGAACCCGCGTTACCGAACAATGGGACGCACGGGAGGTGCGCGCCAGGATTCTCCTGCGGCTGGCCGGCTACCTGCGCCGGCACCCGGCTAATATCGAGCAGACCCTCGCCAAGCTGGACGACTACCTGTCCTCCGGGCAGCGCCAAGCCGGCAATGCCGGGGTTTCCTGAGGCCAAGGCGGCGCAGCTAGCTGCCGCGCCGTCGGACGCCGGGACCCGCGGCGCCCGGCGGCGTCTGTAAGGTTGATGGCACGGGGAGCAAACGGCAAGACTAAAGGTGGGAACCGCGATGGGCCGCAGGACACTCGTTGACGACCTCGTCGACGGCCTGCTCGCCGACATCCTTGACGGCAAACTTCAGCCCCACGAAGCCATTCCGCCCGAAGCCGACATCGCCAAGTCCTACGACGTCAGCCGCCTCACGGTGCGCGAAGCGCTGAAGGCCCTGCGCGCGCAGAACATCCTCTACGTAAAAGCCGGCCGCGGAACCTTCGTCAATCCGTCCGACAACTGGACCGGGCTGGACGCAATCTTCAAGGCCGCCTCGCACGGCAACGGGGCGGAGCAGGTGGGTGCGGGCCTGATCGAGATGCGCCGCATGGTGGAAACCGGGGCCGCCGCGCTGGCGGCGGCACGCCACACTCCCGAGCATGCCAAACAGATGCGCGACTGCATCGCGGATATGAAACGCTTTCACGATTCCGGCGACCTGGACGCCTTTGTGGCGGCGGACATCGGCTTCCATGATGTTGTGCTGAAGGCCTCGGGCAATCCTTTTGTCTTGGCGCTGTTCGCCCAGCTGGGCCAGCTCCTCTACCTGAAGCGGCGCGAAACGTCAGCCGTCGAGGAGATTCAGCTGCATGCCATTGAGCACCACCAAAAGGTCATGGCGGGCATCCTTAGCGGCGACGCCGAACTGGCCCGCCGCAGCATGGACGAACACATGGACCAGACCTACCGGGACTACGAGCGCTACGTGAAAAGCGCGGTTTCCTGACCGAACGGCGGCTGCCAGGCGGGGGCTTGACGTAAGCTGTGTCACTCTTCTATGCTCTTCCTCATGCTCTCCAATCAGATGTCTGACATCTGATCTTGCTCTTTCCGGGTCATTGCACCAGGACTGGGCCCCACCATCCCCACGGAATCCCACCACCGCAGGTGCGGGACCCGCTAGACAGAAGGTCGATGATGACTTCACTCTCCCTCAAGTCCGCCGGATTCGGCGAGCTTGGCGAGCGCACGCTCCGCAAGGTCCGCCGCCGCGTTATGCCGCTGATCGTCCTGCTCTACTTCGTTGCCTACCTTGACCGCAACAACGTCGGCTTCGCGAAACTCACCATGAGCGAGGACATCGGCCTGAACGCAGCCGCGTACGGGCTGGGCGCCGGCATTTTCTTCCTCGGCTACGCGCTGCTTGAGATCCCGAGCAACGCAGGCATGTACCGGTTTGGCGCACGCAAGTGGCTGGCCCGCATCCTTATCACCTGGGGCATTTTCGCCACGGCCATGTGCCTGGTGAACGGTGAGACCACTTACTACGTCATTCGGTTCCTGCTGGGGGCGGCCGAGGCTGGCTTCTTCCCGGCAATCCTCTTCTACCTGACCCTTTGGTTCCCGGCCGCACAGCGGGTGACGGTGCTCGGCATCTTCATTCTGGCCCAGCCGGTTTCCAATGCCCTGGGCGCTCCCGTCTCCGGGCTGCTCCTGCAGATGGACGGCGTTATGGGCCTCCAGGGATGGCAGTGGCTTTACATCATCGAAGGCATCCCGGCAATTATGCTGGGGCTGCTCACCCCCATCCTTATGACGGACCGTCCGCGGGATGCCAAATGGCTCAACACCGACGAGCGTGAATGGCTTGCGAGCACGATGGAAGCCGAACTGGCCGTCAAATCCGGCTCCGGCAACCACAACTTCCTGGCCGGCCTCAAGGACAAGCGCACCCTGATCTACTCGGGGCTCTACTTCGGGCTGGTCTGCGGAATCTATGGACTGGGCCTGTGGATGCCCACCATCGTCGCTGCCCTCGGCAAGTTCTCCACGCCCCAGATCGGCTTCATCGTCTGCATCCCGTACACCGTGGCCGCCGTCTTCGTCTACTTCTGGAGCAAGCGTGCGGACCGGACCGGCAAGCGCGCCTGGCACACAGCCGTCAGTATGGTGCTGGCCGGCATGGGCCTGCTGGCCGCAGGATACCTCCTGCCCGTCAACCCGATCCTGGCCATGATCGGACTGACTGCCTCGGCTATGGGCATTTACGGCGCCATCGCGCCCTTCTTGTCCATGCCCTCTGCTGCCCTGACGGGGGCGGCTGCTGCCGCCGGTTTGGCCATGATCAACTCACTGGGCAACCTGGGCGGGTTCGTTGCCCCATACGCCGTCGGACTCCTAAACGACGCCACGGGCAGCAACCAAAGCGGATTGCTGTTCCTGTCCCTCTGCCTGTGCATCACCGCCGTGGCAACCTACCTCTATGCCCGCAAGCGCCCCGAAGGCGATGCAGCACTGGATCCCGCAGTTGGCGCTGCCGGCGAAGTGACCACTGAGTCCGCGGCCGCCGCCAAGATCTCCTGATCCCGAAATCCCGAAGGAAACACACCATGAGCGCAACCACTTTCCCCTCCGAACGCACAGTTGTCCTGACCGGCGCTGCGTCGGTCCGCGGTATAGGCCGCGCCGCCGCGGACCGGATGGCGAGCGAAGGATGGTCCATCGCCATCCTGGACATCAATGCCGAAGACGCCAAGGCCGCCGCTGCGGAAATTGGCTCCAACCGTGCAGTCAAGGCCATGGGCGTCGGGGCGGATGTGTCAGATGCGGCGTCCGTGGACCGGGCCATCACCGAGATCGAAGATTCCCTTCCGCCGATTGTGGCTCTGGCCAATCTCGCGGGCATCAGCTCCCCGACGCCCTTTATGGAAACGAGCGTCGAGGAGTGGGACAAGGTATTTGCGATCAACATGCGGGGTACCTTCATCGTCTCGCAGCGGGTGCTTAAGGGAATGATCGAGCGCAAGCTCGGGCGGATTGTAAGTATCTCCTCCATCTCTGCCCAGCGAGGCGGCGGCACCTATTCCAAGGTCGCCTACAGTGCGTCCAAGGCCGGCATCATCGGGTTCACCAGGGCCCTGGCCCGCGAAGTGGGCGAATTCGGCGTTACAGTGAACGCGATTGCACCCGGCCCGATCGATACGGACATCATGGGCGGCGCGCTGAGCGATGAGCGCAAGGCCCAGATGTCCGAGGGCATCATGGTGGGCCGGGTGGGCACCCGGGAGGACGTAGCGGCCCTGATTGCCTTCCTGCTGGGGCAGGACTCGGGCTTCATCACGGCCGCCACCTATGACATCAACGGCGGCCTCCAGGTTTCTTGACCGGACCAGTACCCAACACGAAGGTGCCTCCGCCGGTTTCGGCGGGGGCACCTTCGTGTTGGCGCTCCCGCAAGCTGCCGTGGCGGAGCAGACGTCGCAGTCTAGGCTGGCACCATGAACGCAGCCCGCAGCCTGCACCCCAGCCCGCGCACACTGGAGGTCGAAAGCCTGGACACTTTCGACGCCCTGGTCGCTGCCGGGGCACGGTCCATCCAAGGCTGGCATGCCCAGTCACTGGACCTGCGGGGCCGGCGGGCTCAGCTCCAGGCCATGCACGCACAAGGCGGAATTTTCCTCGGATGTACCTTCGACGAGGGCATGGAGGATTGGCTTCGCAGCCGCGGTGCCTTGATTTTCCCGAAACTCGACGCGGTTCCGTTTAACCCTTACCGGGGGCAGCTGTACACCCCGCAGGAGCTCTACGCCGGGATCTCCGACTCCCGCTATGAGGACACCCCGGATGCACTCGTCTACCAATGGAGCATCCGGCCGGGACAGCGTCACCGGCTGGACTCAACCCTGGCCGCGGCGCTGCACGACCACTCGATCGGCGATGCCCTCGATGAGCTGACCCGCTCCGATCTCTGTGCAGGCCGGACCGTGGTGGGCGTGATGGGCGGACACACGGCCAGCCGTGCGTCCCCCGACTTTGAAACGGCCGCGCGGCTGGGGAGGCTGCTGGCCACGGAGGGCCGGATGGTCGCCACCGGCGGCGGGCCCGGTGCCATGGAGGCCGTCAACTTCGGTGCATACCTGAGCGGGGCTCCGGAACGGGACTTCCGGCAGGCCCTGGGGGATCTTGCCGCCGTGCCGGGATTCCGGCCTTCCGTCTCGGCGTGGGCACGCTCCGCTGCCGCCGTCGTCGAACGCCATCCGGCGGGTACACCGTCGCTGGGAATCCCCACCTGGTTCTACGGACACGAGCCGCCCAACTTCTTCGCCACGCATATCGCCAAGTACTTCGCGAACTCCATCCGCGAGGCCATCCTGTTGGAGCTCTGCAACGCCGGCATCGTTTTCCTGCCAGGCTCCGGCGGCACCATACAGGAGATCTTCCAGGATGCCTGCGAGAACTACTACGGCACTTCCGGAACCATCACGCCGATGGTACTGGTAGGGCGCGAGCACTGGGTGCGGCGCTACCCGGCGTGGCCCCTGCTGCAAAGCCTCGCCGCCGGCCGCCGGATGGAGCGCCGGATCTTCCTGGTCGATACCGTAGAGGAGGCGCTCGCCGTCCTGGACGGCTAGCGGCTCAGAGGTCCTTGCGGCACGGCGCGTTGCCGAGTTCGAAGAGGCCGTTCAAGTCGCCGGCGGCCAGGCCGTCGGGGGTTCCGATCTCGGGGTACATAAGCTGCGCGGGGTCGTCCACGTGCTCCAACCCCATCACGTGTCCGAGTTCGTGCAGGATGACCGCCGTGGCATATGCGGCTCCGTCCTGCCGGCCGAGGTCCGCCCCGATCTGGGGGGCGTCGAGTTCCAGGCTGCCGGTGACGAAGCTTTTGGGTCCGTCGCCGAAGCTGAAGTGGGTGCTGCCTCCGGTGCCGATCACGGGGCCCTTCAGTTGCGGAGCCTGGTCGGGGGTGGTCCACACGATCAGCAGCGGCGCCCAGCGTTCCCCGTAAGCGGTTGGCTGATAAGGGATTCGGGACTGGGCGGGAGCCTCGGTGGTTGGTCCGTCGTCGACGAACTCGATGCCGGTCGCGCGGGACACTGTTCTGATCGCGTCCTCGACGAGCTGGTCGGCGCCGTCGGGAGCGAGTGCCGCGTTGACCACAAAATGCAGCGGCCGGCACGGCGAATACCCCACCGGGGTGCCGTCCTCGTTCGTGGCCAGGAACTTGAACGAACTACTGGCCACGGCCGGCTTCTGCGGGTGGCCCAGCGGCTGGTCGTGCTCTTCGAATCCGGCCGGGGGAGTGTCCGTCCGGACTGTCGCAGCGGACGCAGGCCGCCCCGGCTGGCCCTCCACCGCGGTGCCCGGCCCGGCTCCGCGACCGGCATCGAAAAGTCCGGTAAAACGCGGATCAGCGTAGATCAAGCCCACTGCCAGGAACGCGGCCCCCGCAATCAAGGCGACGGTGGCGAGGCGGCCGACAATCCGCCGGACGGTCCCGGCGCTGCTGTGCCGCGGTGTCCGGTCCCGGAAATCAGGACCGGCCACTAGGCAACCACGGCGCCGAAGGCCAGGCCCAGCAGATAGGTCACGCCTGCGGCACCCATTCCGATGGCAAGCTGACGGAGGCCGCGGGAGGAGGGGGAGGTGCCCGAGAGCAGGCCCACGACCCCGCCGGTGAACAGCAGCGCCAGGCCCACAAGGGCAGCGGAGACAGCCAGCGCCGCGACGCCGGTCATACCCAGGACGAAGGGCAGGATCGGCACGATCGCGCCGGATGCGAAGAAGCAGAAGCTCGACGCCGCGGCGCCCCAGGCGGTGCCCACCGCTTCGTGCTCGTCGAGGGCTTCCGGAATTTCCGGCTGCAGCGAGAGGCTGGGATCGCAATCGCAGTCCAGCAGGCCCATCCGCTCGGCCACGCGGTGTTCGGCGGCCTCCCGCGACATGCCTCGCGCCAGGTAGACCAGCACAAGCTCATTGTGTTCGATGTCCAGCGAGGGTGCAGCGGCCAGGGTGATCTGGGTGGGGCGGGTTGCAGCCAGCAGTTCGCGCTGGGAGCGGACGGAAATGTACTCGCCGGCGCCCATGGAGAGCGCCCCGGCCAGCAGGCCCGCGACGCCGCTGAGCAGGACTACTGAACTGGCCACACCGGAGGCCGCCATGCCCATTACCAGGGAAAGGTTGCTGACCAGCCCGTCGTTGGCGCCAAAAACGGCCGCCCGGAACGTTCCCGCCAGCCGGTTGCGGCCCCGGGTGGCCAGGCCGCGAACCACTTCCTCGTGGATCTGTTCGTCGGCGACCATCGCCGGTGTGGCGGAGGGATCGGTGGCATACGGGGAACGGCTTTCGGCCCGCTGGGCAAGTGCCAGGACAAACACCGAGCCAAAGTGGCGGGCTAAAAAGCCGAGGAACTGGCTCCGGAGCGACGCGGAGCGGGCGCGACCGGCGCTCCCGCCGAGCAGCTGGAGCCAGTGGGCCTCGTGGCGTCCTTCGGCTTCGGCCAGGGCGAGGAGGATCTCACGCTCTTCGCCGCTGCGGTTCTGGGCCAGATCGCGGTAGACGGCGGCTTCGGCCCGCTCGTCGGCTAGGTACTGCCGCCACCGCTTGATGTCCGCAGCACTCGGGGTCGCCGCTGACGCCTCCGGAACGGTCCCCTGGCCGGGTTTCAGGCGGTGGGGTTCCGGGTTGAACTGGTCAGATGTGGCGTGTTGAGACACGGAAGCTCCTGGGCTTGAAGGGCATGGTTCGGCCCCGTTGCGTAACCAGCGTACCCCGAATTTCCGCGGATTTTTGGCTGGCAATCCTCAGGAAGGAGTTTCGGTAAACCGTAAAACCGCAGTCGCTGCGGGGCCCTTCGCGGGGGCAGCGGGCCGCCTCGATGGGAGCCCTTGACCGCCTGCGTTCGTGGTGTTCGAATGAGACCCAGGGCGGCCCGGCGGTGCCGTTGCCGCCACCCATCGCACGGAGGGTGCATCATGGACAACATCGGCTCAGATTCAGTCCAGCCGGCTCGGGATTCCCTTGAGTCCGATCCTGCTTTCGACTATGCCCAGGACGCGCCGGTCAGCGATGCCGCGGAGACCGAAGAGGACGAGCTCCTGGAAGAGGCGGATCGGCTCGTTCCGCTCGACAAAGAGGACTTCCTGGCCGACGACAAGCCTGTGCTGCCCCTGGACCGGGAGGAATTCCTGGAGCCCGGGGACGATGACTGAAGACTCCCACCGGCCGCAACGATCGACGGCGGCGCCCCCGGATGGGAGCGCCGCCGTCGAACCTTAACTCGCTCTCAGGACCTCAGTGCGTGACGGCCGGTACTTTTTCTTCCACGGCGGCATCGCCGGCGACCCTGCGGTGCCAGTTGGCCATGACCGCGGGATCCGTCGGTTTCGTCAGGAGGGACACCGCGATGTAGACCACCGCGGAGGCCACCAGGCCGTAGTAGATCGGTTCGTTGGCGTAGATCCCGTCCAGCGGGACTTCGGCATTGATTTCCAGCACGATCATGGTGCCGAGTGTGATGACGGAGCCCACCGCCATGGAGGCAGCCGCGGCAATGCCGGTGCCGCGCTTCCAGATGAGTCCGCCGAGGATGGCAACAAGGAGTCCGCCGACGAGGATGTCATAGGCGATGGTGAGCGCCGCGACGACGTCCTTGGTGACGATGGCGATGACGATCGCGACGATGCCGAGGCCCAGGACCCACATGCGGTTGGCCCGGACGTCGTGCTCGGGGTTCTCGGTGTCATCGGTGTTGATGGTTTTGCCGAACCAGCCGGCGACAAACGGTACGACGTCGGCCCGGGCCACTGTGGCGGCGGCGATCAGGGCGCCGGAGGCGGTGGACATCATCGCGGCGACGGCCGCGGCAAGCACCAGGCCGCCAATGCCGACCGGAAGCAGGTTAGTGGCAACTTCGGCGTAGACAACATCCTTGCCGAGGGCCTTGACGTCGATATTCGGCAACGCAACGCGCGCACCCAGGCCGATCAGGGCGCCGGCGGCACCGTAGAGAATGCAGTAGATTCCGGCCGTCGCGCCGCCCCACCGTGCGACCGTGGGCGTTTTGGCGGTGAACACCCGCTGCCAGATGTCCTGGCCGATCAGCAGGCCCAGGGTATAGACGACGAAGTAGGTGATGATCGTCTGGATGCCGATGCCGTCGATCTGGAAGAAGCTGGCGTCCACGCGGCTGCGGATCCCTTCGAAGCCGCCGGCGGCATTGAGGGTCAGCGGCAGCATCAGCAAGAAGATACCGACTGTTTTGATGACAAACTGAACCTGGTCGGCCAGGGTGATGGACCACATCCCGCCGATCGTCGAGTAGACCAGGACGATTGCGCCGCCGATGGCGACGGCGAGTGCGCGGTCCCAGCCGAAGAGCACAACAAAAATTGTGGCGTAGGCGCCGGTGGACGTTGCGCACAGCATCAGCGTGTAGGCGAGCATTACGATGCCCGAGGTCTGGGTGGCGTGGCTGCCGTACCGCAGGCTCAGCATCTGGGAAACCGTGTAGATCTTGAGCTTCTGGATGGTGCTGGCGAAGAGCAGGCTCAGGAGCAGCACGCCGGCGCCGATTGCGACCACGAGCCACATCCCGGAGATGCCGAACTTGTAGCCGAGACCGACGCCGCCGACGGTTGAGGCACCACCGAGAACGACGGCGGCCATGGTCCCGGTGTAGAGGAACGGGCCGAGGCGGCGGCCGGCCACCAGGAAGTCGCTGTTGTTTTTGGTGCGGGACTTACCCCACCATCCGAACGCCAGCATGGCGACCAGGTACACCACCACGATGGCGATGTTGACGAGACTTGCGTCCATAAAGGGCTCCTTGAGCTGTTCTGAGCTGGGCTGAAACCCGTCGGCGCGATTACGGGGCGCACGGGATCCAGCTGCTTCCTGATGGGTACGGTCACGAGTTGCCGGTGAAGGTGTCCGGACCGGGCAACACCATCGCAGCCGGCGCGGTTTTTTGCCCAATAGGCAACACTTGTTGCCAAACCCTATGTTGTGATGCTGGTAACAGTCAAGACGCATTCCGCGTCAGGGCCCGATCTGGCCAGCCGGGGAGGCCGTCCCGCTAGTATTGCTCAAACGATGGGGCCGAGCGGCCGGCCGTGAAAGGTTCCAAAAAATGAAAGCTTTGCCAGTTGAACCGAGCAATGTTCCGGTTGCCATCGGTTCCCGGATCCGCGCCGCGCGGCAGTCGCAGCGGCTCACGATCGAGCAGGTCGCCGACGCCACCGGGCTGACCAAGGGATTCCTCAGCCGGGTCGAACGCGACCTCACTTCGCCCTCGGTAGCATCGCTTGTGACGCTGTGCCAAGTGCTTTCCATCTCGATCGGCGAGCTGTTTGCCGCCCCGGAAACCCATCACACCAAGAAGGACGAAGGACCGAGGATCTCGCTCGGCGGTGACGGGATTGTGGAGCGGCTGCTGACCGCGCGCTCGGAACGGCGGGTGCAGATTATCCAGGCCGTGATTGAGCCCCGCGGCCGCGGTGAATCGGAACTGTATGCCGTGGACTGCGACGTTGACGTGCTGCATGTGGTGCAGGGGCGCATCCGGCTGATCCTCACCAACGAGGAATTTGAACTCCACACGGGCGACACGGTGACTTTCCCGGGCCGTGAGCCGCACACGTGGATCAACCCGACCGACGAAGCCGTCGAAGTCCTCTGGGTCCTGGTCCCCGCCGCAAGCCGCTAGCGTTCCGGCCCGGGTCACTGCGCAGTGCGGCCCGGGGGCCGGTCGGGATGCCGTGGATGGCCCTTTTGTAAACATTTGATGCTCAAGAGACAACTTCGAGTGTATGATGGCTATCACACCCGTCGGTCAATCCTCGAAGGAGAGGCTTTCTTTTGGAAGAGCTGCGCATCGAGGCCAATGGCAACCTTGGCCCTATTGATTCATCCCGCATCCCCCGTTACGCGGGGGCCGCTACCTATGCGCGCCTGCCGCGGCTGGACCAGGTCGCCAAGGCCGACGTTACGGTGGTGGGCGTGCCCTTCGACTCGGGCGTCTCCTACCGCCCCGGTGCCCGCTTCGGGTCCAACCACATCCGCGAGGCCAGCCGGCTGCTGCGCCCGTACAACCCGGCCTGGGATGTCAGCCCCTTCGAGAACATCCAGGTGGCCGACGCCGGCGATATGGCCGTCAACCCCTTTAATATCAATGAAGCGATCGAGACAATCCAGCAGAATGCCCTGGACCTGACCGCCGCCGGCAGCAAGCTGCTGACCCTCGGCGGGGACCACACCATTGCGCTGCCGCTGCTGCGCGCCGCCGCCGAACGCGCCGGCCAGCCCGTCGCCATGCTGCACTTTGACGCGCACCTGGACACCTGGGACACGTACTTCGGTGCCGAATACACCCATGGCACCCCGTTCCGCCGGGCGGTTGAGGAAGGCATCCTGGACACCGAGGCGATTAGCCACATCGGCACCCGTGGCCCGCTGTACGGCAAAAAGGACCTCGACGACGACCACCGCTTCGGCTTCGGCATTGTGACCTCCGCCGACGTCTACTACCAGGGTGTGCTCGAAACAGTAGCGAAGGTGCGTGACCGGATCGGCAACCGCCCGCTCTACATCTCGGTCGACATCGACGTCCTCGACCCCGCACACGCCCCCGGCACCGGCACCCCGGAAGCCGGCGGCATCACCAGCCGCGAGCTGCTCGAAATCATCCGCGGCTTCCGCGGCATGAACCTGGTGGGGGCGGACATTGTGGAGGTGGCCCCCGCGTACGACCATGCGGACATTACCGGCGTCGCCGCAAGCCACGTGGCCTACGAACTGGTCACCCTGATGGCGGACAGCGCGGTTGGGGGCGACCGCTTCGGCGCGGCCAACGGGTACGCTGCGCAGGCGCTCGGCCAGGAATCCCGCCGTCCGGCCGGCTTCGCCACTCCGGCCGCAGCCCGCGTCGGGGGCGGGGTCGCCCAGTGACCGGAGTGCGCAATGGCGGGGACCTCGTTGTCGAGACGCTCGAAGCGCTCGGCGCCAAAACGGTCTTCGGGATTCCGGGGCAGCACGCCCTGGGGCTTTTTGATGCGATGGGCCGGGGCAACCTGCACTTCGTCTCCTCCCGGGTGGAGAACAACTCCGCCTTTGCCGCGGACGGCTACTCCCGGGCCACCGGCGAGGTCGGTGTCCTTTTCCTCTCCACCGGACCGGGAGCGCTGACGTCCCTGGCCGGGCTGCAGGAAGCGTATGCCACCGGCGTTCCCATGGTGGTCATCGCGAGCCAGATCCCGCTCGAAGGACTCGGTGCGCGCCGCAAGGGAATGCTGCACCAACTCGATGACCAGAAGGCTTCGGCCGCCAACGTCACCAAGAGCCAGCGCCTCATCCAGCACGCCTCCGGCATCCCTTCGGCTATCCAGGATGCCTGGACCGAGGCGATTTCCTCGCCGCAGGGCCCCGTGTGGTTGGAGATTCCGCAGAACGTGCTGCTGGATCCGATTATGGTTCCCCCGGTGGAGGATGCACTCGCCGAGGCCGCCGATAATCCGCCGCGGATCGAACTGGTCCGCGAAGCCGTCAAATGGCTGGCGTCGGCGGAACGTCCCGCCATCATCGCCGGCGGGGGAGCCCGCCGCGGCCGGGCCGAGAAGTCGCTGCTCGCCATCGCGGAGAAGCTCCGGGCGCCGGTGATTTGCACGCCCGGCGGCAACGGCGCGTTCCCGTGGAACCACGAACTCTCACTCCAGTCCTGGATCGAGGACCAGTACATGACGGAGCTCCTTGAGGACGCCGACGTGCTGATTGTGATCGGTTCCTCACTCGGCGAAGTCACATCAAACTACTTCACCTTTGCGCCGCGCGGCCGGATCATCCAGATCGACGCCGAACCTCGCGTCCTCGAATCCAACCGTCCCGGTCTGGGCATCCGGGCCGACGCCGGCCAGGCGCTCGCCGCCCTCGACGATGCCCTCGATGCCCTGTGGGAACCATATGGCGATCGCACCAACTGGCACGGCACTTCGCCGGAAGATCTGGTCAAAAAAACCCTCGCCAAGGTCACTGCCCGCCTCGAATCCCAGGATCTCGGCAAGGAACTGAAGTTTATGGCGGACATCCGCGAGGCCGTCCCCGCCGCCATGCAGACATTCTGGGACATGACCATCTCCGCGTACTGGGCTTGGAGCTGCTGGGATGCCCGCCAGGGCCAGTTCCACTCTGCCCAGGGCGCCGGCGGCCTCGGCTTCGGCTTTCCTGCGGCAATCGGCGGCGCTGTTGGCCTGGAAACCACCGGCAAGCCCGGCGGGTCTGCCAGGGTGTTGGCCGTCTCCGGCGACGGATCGGCGATGTACTCCATTTCCGAACTGGCCACTGCCAAGCAGCACAACGTTCCGGTCACGTGGCTGATTGTGGACGACGGCGGTTACGGCATCCTGCGTGAATACATGGTCGGCGCCTTCGGCAAGGCCACCGCGACCGAACTCGCCCGTCCTGACTTCGTCAAGCTGGCGGAGGCCTTCGGCGTCCCGGCCGTCCGGGTTGCCCCCGAGGACATCGGGGATGCGCTCAGGGCCGGGTTTGCGGCGGACGGCCCGAACGTGGTCGTCGTCGAGACCCTGCTGAAGATGTTCGCCCCCACCCACCTGGACGACTAGCGCGGCCGGCCGGAACGCCGGCCGGAACGCCGGAAATCGGTAAACACACTGCGCGGACCGGCCGCGTCCTCCCTCATTAAATGATGGGTGGACGCGGCCGGCCCGCGTTTGGCGTTTAACGGCCACTTCTTTCGGCGCGCCGGCGCGTTATGCCGCCCCTGGGGCCGCTCCGAACAGGGTTAGTTTCCCGAAGTAACCAATTTTGCTATATAGTTGCCTAGGGCAAACAAAAGAGGGGGGTCCGCCATGACCGTTGAATCCAATGCCGCAGCCAAACTCGTTTACCAGATCTTTGACCTTCAGCGCGCCGTCCGCTGTGTTGCCGCAGCCAACCTTCGCGGCCAGGACACCGGGGTGGCCCTGCAGGGAGTGCTCCGTTTTGTCGGTGAGGGCGAATCCCGGGCCACCCACCTTGCGGAGCGGCTCGGCGTCAGCGCCCCCGTGCTCAGCCGGCATATCGCCGAGCTCGAAGAGCAAGGTTACGTGGTCCGCCGGCCGGACCCCGAGGATGGCCGCGCCCAGCTGATCGCCCTCTCGGCGGCCGGTGCGGAGAAGCTGCGGGTCATCGAGGACCACCGCACTGCAACCATCCAGGGCCTGCTGCAGGACTGGAGCCAGGACGACGTCGAACTCACGGCGCGGACCCTGAAGAAACTTGCTGAGTCCCTCAGGACCTCAGCCCGGGCAACGACGGCCGGACCCACGAATACGACCGAAACTGTTAAGGAGTAGATACATGGCTAACCACGCTGCCGCGACAGGGCCGTCCCCGGCCCGGTCGGATGATCAGCCGGGGTACCCGCGCCCGTCCCATCCCGCCGGAGAACCTGCGGCAATGACCCACCGCCAGATCATGGAAGCACTGACGGGTCTGCTGGCTGCCTTCTTCACCGCCATCCTGAGCAGCACGATTGTTGCCAACGCGCTTCCCACCATTATGTCCGAGCTCAAGGGCACCCAGACGGACTTCGCCTGGGTGATTACGGCCGCCCTCCTGGCCAACGCGGCCACCACCCCGATCTGGGGCAAGCTGGCGGACCTCTTTAACAAAAAGGTCCTGGTCCAGCTCAGCATCGTGATCTTTGTGGCCGGCTCCGTGATGGCCGGGCTGTCGGAGACCATCCCGCTGCTGCTGACCGCCCGGGTCATCCAGGGCATCGCCATGGGTGGCCTCACCGCCCTGGCCCAGGCCATCATCGGCTCCATGATTCCGCCACGTGACCGCGGAAAGTACTCCGGCTACATGGGCGGCGTGATGGCCGTCGGCACAGCCGGCGGCCCGCTGCTCGGCGGTTTTATTGTGGACAGTCCGCTGGGCTGGCGCTGGACCTTCTTCGTCTGCGTCCCGCTCGCCGTCGTCGCCCTGATCCTGCTCCAGGTCACCTTGAAGATCCAGCACGTCAAGCGCCCGGCCAAGATCGACTGGCTCGGCTCGATCCTGTTGACCTCGGGCGTCAGCCTGCTGCTCATCTGGGTTTCCTTCGCCGGCAACCCCGACTACTACGACTGGTGGTCATGGCAGTCGGTCGCCATGGTGGGCGGCGGCGTTGTGCTCCTTGGCCTGTTGGTACTGGTGGAATCTCGGGTATCCCAGCCGATCATCCCGCTCAAGATCATCTCCGAGCGGACCACAGCCCTCGCGATCCTCGCCTCGGTAGCGGTCGGCGTGGGCATGTTCGGCTCCTCGACGTTCCTTGGCCAGTACTTCCAGGTGGCACGCGGTGCCAGCCCCACCGAAGCCGGCCTGCTGACCCTGCCCATGATCGCGGGCAACCTGATCGGTTCGGTTGCCTCGGGTATGCTCATCAGCCGCACCGGCAAGTGGAAACGGTACCTGACCGCCGGCTCCATCCTCCTGGTGGGCGGCCTCGGCCTTGCCGGCAGCATGGACCACACCACCGACCTGTGGATGACCGGTATTTTTACGGCCATCCTGGGCTTGGGCCTGGGCCTGCTGATGCAGAACCTCGTCCTCGCCGTGCAGAACACTGTCCAGGCCAAGGACATCGGTACGGCCAGCGCCTCCGTGGCCTTCTTCCGGTCCGTAGGCGGCGCCATCGGCGTCTCGGTCCTTGGCGCCGTCCTGGGCAACCGGGTCAAGCAGCTCGTCACCGAGGGGCTCGCTTCCGCCGGAATCCAGGTGCCGGCGGGGTCGGCGGGGGCCACCATGGACCTCAAGGACATGCCGGCACCGCTGCGTGAGATTATGCGGGCGGCATACGGTGACGCGATCGCGGAGGTTTTCCTGATTTCGGCCATCGTCGGCCTCGTGGCTCTTGTAGCCGTCCTGTTTATCAAGGAACGCCCCCTGCGTCGCACCGTTGATATCCGGCCTGAGCCCGCCGCGCAGGCAGGAGACGCAGCTGCGGACGCTGCCGTGGCCGCCGCCGGAGGTGCTTCAGCGACTGCCCTGGGGCATGCTCCGCGGAATGGTCCGAAGGACGCTGGCACGGTTGGCCCCGCCGTCGGATCCGGCATCGTCGACTTGGACCGGGAGTTTATCGAGGTCCTCAGCCGGGAGCGCGCCGAATCCCGGTTTCCCGACGCCGCCCGCCGGGAGGCCGGTGTGGCTGCCAATTCCTCGCCCCGCCCGGGGGAGTCCGCCGAGCCCGGCGATAGGGAAGGCGGCCGCCAGCGGTCCCGGACCCTGCTCGCCGAGGACCGGCCTGAGGCAGCCGACGTAGTACCCGTGTTGCTGCAGACCCAACGGCTGCTTGCCGAGCAGCAACTCCAACTGGCCGAGGCGCTGCACGCCGTGAACGAACAGGCTGCCGAGCAGCGTGTGATTGCGGCGGAGCAAGCCCGTGTCGCCGGGGAACTCACGGCGTTGGGCCGGCAGCTGGCCAAACAGCGCAAGCTGCAGCGCGCTGCGGCCGATTACATCGCCACCCACGGACGGCACCGGACCGACTAGCAGCAGGAACGCGCAGCGGCCGGGCAGGTCCTGCCGGTAACGTCGGCTGAAGGCTCCGCGCCTGCCCCCACCAGGGGCGGCGGCGGAGCCTTCAGTCGTGCAGCCGGCCGAAGAGTACGCCGATTGGATGATTTTTCCTCGCCGCTGTTCCGCGCTGGCGGGTCATTTCGTAGAGTGGGATGACGACGGCTGTCAGCCCCCTCTGCTAATACTGGGTACATCGAGACAATGTCCCCTTCCCGGACTCATTTCCAGCCGCAACTATTCATCATTCCTAAGGACTCGTGGGCATGCTTGTCACCCTCATCCGGCGCTACTCGAGGCCGTATCTGCCATCCATCGGTGCAGTCATTTTCTTCCAGCTCGCATCCACCATCGCGGCGCTGTATCTTCCCAGCCTGAATGCCCAGATCATTGACGAGGGCGTTTCGCGCGGCGATACGGACTACATCTGGCGGACCGGCGGGGTGATGCTCGTCGTCGCACTGGTCCAGGTGGTCACCGCGATCGCCGGAGTTTACTTCGGATCCAAGGTGGCGATGGCGTTCGGCCGAGACCTGCGCCGCGGCGTGTTCCGGAAGGTCACGGGCTTCTCCGCAAAGGACGTCAACGTCTTTGGCGCCCCAACCCTGATCACGCGCGGCACCAACGATGTCCAACAGGTGCAGATGCTTATGCTGCTGGGGCTGAACTTTATGGTGGCCACACCCATCATGTGCATCGGCGGGATCATAATGGCCCTCCGCGAAGACCTCAGCCTGTCCTGGCTGGTGTGGGTTGCCGTTCCGGTGCTTGTGGCTGTCGTGGGCTACCTTGTGGTCCGGCTGATGCCGCTGTTCCGCACCATGCAGAAGAAGATTGACCGGCTCAACGGCATCCTGCGCGAGCAGATCATCGGCATCCGCGTTGTCCGCGCGTTCGTCCGCGAACCGCATGAGGCGGAACGGTTCGGCGCCGGGAACAAGGAACTCACCGACGTGTCGCTGAAGATCGGTGCCTTGTTTGTGCTTATGTTCCCCGCCATCGGCATGATCCTGCACATCTCCACCGCGGCCGTGCTGTGGTTCGGCGGCCAGCGGGTCGACGCGGGCGAGATGCAGGTCGGCTCGCTGACGGCATTCCTGCAGTACCTCCTGCAGATCCTGATGGCCGTAATGATGGGCACCTTTATGGCGATGATGATTCCCCGTGCGTCGGTGTGCGCGGACCGCATTGGTGAGGTGCTCGACGTCGAACCCTCCATCCGCGAGGCCCTCACCCCGGTGACGCCGGCCAGGAAAGCCGGCCGGGTCGAGTTCCGGAACGTTTCCTTCGCCTACCCCGGCGCCGAAGCGCCGGTGCTGAGCGGGATCAGCTTCACCGCCGAGCCCGGGCAGACGGTCGCGATCATCGGCTCCACCGGCGCCGGCAAGACCAGCCTGTTGTCCCTGCTGCCCCGCCTCTACGACGCAGAATCGGGGGAGGTGCTGCTCGACGGCGTCCCCGTTACCAATCTGGACCGCGCGGAGATTACGCAGCGCGTGGCCATGGTGCCGCAGCGGCCGTACCTGTTCTCCGGGACCGTCGAGCACAACCTGCGCTTCGGCAAGCCCGAGGCCACGGATGAGCAGCTCTGGGACGCCCTGACCGTGGCCCAGGCAGCCGACTTTGTGCGTGAGAAGAAGAATGGACTCGGCTCACGGATTTCCCAGGGCGGCACCAACGTCTCAGGCGGCCAGCGCCAGCGCCTCTGCATTGCCCGGGCCCTCGTCACGGAGCCCAAAGTGTTCCTGTTTGACGACTCCTTCTCCGCCCTCGACGTCGCCACTGACGCGAGGCTCCGGCGCGCACTCAAGGCGAAGACGGCGGACGCGACCGTAATCATTGTCGGTCAGCGCGTCTCCACCATCGCCGACGCGGACCAGATTCTGGTCCTCGACAAAGGACGGATCGTGGACCGCGGCACACATAAGGAGCTGTTGCAGAGTTCCAGCACCTACCAGGAAATTGTCGAATCCCAGCTGACCGCGGAGGCCGTGGCATGAGCACCAACGAGAAGGTTTCGCTGCACTCCAGGAAGCCAGCCCCGGACACGGATCCGGAAGACGACTTTGTAGAAGAGGAATACACCCCGGGCGAGGCCGACGGCGGTATGTTCGGCGACCTGCCGGCGAAGAAAGCCCAGCACTTCTGGCCTTCCGCGAAGCGGTTGATGTCCCTGCTGAAACCCGAACGGGCCGGTATCACCGCCGTACTCGCCATGGTGACGGTCGCCGTCGTCCTCAACGTGGTGGCGCCCCGGATCCTCGGCCAGGCCATGGACGTGATCTTCGCTGGAGTCATTGGCAAACAGCTGCCCGCCGGCGGCACCAAGGAGCAGTTCGTCGCAGGCCTCCGCGCCCAGGGCCAGGACAACTTCGCGGACATGCTCGCCAGGATGAACGTTGTCCCGGGTGTGGGCGTGGATTTCCAGCGGCTGGCTTCCCTGATCAGCGTGGTCCTGGTGATGTACTTCGTGGCCAACATCTTCCTCTGGCTGCAGGGCTACGTCCTGAACATCCTGGTCATGCGGGTGGTCCGCGCATTGCGCGACGACACCGAGAAGAAGCTGAACAGGCTTCCGCTGAACTACTTCGACACCCGCCAGCGCGGCGACATCCTCTCGCGGGTGACCAACGACGTCGACAACATCCAGCAGGCGCTGCAGCAGGCCTTCGCCCAGCTCGTGAACTCGGCGCTGACGGTGATCGGCATTGTTATTATGATGTTCATCGTGTCCTGGCAGCTGGCCCTGATCGCGCTCGTTGCGCTGCCCCTCTCTGCCGTGGCTGCCGGCATCATCGGTTCCCGCAGCCAAAAGCTTTTTGCCGCCCAGTGGAAGAACACCGGGGATCTTAACGGCCAGATCGAGGAGTCTTTCTCCGGCCACGACCTGGTCCGGGTGTTCGGCCGCGACGCGGACATGCTGGACCGCTTCGACGAGCGTAACGAGGCGCTCTACCGGGCCAGCTTCGGTGCACAGTTCGTCTCCGGGATGATCATGCCCGTGATGCAGTTTGTGTCCTACCTCAGCTACGTCGGCATCGCCGTCGTCGGCGGACTGCGGGTTGCCTCCGGCGGGATGAGCCTGGGCGATGCCACCGCGTTCATCCAGTACTCCCGCGAGTTCACCCAGCCGCTGGGCCAGATGGCAGGTATGGCGAACATGCTGCAGTCCGGCGTCGCCTCAGCGGAGCGGGTCTTTGAATTCCTCGACGCCGAGGAACAAGAGGCCGAGACCGCCACCGAAAAGTTGCCCGCCAAGACAGATGGCCACGTAGATTTCCGGCACGTCACCTTCAGCTACACCGCGGACAAACCGCTGATCGAGGACCTGTCTTTCACCGCTGAGCCCGGGCACACCGTGGCGATTGTTGGCCCCACCGGTGCGGGCAAGACCACCCTGGTGAACCTTGTGATGCGCTTCTACGAGCTCCAGGGCGGCAGCATTACCCTGGACGGGGCGGATATCACGCAGCTCAGCCGAGCGGAATTGCGGTCCAAGGTTGGCATGGTGTTGCAGGACGCGTGGTTGTTCGGCGGCACCATTTACGACAACATCCGCTACGGCAAGCTGGACGCGACGGAAGAACAGGTGCTGGAGGCGGCGAAAGCCACCTTCGTGGACCGCTTCGTCCGGGCCCTTCCGGACGGTTACAACACCGTCATCGACGAGGAGGGCAACAATGTCAGCGCCGGCGAAAAGCAGCTGATCACCATTGCCCGTGCCTTCGTGGCGAACCCCTCGCTGCTAATCCTGGACGAGGCCACCAGCTCGGTGGACACCCGCACCGAAGTCCTAGTTCAGAAGGCCATGGCCGCCTTGCGCACCGATCGCACCAGCTTCGTGATTGCCCACCGCCTCTCCACTATCCGTGACGCCGACACCATCCTGGTGATGGAGGCCGGCCGGATCGTTGAACAGGGTGCACACGCCCGGTTGCTGGAACTCAAAGGTGCCTACTACCGCCTGTACATGTCCCAGTTCGCCGGTGAAGACGCCGAGACGGCTTTTTCGGAGAATACTGCCGACAACACGACGGCGGCGCGCAGCTGAGCGCCGCCGGCCACCTTGCCGCGTCCCGGCGCATCGAGGTTCAGATTCCCATGCGCTGGGGCGACATGGACGCCTACGGCCATATCAACAACGTCCAGATCGTCCGGATCCTGGAGGAAGCCCGAATCGCGGCCTTCGGGCCGCCCAGAGGGTCGGGGCGGCCAGGTGTAGAGCCGCCGGTCTCGCTATTCAACGAGGTCCCGGAGGGAACCCTGGCGCTGATCGTTGACCACAAAATCCGCTACGTCCGGACCCTCGAGTACCGCAACGTGCCGGCGGTAGTCCAGCTGTGGATCGGTGCGATCAAGGGCGCCAGCTTTGACATCCACTATCTGGTGCAGGACCCCGTGACCCGGGAGGACTGCGTCCGGGCCTCAAGCCATCTGGCGTTTGTCGACGAGGCCACCGGGCGGGTGCTGCGGCTGACTCCGGAGCAAAAGGCGATGCTCGCCCGGTTCACTCCGGATCCTGCGGATTCCGAAAAACCGGTCCCATAGCCTCTACTTGGGCCGAGCTATCGTCCCTAGGATGGACAAGCCTCGGCACCCGGCCCGGGAGCCAAGGAGTGCATCTTATGGTCAACAAACGAGGACGGCTAATGGCGAACAAAGGCAAGAAAAAAGCCCAGAAGAAGACCTGGAAAGAGCTCACGCCGATGGCGAAGGTCGGAACGGTGACCGCGGCTGTTGTTCAGCTCTCCTTACTGGTCGCCGCCCAGCGGGATATCTCACGCCGGCCGGCCGAACAAATCCGAGGCAGCAAAACGATGTGGCGGGTGGCGACCCTGGTCAACTTCGTCGGCCCGGGCAGCTATTTCACTTTTGGCGTCAAGCGCACGGCCGCCAAGTAGCAACCAGCGCCGGAAACACGCTCAGCCTCCGGTCGGTACTTTCGGGCTCCCCGATGATGCCGGCGTTCAGCTTAAGCCTGTAAATTGAAGGCATGACCCCAGCCAAAAAGCCTGCCATGCACCGCGCCCTCGGCATCTCCAAGGAGATCGAAGATGCGGCCTGGTTTGTGCTGGGGCCGGGGTTGCTGGGCAAAGCGTCTGCCCTGGACGGCCGCACCAAAACATGGTCGGTGCCGGCGGCCACGGAGTTGCTGGGTCGCCTTGAGCGCGGGGTCCCGGATCCCAAGGCGCCCATGATGACCAACCTGCGGCAGAACCTGCAGGACGCCTCCCGGGGTGCCAAGCAATTGGCCGTCGAACTGCTCTTCCTACAGTCCCTGCCGTTGGCACATGAGGTGAAATCCCTCAAGGTCAAAAGGGCGCGGGTGGCCGAAGCGGCTACCTGGCTGGAGCCGCCCCTGGAACTGCCAATCGAGTTGTACGCGGGCATGACGGACCATGGCGTCATCCGGGACCGCACCGCGGAATTCAACTGGACCATCTGGGACCACCTGAGCTGGCTGTGCCGGCTGGTTCAGCATGTTGCCCGGCGTCCTGCCGGTGAAGTTGCGGCCGCGGTGAAGGACCCGTTGGCCTTCCACCAGCTGGTTGCCGGCACACCCGATGACCAGCCGGCCATCCGCCGCAGCATCGAATTCCTGGTCTGGCCCAGCTACTTCGAACCAGTTGTGGCCGACGTCGAACGCCAGGAGATCCGTGATGCCTTCGCGTCCCTCGTAGGTGGGGCGAAGGGCGAGAGCGACGAGGAGATCTCCGCGGACATCCACCGGATCCGCCTGCACCTCGACGAACAGGCCGGCCAACGGATCGACTGGTACTCCCGGCAGCTGGTGAGCCAGTGGCGCAAGGTTGGTGACCCCGGGCGCCGGGCCTGGCTGCTGCGCACCCACCACGATAACGCCGAGCTGCTCAGCAGCTGGCAGGCCGAGGAATCGATCACGCTCGATGTTGAGCACCTGCGGCTGCTGGACCCCGGTGTTACCGCCGGGCTGGTCCAGCACGCCGTCGACGAGGACTACAAGCACCTCGGCTACGTTGAACGGGAAGACACCAAGACCGCCGTCTTCGCCTTTTTGGGGGTGATGAAGCCCGGCGACCTGGCCCTGTATCAGAGCTCGGGCACTGTGCGGTTGGGGGTCGTCCTCGGTGAACCTGAGCACCGTGACGACAACCGCCGGCTGGGCCGGAAGGTCCGCTGGTTCGACGAGGCACACACCATGACCGAACTGCCCCGTCATGTTCAGCGGCAACTCGCCACCTCCGGGATCGTCGTCGACATCACCCGAGTCATCCAGGCGCTGGAGGTACTGCTGCCCGCTGAAGCGGAAGCCGGGCCAAGCGAGGGTGTAGAACCGGCCGCCGTCGTCGAACCTGCCTGTGAAGGGTTCCGCCCGCTGACGCCGGAGTTCGCTCAGTCGCTGCACATGGACCTGGAGCCGCTGCAGGAGATCGCCGAACTGCTGGAGGAGAACCGCCAGTTGGTGCTGTACGGGCCGCCCGGAACCGGCAAGACGTATCTGGCCAAGCACCTTGCCGCCCAGCTCGCCGGCGACACCACCGATGAACGCGTCAAGCTGGTGCAGTTCCACCCTTCGTACGCCTATGAGGACTTTTTTGAGGGCTTCAGGCCGGATAAAACCGACGAGGGCCAGGTGTCCTTTAAGCTCGTGGCCGGGCCGCTGCGCCGCATCGCCGAGGAAGCCGCGAAGCCGGGAAACGAGAGCAAGCCGTACTTCCTGATCATCGATGAGATGAACCGGGCGAACCTGGCGAAGGTTTTCGGTGAGCTGTATTTCCTGCTCGAATACCGCGATGACCGGATTTACCTGCAGTACAGCCCCAACGAGCCCTTTACACTGCCGGACAACCTCTACATCATCGGCACCATGAACACCGCTGACCGGTCCATTGCGATGATGGACGCCGCCATTCGCCGCCGCTTCTCCTTCATCGAACTCCACCCCGAGACCGCGCCGGTGCAGGGAACGCTGCTGCGTTTCCTGCAAGCCCGGGACCTGGATACGACGCCGGCCCTGCTGATGGACGCCCTCAATGACGCCATCGATGAGTGGGACCGGGATCTGATGATCGGTCCGTCCTATTTTATGAAGCCGTCCGCGCAGACGTCCAAGGGCCTGCGGCGGATCTGGAAGTATGAGCTGATGCCGTTGCTGGAGGAGCATTACCATGGGCAGCTGAACCGTGCGCAGCTTCAGGAGCGGTTCGGACTTGACCAGCTCCTTGACCGCCTTGCGCGCGTCTAGCCAGCCCGGCCGGGCAGGCCACGGTGTGGCGGGTTCCGCGCCGATCCGCAGGGTTGTCCTGGACGAGCTTTCCAGCGGTGTGGTGGAACGGCTTGACCCGGCCAGCGCGGCCTATATTAATGGCAGCGGCCTGGCCAAGTCCTCGCCGATGGGCATGGGCATCTACCGGATCGAGCCCGTAGGGAAGATCGGTGCGGTGCGCACCCCGACGGTGCAGCTTGAGGTCCGGCCCAAGGAGCGGCTGGGCCTGGCCCGGTTGCTGTTCCTGCTCGGCTACGCCGGGGATCAGGGGTTCCGGGAGGATACCGTCACCGCGGTGGAAGAGGCGGATCTGTGGAGCGCGCTGGCACAGTCGCTCGCCCAGCTCTCGGACCGGGCGCTCAGCCGAGGTGTGCTGCAGGGCTACCTGAATGTTGATGAATCGCTCCGGACGGTCAAAGGGCGGATTCGGATGTCGGACCAGATCTCGCGCCGGCCCGGCATGCTGGTGCCCCTTGAAGTTTCCTACGACGAGTTCACCGAGGATATCGCCGAAAACCGTATCCTGCGGGCGGCGTTGGAGAGGATGTCCCAGGTTTCGGGTGTGCGGCCGGACGTGCTGAGCCGGCTCCGCCAGCTCAAGGGCAAGCTCGCGGCCGTGACCCGCCTGCAGTCCGGTGCGCCCCTGCCGGTGTGGCGGGCCAGCCGGATGAACACGCGATACCAGTCCGCGTTGCGGCTGGCCGAAGTCATCCTGCGCCATTCTTCGGCGGAGGCCGGGGACGGTACCCAACAGTCGGCGTCGTTTGTTGTTGATATGTCCGTGGTGTTCGAGGACTTTGTGGGTACGGCGCTCCGCGAGGCTATGGCCGCATTCCCGGGGGAGATGCGGCTGCGGTACAACGCGCTGCTCAATGAGGCCGTCCGCGACTCTGACCGGATCGTGGTGCAACCCGGTGCTGTCCACCTGCTTGGCGGACGCCCGGTGATGGTCTACGACGCCAGGTACCAGGCCGCTGCCGACGCCGGGGCGTCGCTGTCCGGGGACCACTACCGGATGCTGGCGTACTGCACGTCGCTGCGGGTTCCGACGGCGTGGCTCATCTGCCCGGGGGCGGGGGAGATCAAGCTGCGCCGGATCCTCAACACTGACATCGATGTGGTGGAGTTTCCGCTCGACCTGTCGCAGCCGCCAGCGGAAATCCTGGCCTCCATCGCGGACCTCGCTCAGCAGTCCTGGGGCGAAGTGGTGCGTCAGGCGAGTATCGGACGCTGACCGGCGCTTTGCTAACCGGCTTCCGCTTGCACGGAGACAGACAGCAGATGGCTCAAGAGGGCTTTCTCCGGCTGGCCGGGGTGGTTCGCTACATGCCAGCGGAGCTTTTCGCGGACCGCCGCCTCTTCGGGCTTCGTGTCAGCGAGAATCGAATCAATAATCCCGGAAACCTGGAGGCGCAGGGGGCCAAGGTCGGAGTCGACCTCGGGGGACCGGCGGTACTCCTGCCGCAGGGAGCCGGGGAATGACCTCGGCGGCCGGCTTGATGTCCGCAGCGATGTTGTGGACATCAGTAACTTAGGCATTTGGTGCTCCCGGGGGATATTGGTACGTGTAATCGCGGACCGGTAGTGTCCTCGTCCCCCAGAGAGTGATGTTACCTGAGGCACATCGGTCTGTCTCGTGAAGCTGGAAGAAGTTTTTTTGGAGTCGTCGCCCTGGCTTCCAGTCTTCGCGGAGCGGACTGACTATCAGCGGTTCTCGCCGTCGAGGCCACCGCGCGCGCGGCGGTGGCTTGCCTGCAGGAAATCGTGGAGTTGCTCTTCCAGCACTGAAAGGTCCTTGAGTTCACACTCCCAGACGGTGAGGACGTCCCAGCCGGAGCTTTCAAGCTGACGGCGTTGTTCGACGTCGCGGTTCCGCGTTCTCTCGCGTTTGGTGCCCCAGAACTCCGCATTGGTTTTGGGCGCGTGCTGCCCGACCCGGCAGTTGTGAAAGTGCCAGAAGCAGCCGTTGACGAAAATGACTTTGCGCCGGCTCGCGAAGACAAGATCCGGCTTGCCCGGCAGCCGGCCGCCACCGGCGGTGCCGTGCAGTCGGTAGCGGTAACCCCTGGCATGGAGTAATTTCCGGACCAGTAGTTCAGGCTTAGTGTTTGTGCTCCGGATGCGCGACATGTTCGCGCTGCGCTGCTCGGGAGTCAGCTTGTCCGCCATGGGTTGCGTCCAGGTGGTCTTGGCCGGCGTCGAGCGGTTGCTAGATCTCCCGCTCCGGGTGTTCGCCGAACTGGAAATGGCGCCCGCTGACCGAAGTCGGTTCGATCTCGACGTAAAAGTCCTTCAGGGTAGGAACCCACGGCTTGAGGCCCAGCGCCTCTGCGGCTGCGATATCGGCGGACTGGTCCAGCACCCGTGCCGTTCCGCGAAGAACAATCGACCATGCCTCGTCGGAGAGGATGCCATCCGTTTCGAACAAGACCTTGGAATTGATGGTCAGTTCCGCGAGTTTGTTGCCGGGCGCCGTCCGGAGGTAGAGCTTCCGGTGGCTCACGGCATAGTTGACCGGAAAGATATCGGGTTCGTTGGCCACGAAGACAACAAGCCTGCCGTGTTGAGTGCCCTCAATCATTTTCCAGCTCTGATCCTCATCGAGGACGAGGATAGGGTTTCCGTCTGCATGTTCGAACATCATGGGTTCATTGTTCTGACTCCGGTAGAAAAGCGCTAGGGGCTAAAGGGGGAAAGCGGGCGCGAGTTTGCAGCCGTCCGCGGGCGCCGGGCAAACTGTCGGACGCTCTCCGTAGTCTGTTGCCGTTCGCCTTGTCTGGGCCACCCCTGTCCTCAATCGAACGCTTGTGGATAACTTGGACGTCCAAAATGTGACGTCGGTTACCCTTAAGGCATTGTTTGGCTTCAGGCGTCTTGATTTCTATCGGGGGAACAGCTGACCATGACATCTCGCACCTCATTCTTCGTCCGCAAGCGCGTCTGCGCTGTTGTGCTCGCGTTGTCCCTTGTGCCGGTCACGGCCTGCACCGCCGGGGGAACAACGCCCGGCGCAACTGCATCGTCGGAGTCTTCGAGCCCGACGGCGCCGCCGCCGCCGACCCCGACGCCCACCCCGACTCCCACTGCGAGCTACCGACCGGCCGATGCCTCTGGACGAGCGCAGAACGTACCCGTTCCGGTGCTGCCCGATGCTGCGAAAGCGGAGACGAAGGAAGGCTTAGAGGCGTTCGCGCGGTACTGGTATTCCACCGTCACGTACGCCTATGAGGCCGGTGACGTCAGTGCCCTTGAAGCAGCTTCGGGACCGTCGTGCGACTCCTGTGCTCGGGTTAGGGAAGTTGTTCAGGGATGGCATTCAGAAGGACGATGGTTGGCCGGCGGGAAGCTGGTCGTGGAAGGAGTTCAGTCCAGGTTTGTTGAAACCGGACGAGCGGAGTATCAAGTCCTGATCCAAGTTCGTCAAGAGTCGCTGTCTTACTATCGGGCGGACAAAACTCTAGACGAAAAGACGGAGCCCGGTCCTGCGGTCGGCGACATCATGGTCGCGACCTACGAGAGTGGGAAGTGGAAGGCTGCAACTGTAGAACACTTGGAAAAGAGCAAGTGAGATCCATGATTGCGAAGGCTTTTGTGGTGGTTGCTTTGGTTCTTTCTTTCGGCGGGCACGTTGCTGAACAGGCGAGGGCCGATGCTTCAGATTCTGCGGTGAAAGGAGACTGGCAAGAAAATGGAGCCACAGTTTCCTCGTGGCATCAGGATCCTCACTCGGGAGTGTGGACGAGATTCGCAATTGGCATCATCGACGATCCCTATGTTTACTTACACAAGCGAGTCTGCAGGGATGATCCGACCTTGGATGGATCAAACTGCGCCGGGCCTGACATTGAATGTTCTGTAGGCGAAAACGGTCGGAGCGTGAATTGGTATCGATCCCTCAGAGATTTTAATCCTCCGGTATGGGGTTTCTTTGCCGGACCGACCTGCATCTATGACGACGAGCCGGCGGACGTGCTGGATCGAATCGCGGCCATGATGCAGGCGGAGTTCCAAAAATTGCCAATTGCTCCAGCATCAGTCACGGCCCAACCGAGTCCGCACACACTCCGGGGAGCCGAGACCAATTTCTTCGCTAATGCGACGGAGCAGCAGTTCGACATCACGATTCTGGGCCAGAAGGTGCACGTCTTCGCCAAGCCCGTCCAATACACCTGGGGCTACGGCGACGGGACCTCGCTGGGCCCACAGCTCTCGGCCGGTGGACCGCTCCCGCAGGACCGCTGGGGCGAAAAGACTGCCACAAGCCACGTCTACCCGGAAACCGGCGACTTTTCCGTGGTGCTGACGACACATTTCCAGGGCACGTATTCCGTCAATGGCGGCCCGCCGTTGCCTATCCCGGGCCAAGGACAATTCAGTTCGCCGCCGCAGACCATCAGCGTCTGGCGCTCCATCACCCGAAACTACGCTGACGACTGCCTGCGTAACCCGCTGGGTCAAGGTTGCCCTGGAGTCGCGCCGCCTGCTCCTTAGCAGTGAGCCAGGCTTTCGGCCTGCGCCAGCTTCGCGCCGGCGCAGCCTAAGCCCGCAGTTCCCGGTCGATCCGCTCCATCCGGGCGTTCACCAGCTGGCCGCGAGGATCATCCGGGCCCATAAGCTTCGCTGCGGCGGCCGCGGCGGCCGTATCGACGGAGCCCATATCGCTCAAGCACCACTGCAGCATAAGGCGCGCATCACCACTGGCACGGACGGAGGCGCCAACCGCTTCGTTGAGTTCGTCGCGCAGGAATCCGATGGCGAGGTTAGCTGACCGGTTGAGGAATCTGGCCGGATAGGCCGCAAACGCAGCAGCAACGCGGCCGGCCCGCAAATGGCGGGCAACCCGTGCAGCATCGGAATCTACCGTGACGCCGGCTGCAAAACGGTAAGGATTTGCTTCCACCACATTGCCCAGGAGGCTGCGGATCCGGTGCATCTCGGTCCGGATGGCTGCCGCGGTACCGGCATCGCCGTGAATTTCGTAGGCCAACTCGTCGGCGCTCCAGCCCTGGGTGCGGGATGCCAGCAGCGCCAGGATCTCGGCACGGCGCAGTGTCAGCGGGCGGAGAGTGTCGCCGTCGAGCGCGGCCGAAGGAGCGTCCCCCAGAAGTCGCAGCTTCAGCGCTAACGTACTTCCGGCGTCGCGATCCGGTCCGGCGGGAGGGGTCGCGGACTTCAACAGCTCCTCGGCCAGCCGCACTCCGCACCGCACCAGACGAAGACTGTCCGGCGTGACCGATTCGAATGGACCGGATACATCCAAGACTCCGAGGACGTCCCCAGTCAAAGGGTCACGAATCGGTGATGCCGTGCAGGCCCAGTCGTGATGCGTGCGCACGAGGTGCTCGGCGGAGAAGAGTTGCGCCGGAACCCCCGTTACCAGCGCCTCGCTGATGGCATTGGTGCCCACTCCCGATTCGGACCAGTCGGCGCCCTCGACAAACTCCAAGGAGTCCGCGAGCCGCAAGGCTTGCCTGCTGCCAATCCGCCACAAGACTTCGCCCACATGGTCCGTGACGATCAGCAGATGGCGCCCGGTCGCGGTCTCATCCGCCAGCAGTTGGGACAGCGCCGGCATAACCGCCGCCAACCGGTGGCCGGCACTCAAGGAGCGTGCTTCGGAAACTTCATGCCGGTGAACGGGCCGGTGCTGATCCGGGTTGATGCCCAGCGCGAGCGAACGCTGCCAGGATTTAATCAGCGACGGCGGCAGGCGCGGATCGGGAGCGCCGGAAATGGTTGCCTCGTGTGCCGCCCGGAGCGTCCGGGCGTACTCCTCGGGCGCGGAAAACCTGAGGTCCGCGGAGTTCAGGATCGAGCTGTTGCTTAGCCCCATACTGACCCTCCCAACTCGCCATCGAATCGTTGCACCCGTCCAGGCAAGGCAGGCCACCGGCCGCCGGAGACGGAGGGCAGTAGCTTGGCAGACCTGTGTAACCCGATTGTAACCCCCCGCGAACTGTACTTGTGATGCGGGTCACCGCATGGTCTGGACGTTATGCAAGGGGAACGGCCCGCCGTCAGCAAGGGAAAGAGGAAAGATGCCTGAGACTCCAAACAGCGTGGTTGAGACGTGGCTGGTGCACTTCGATGAGGCGCTGCGGAACCACAACATTGACGCCGTGCTGGAACTATTCGACGACGATTCGTACTGGCGCGATTTCGTCTCGTTCACCTGGAACCTCAAAACCCTCGAGGGCAAAGAGGACATTCGGCGGATGCTCGATGCGACACTGAACGACGTGCAGCCAAGGAACTGGACCCTCGCCGAGGATGCCACCGGCGACGCTGCGAACGCCGAGGCGTGGGTGAACTTCGAGACCGCCCAGGCCCGGGGGTACGCCCACCTGCGGATCCGGAACGGCAAGTGCTGGACCCTGCTGACCACCATGCAGGAGCTCAAGGGCTTTGAGGAGAAAAAGGGAGCCAAACGGGAGAAGGGCGTCGCCCACGAGATCACCAGGGGCCGCAAGTCCTGGCTTGAACTAAAAGAAGAACAGGAAGCCCGGCTCGGCTACCAGGACCAGCCCTACACGGTCATTATCGGCGGCGGCCAGGGCGGAATCGGGCTGGGGGCCCGGCTGCGCAGGCTCGGCGTGCCCACCATCATCATTGAGAAGAACGAGCGCGCGGGTGACTCCTGGCGGAACCGCTACAAGTCCCTCCACCTCCACGACCCGGTCTGGTACGACCACCTGCCCTACATCAAGTTCCCGGACGACTGGCCGGTCTTCGCGGCCAAGGACAAGATCGGCGACTGGCTGGAAAACTACACCCGGATCATGGAGCTGAACTACTGGTCCAAGACCGAATGCACCAACGCACGCTTCGATGAATCCACGAAGGAATGGGTGGTGGAGGTGGTGCGCGACGGCGAACCGGTCACCCTGCGCCCCAAGCAGCTCGTCTTCGCCCTGGGCGTCTCGGGATACCCCAGCGTCCCCGCGTTCGACGGCGCCGAGTCCTTCCTGGGGGAGCAGTACCACTCCTCCAAGCACCCGGGCGGCGGAGACTGGACCGGAAAGAAGGCCGTGGTCATCGGCTCCAACAATTCGGCCCACGACATCTGCGCCGACCTCTGGGAACACGGCGCGGACGTCACCATGGTGCAGCGTTCCTCCACGCACATCGCCCGCAGCGAATCGCTCATGGACCTCGCCCTTGGCGGTTTGTACTCCGAAAAGGCACTGGCCAACGGCGTCACCACGGAGAAGGCCGATCTGCTCTTTGCCTCGTTGCCTTACCGGATCCTCCCCGAAGCGCAGATCCCGGTCTACGCGGAGATGGCCGAGCGCGACGCGGAGTTCTACGCTCAGCTGGAGGCCGCAGGCTTCGACCTCGACTTCGGCGTCGACGGCTCCGGACTTTTCCTGAAATACCTGCGCCGCGGCTCCGGTTACTACATCGACGTCGGCGCCTCACAACTGATCATCGACGGCCGGGTCAAGCTGGCCAACGGTGAGGTCGGGAAGATCACCGGGAACGCCGTCGTAATGGCCAACGGCACCGAGCTGGAAGCCGACGCCATCATTTACGCCACCGGATACGGCTCCATGAACGGATGGCTCGCCGACCTGGTCTCACCCGAGGTGGCCGACGCCGTCGGCAAGTGCTGGGGATTCGGCTCGGATACGCCCAAGGACCCCGGCCCGTGGGAGGGCGAGCTGCGCAATATGTGGAAGCCCACCAACGTCGAGAACCTCTGGATCCACGGTGGCAACCTGCACCAAAGCCGCCATTATTCCAACTACCTGGCCCTTCAGCTCAAGGCCAGGATGGAGGGGCTGCCGACGCCGGTCTTCGAGCGTCAGCCCACGCATCACACACGCTGACCCGGACACGCCGTGACATTCACAGCCCCGGGAACCACACTGGGGTGACGGCCTCCTGCTGTGACAATCCAACGACATGCCGTGGATGCGCCTGACCGGGCGCATCCACGGCCCGAAATGCGAAGGAAACCACCATGAAAGCAGCACGATTCCATGCCCGTGAGGTTCTCCGGATCGAAGATATTCCGGAGCCGGAGCTGCGCCCCGGAGCGGTGAAGATCGCCGTCGCCTGGTGCGGGATCTGCGGGACTGACCTGCATGAATTCCTGGAAGGGCCGATCTTCACCCCGCCGCCCGGCCACCCCCACCCGATTTCCCACGAGGAAGCCCCGGTCACCCTGGGGCACGAATTTTCCGGCACCATCGAGGAACTGGGGGAGGGTGTGACCGGGCTCGCCGTCGGAGACAGCGTGGTGGTGGAACCATATATCGTCTGCAACGAATGCGGCCCGTGCCTCAGCGGCCACTACAACCTGTGCACCAAACTCGGCTTCATCGGCTTGGCGGGCGGCGGCGGGGGCCTGAGTGAGAAGGTCGTCGTCGACACCCGGTGGGTCCACCCGGTCGGCGACATCCCGCTGGACGAAGCCGCCCTCATCGAACCCCTCGCGGTGGCCTATCACGCCGTCGGCAGGGGCGACGTCAAGGCCGGGGACGTCGCCGTCGTCGGCGGTGCGGGCCCGATTGGCCTGCTGACCGCAGCGGTCCTCAAGGGCCTGGGCGTCACAACGATCGTCACCGAGCTGTCGGCGGCCCGGAAGGAAAAAAGCGATGTCCTCGGGAGTCGCGGACCATGTGCTGGACCCGAGCTCGGATGACGTCAAGGCGCGGGTGCTGGAACTGACGGCCGGTGCGGGGCCGGACGCAGCCTTTGAATGTGCCGGCGTGAATGCCGTGCTGGACACCATGCTCGACGTCGTGAAGCCGGCCGGCGTCGTTGTCAACGTCTCGATTTGGGGGCATCCGGCCACCGTCGATATGCAGAAGCTCGTCCTGAAGGAAATCGACTTGCGCGGCACCATCGCCTACTGCGGGGATCATGAGGCTGCGATCAAGCTTGTCCAGGACGGAAAAGTCGATCTGAAACCCTTCATCACGGGTCGAATCGCCCTGGATGATCTGGTGGACCAAGGCTTTGACACGCTGATCAATCACAACGACACTGCGGTGAAGATCATCGTCCACCCTTAGTGATCCGAGTCTCAGCCGGAATAGTTGCAGGCGCTGTGCAGTTGCCGCCTACAGACCCCAACGTCTTGTGAAAGGAACTGCGCATGCTGTTTTCCCCAATGACCCTCGGTGAGCTCGAACTGCCCAACCGGCTCGTGATGGCTCCGCTGACACGTGTCCGATCCGGCAAGGAAGGCATCCCCGGGCCGCTGGTTGTCGAGCACTACCGGCAGCGGGCTTCGCTCGGCCTGATCGTCAGCGAGGGAACCTACCCGAGCCGCGCCGGCCAGGGATTCCCGGGCCAACCCGGCCTGGTGACAGACGAGCAGCTTGAGGGCTGGGCCAACGTTACCTCGGCAGTGCACGCCGAGGGCGGCAGGATCTTCGCCCAGGTGATGCATGCCGGCCGGGTCACCCACGAGGCAACCAACGGCGGTCACCAGGTGGTTGCGCCCAGCAGCATCGCGATCGACGGCGAGACCCGCACCTATGACGGCAAGAAGGCATATCCGGTGCCGCACGCGCTGACTGCCGCCGAGCTGCCGGGCATCGTCGAGGAGTTTGTGACCGCGTCCCGCAAGGCCATTGCCGCAGGGTTCGACGGCGTGGAACTGCACTCCGCCAATGGCTACCTGCTGCACGAATTCCTGGCACCGTCCGCCAACCAGCGCGACGACGTCTACGGCGGTTCCCCGGCGAACCGGGCGCGCTTTGTGATTGAAGTGACCCGGGCCGTGGTGGACGCCGTGGGTGCCGACCGGGTTGGCATTCGCATCTCACCCGAGCACAATGTGCAGGGCGCGGTGGAGCTTGACGCCGCCGATATCAAGGCAACGTACGGCCACCTCGTGGATGCATTGGCCCCGCTGAAGCTCGCCTACCTCAGTGTGCTGCACCAGGACCCCACCGGCGAGTTGGTGCAGGACCTGCGCACCCGGTTCGGCGGCACGTTCCTGCTGAACACGGGCTTCGGTGTTATCACCACCCGGGAGGAAGCCACCGCGCTGGTCGCTGACGGCCACGCTGACGCCGTCGTCGTCGGACGCCCCGCCATTGCCAACCCGGACCTGGTCCGCCGCTGGCAGGAAGGGCTCCCGGTCAACGAACCGGACCAGTCCACCTTCTACGGCGAGGGCGCCAAGGGCTACACGGACTACCCGGCGTACCAGAACTAGGCCCCGGGCCGCAGCACCCCCCGGAATACCTCCCGCGGGTGGACATGTCCCTCCTCGATCACTGTGACCGATGGACATGTCCCTCCGCGATCACCAACAGTGGGCAGAATGCCATTCTGCCCACTGTTGGTGTTTAAGAATGGGCATGTGCCACCGGATTGGGCTCCAAGAATGGGCATGTCCCGTCGGCCCTTGGAAGCAGGGATGGGCATGTCCGGTGTGGGTCCGGGCGCAGCGCCCATGCCTATCCGAACGGCGCAGTCCTATAGGATTTGACCATGCAACCAGCTTCATCCGGGAACCTGTCTCAGGGCCGACCCGCAGGCCGACCCGTTAGCCGACAGGTCCTTGCAGACCACGTCTACGAGGAACTCCTGGCGTCCCTGATGGACGGCCGGATGGAACCGGGGGCCGTGGTGAGCATCGACGGTACCGCACGGGAACTGGACGTGTCCCCCACTCCGGTCCGCGAAGCGCTGGCCCGGCTCGAACACACCGGCATGGTGCGCCGGGTGGCGCTGAAGGGCTATCGTGTGGCGCCGGTGTTTACCCAAGAGGACTTCGCGGAACTGATGGAGGCAAGGCTGGCCATTGAGCCGGTCAATGCCCGGCTCGCCTGCGCCAGGCTGACGCCGGAGCATCTCGCCGAGCTGGGCCGAGCCGTCGCTGATCTCAGGTCCGCGCCGCGGGGACCGTCGTTTGCCGAATACCGCGACTATCTGGAGGCGGACGAGAGGTTTCATCGGCTGATAGCGGAGTTCACCGGTAACCAGTTTATGGTCGCCGCCTATGCGGCGCTTGGCGGGCAGGTCCAGCGTTTCCGCCTCTTCGGGGGAGTGGGCATCACCGACGCGGAGTACGCCATCGCCGAACACGAGTCCGTCCTGGACGCCCTAGCAACCGGGGACCCGGACCGGGCCGCGGCAGCCATGTCCGACCACGTGTACAGGGTACGTGGCCGGGCCATCGCGGACGCGCCCGCCGGCTGAGCCGGCCCCCAAGGGAACCTCACAACTGACCCCTTCACAGGCAGGGATTGTCCCTATAGGATCTTTGATTGTTGCCAGCAATCATGGATGTGACCTTGACAACATTCATTTGATAGTAAATCCTATAGGAAACAGGATTCCACGAAGGAGTGAACCCATGGCCTATACAGCCGAAAACTGGCCCATCACGGCAGCGTTGCTGCAGTTCCCTGGCGTTGACGCCGCGGGAACCCCGATCAACGACGCTGAGGCAACGGCGTGGGCCGCGGTACTGCAGGAAGTCAAGGACGCTGGTTTCACCAACGCGGACCTCACCGACAGCTGGGTCCGCCCCGGCGACCTGAGCCCCACCCGCCTCGCCGAGTTCAAGCAGACCGCCGACAACGTCGGCATCGGCATTCCCGTCATCTCCGCCATCCGCCGCAGTGTCATCGAGGAGCGGAACTGGGAAGCGAACCTGGCCTACAGCCACCGAACCATCGACGCTGCCGCCGAGCTTGGCTGCGAGGTGGTCTCGTTTGGACTCCACCAGGCGCTCACCGCCGAACAGCAGAAACAACTGTGGTTCTGGACAGTCGAAGGGCACAAGGACCCGGTGGGCGACAAAGAGACCTGGGCCAAAGCCGTCACCCGCCTGCGTGAACTGGGCCGGCACGCCGCCGACGCGGGCCTCCTGCTCTCGCTTGAAATGTATGAAGACACCTACCTGGGCACCGCAGACTCATCGGTGCAGCTGGTGCAGGACATCGGACTGGATAACGTCGGCCTCAACCCGGACCTCGGCAACCTGATCCGCGTGCACCGCCCGATCGAGGACTGGCGGGAGATGGTTGCCAAAACACTCCCGTACTCCAACTACTGGCACATGAAGAACTACATCCGCGACGAAAACCTCGCCCGCGACATGTACGTCGCGATGCCGGCGCCGATGGAAAGTGGCCTGATCAACTACCGGGAGGCCTTCCGGATCGCCCTCTCGGTCGGCTTCCAAGGCATCCTGTGCACCGAGCACTACGGCGGCGACGGCCTCAGTGTGACGGCCAGCAACCAGGACTACCTCCGCGGCCGCATCTTGCCCAAGACCGCCGGCTATCCGCTCGGCCGCAGCCAGGTGGCCCAGGGCCGCCAGCAGCCGGCCGCTGCGGAACTCGCCGGCGTTTAGGCCAGTTCCCGACGGCGGCCCGCTGACTTCCGCTGCTCCTGCTCCACTTCGGAATTACCTCCACCACGGATTCAAAGAGGAACCATGACCCAGATCTTCGACAACCCCGCGGACTTCGCGGATGAGGCGTTGGACGGCTTTGTGGCAGCCAACCGAGGCTACGTAGCCCGTGTGGACGGCGGCGTCGTCCGGTCCACCGAGGTACCCGCCGGACAGGTCGCACTGGTGGTTGGCGGCGGCTCCGGCCACTATCCCGCCTTCGCCGGACTCGTCGGCCCCGGACTTGCCACCGCGTCGGCCTGCGGCAACATGTTCGCTTCCCCGGCAGCCGGCCAGGTCTACCGGGTCGCGAAGGCCGCCAACGCCGGCGGTGGCGTGCTGCTGAGCTACGGCAACTACGCCGGGGACGTGCTGCACTTCGGCCAGGCGCAACTCCGCCTCAACGCCGAAGGTATCGAAACGCGCACCGTCTTGGTCACGGACGACATTGCGAGCGCTCCGCTCGAGCAGATCGAGAAGCGCCGCGGAATCGCAGGTGACCTGACCGTCTTCAAGGTCGCCGGCGCCGCCGCCGAGGCCGGACTGACGCTGGACGACGTCGAAGGGCTGGCCATCCGGACGAATTACCGGACCCGTTCCCTCGGTGTCGCGTTCGAGGGCTGCACGCTTCCCGGCGCCAGCGAACCGCTCTTCCACGTACCCGCCGGGCAGATGTCCCTGGGCCTGGGCATCCATGGTGAACCGGGAATCTCCGAACACCCTATGCCCACGGCCTCGGAACTCGCCGAACTGCTCGTCTCCAGGTTGCTCGCCGACAAGCCGCACGACGCCGGTGACCGCGTGGTGGCGATCATCAACGGCCTCGGCACCGTCAAGTATGACGAACTGTTCTTGCTCTTCGGGAAAATCGAAAAGCTCCTCGTCGCGGCCGGTCTCACAGTTGTGGAACCGGAATGCGGTGAACTTGTTACCAGCCTGGACATGTCAGGGCTTTCCCTGACCCTGCTCTGGCTTGATGACGAACTCGAACGGTACTGGGGAGCACCGGCGGACACGCCGGCGTTCCGCAAGGGAAACCTGGGTCCGCGCCGCCCGCGCCAGCAGGCGCTGGTCGAAACGGAAGCGGCAGCCGACGTCGAACACCCCACCGCGGCAGCGGCGGGCCTCGGGCTGCGGGCTGCGGCAATCCTGGGCCAGGTGCGCGACGTCGTCGTCGAGCATGAAGACGAATTGGGCCGCCTGGACGCCATCGCCGGCGACGGGGACCACGGCATCGGGATGCGGCGCGGCGTCGACGCAGCTGTCACGGCGGCCGAGCAGGCGGTGGCCCTCGACGGCGGCGCCTCGGCTGCCCGGGTCCTCACCGCGGCGGGGGAGGCCTGGAGCGAGCGCGCCGGCGGCACCTCCGGCGCGCTCTGGGGTTCCGCCGTCATTGCCGCCGGACTTGCGCTGGGAAACCGGGAGGACTATTCGGGAGCAGATGCCGCCGCCGCCGTCACCGCTTTTGCGGACGCCATCACCGAACTCGGCAAAGCAGAACCGGGAGACAAGACCATGGTGGACGCGTTGCTGCCGTTCAAAGACACATTTGTCACCGCGTTCGACGGCGGTGCGTCCGTCGCTGGGGCGCTCGCCGGCGCCGCCGCCGCAGCGCAGACCGCTGCCGAGGATACCGCCAAGCTCCGTCCGCTGAAGGGCCGCGCCCGGCCGCTTGCGGAGAAAAGCCTCGGCCACGCGGACCCCGGAGCCATTTCCTTCGCCCTTATTACGGCGCGGATTTCAGCGCACCTGAACACCGAATACCCTGACACCGCAGAGATCGATTTCGCGTCCGTCAAACCCGGACCGGCACAGCAAGGAGCACAGGCATGAGCACAGCAACAGGCTGGCGCGTTGTCATCGGCAACGATGAAGCCGGCGTCGAATACAAGATGGCGTTGAAGGCGCTGCTCGAGGCGGATCCCCGCGTCGCCACCGTCCACGACGTCGGCGTCGGCGCCGACGACACCACCGCCTACCCGCATGTCGCCGTCGCTGCCGCCCGAAAAGTCGCCGACGGCGAAGCCGACCGGGCGCTGCTGATCTGCGGCACGGGACTCGGCGTCGCCATCTCGGCCAACAAGGTTCCCGGCATCCGTGCCGTCACTGCACACGACAGCTACTCCGTGGAACGGTCCGTGCTCAGCAACAACGCCCAGGTGCTCACCCTCGGGCAGCGCGTCATCGGCCTGGAGCTGGCTAAGAAGCTCGTGGGCGAATGGCTCAGCCACCGTTTTGATGAAAATTCTTCCTCCGCCGCCAAGGTGGACGCCATCTGCTCCTACGAGCCCGACTACACGAAAGCAGTCTGACCATGACCGACAACCTCAGCAGCGAGGCTGCACAGTCCATCGATGCGGCGGGTGCACTTAACGCCGCCCGCAAGATCGCCGTCGTCGGCTCCGGCTACATGGGTGGTGGGATCGCGCAGGTATTGGCCCTTGGCGGTGCCCGCGTAGCGCTGGCCGATGTGTCCGCCGAGGTGGCGCAAAAGAACTACGACCGGCTGCTGGCCGAATCCGATGAGTTTGTCGCCGCGGGGCTTTTCCCGGCCGGTTCCACCGAGATCCTGAAGCAGAACCTCTGGGCCGCCAGGGACATCGAGGAGGCCGTCGCCGACGCCGACTTCATCGAAGAAGCCGTCCCGGAAGTCATCGCGATCAAGCACCAGACCCTGGCTCGCATCAGCGCCGCGGCCCGTCCGGACGCGGTCATCGGCTCCAACACCTCCACCATCTCCATCGCGGAACTCTCCGAACCGGTCACCAACCCGGGCCGGTTCCTGGGGGTACATTTCTCCAACCCGTCACCGTTCATCCCGGGCGTGGAAATCATTCCGCACGCCGGGACGACCGCGGCCACCATCGGCGCCGTCCGCGACCTTGTCCACGCGGCCGGCAAGCAGACCGCCGTCGTCAAGGACGTCACCGGTTTTGTGCTCAACCGCCTGCAGTATGCGTTGTTCCACGAGGCCGCCCAGCTGGTGGAGCAGGAGATTGCGACGGCCGAGGACATCGATACCCTGGTCCGCACCACCTTCGGCTTCCGGTTGCCGTTCTTTGGGCCGTTCGCCATTGCCGACATGGCAGGGCTGGACGTCTACAACTTCTGCTACAAGTCGCTGCAAAGCGAATTCCCGGAACGCTTTGCGACGCCGAAGATCCTCAGCGAGCTGGTCGACGCCGGAAAGCTGGGCACGAAGACCGGTGCCGGTTTCCTCAACGTCCCCGCCGAGCGTACTCCCGAGCTCATCGCCTACCGGAACAAGGCCTATGTGGCGATGCAGAAGCTCATCGACGATCTCGGCCCCGCGCCCATCAACTAGCACCGCCACTTCCACTTTTTATCCGTTCAGGAGCAGCTTTATGAGCACTTTCCCCGCAGCACGCACAGTCATCATCACCGGCGCCGTTTCGGAGCGTGGCATCGGCCGTGCCACCGCCAACTACCTGGCCGCGCAGGGCTGGAACGTCGGCATCATCGACCTCGACGACGCCAGGTGCAAGGCCGCGGCCAAGGAACTCGCGGCCGAGTACGGCGTCAGGGCTTTCGGTGCCGGCGCCAACGTCGGCGACGAGGCCTCCGTCCGTGCAGCCATCGACGCGATCGAAGCCGAACTGCCGCAGATCGTGGCCCTCGCCAACGTGGCCGGCGTCAGCTCCCCGGTCCCGTACCTGGAACTCGACGCGGCCGAGTGGGACCGGGTCCTCGGCATCAACCTCAACGGCGTCCACTACGCCACCCGCCGGGTCGCCGAGTCCATGGTCAAGAACCGGATCGGCCGCATCGTCAACATCTCCTCAGTCTCCGCCCAGCGCGGCGGCGGCACCTACTCCAAAACCCCGTACTCCGTGGCCAAGGCCGGCGTGATTGGGCTGACCCGTGCCACCGCCCGCGAACTCGGTGAATACGACATCACCGTCAACGCGATCTCGCCGGGCCCCATCGATACCGACATTATGGGCGGGACCCTGAGCCAGGAACGCAAGGACGAGATGACCAAAGACCTCGTCGTGAACCGGGTGGGCTCCACCCGGGACATCGCGGCCGCCATCGCCTTCCTCATCAGCGAGGACGCCGGCTACATCTCCGGCCAGACGCTGAATGTGGATGGCGGACTCTACATGCACTAAGGAAGAAGCACCGTGGCACAACCGAGTAAGACCGCAACCTCCGGATTCGCGTCGTGGAGCAGGGGACGGAAGATCTATCTCGCCGTCGGGATCCTGGCCTGCCTGGCCGGGGTCATGATCATCGCCTTGTCCCGCTAGAGAACATCGTTTTGACCGCTCCACCCACCTGATTCACTCAACTAATCTGCTCGACGAGGAGTTTTGATGTCCGTTGTATCAACGTCCACCAGGGACCTTCTGGAGACCCCGGTCCTAAAATCGGCGATCTCCAAGGCGTCCCGCCGACTTATGCCCATGCTGGTCATCCTGTACGTGGTGGCCTTCCTAGACCGCACCAACGTGGGCTTCGCCGAAGCCGCCCTGGGCGTGGACAAGGGCATCACTGCCGGCGCCTATGCCCTCGGTGCCGGGATCTTCTTCATCGGCTACGCCCTGTTCGAAATCCCGAGCAACCTGCTCCTGACGAAGTTCGGCGCCAAGATCTGGCTGGCCCGCATCGCCATCACCTGGGGCATCGTCTCGGCGTGCTTCGCGTTCGTCCAGGGCGAGACGTCGTTCATCATCCTGCGCTTCCTGTTGGGTGTCACCGAAGCCGGCCTGTTCCCGGGCGTCATCATGTTCCTCGCCGCGTGGTTCCCCAACAAGGTCCGCGTCAAGATGTTCGCCATCTTCTACCTGGCCCAGCCGTTCTCCCAGATGCTGGGCGCGCCGCTCTCCGGCTGGCTGATCAACATCGGCGACCAGGTTCCCGGTGTCCAGGGCTGGCAGGTGATGTTCTTCAGCGAGGGCATGCTGGCAGTTCTCGCCGGCGTTGCAGCGTTCTTCTTCCTGATCAACAGCCCCCAGGACGCCAAGTTCCTGACCAAGGAAGAGAAGAGCGCACTCCTGGAGGTCATGGCACTGGAGGACACCGTCAAGGAAGAGTCCGGCCCGCGCGGCGTGCTCGCCGCCATGAAGAACGGCAAGGTCTGGTACTTCACCGTCATCTACTTCTGCCTCCAGATCGCCGTCTACGGTGTAACGTTCTATCTCCCGCAGCAGGTAGCCCAGCTCACCGGCCAGAAGGTTGGCCTTGCTGTCGGTCTGCTGGCCGCGATCCCGTGGTTCTTCGGTATCTTCGCCTGCTACTTCATCGGCAAGGCCGCCAACACGGTGGTCCGCCGCCGGGTCTGGGGCACCGGGCTGTTCATCTCCACCGGGCTGTGCATCTTCGGTTCCGCGTGGGCCGGCGCGAACCACATGCCTGCCCTCGGCATCATCTTCATCACGCTGGCCGTGTGCAGCTTCCTTTCGATCGGCCCGATCGCCTGGTCCTACCCGACGGCGTTCCTGACCGGTACCGCCGCGGCTGCCGGTATTGGCCTGATCAACTCGCTGGGCAACCTCGGCGGATTTGTGGCACCGATCCTGCGGACCACTGTCAACCAGGCCACCGCCTCGGACACCGGGACCATGGGCGTCTACGCCCTCGGTGTGTTGCCCTTCCTGGCCGCGGCAATGATGTTCGCCACCAAGCGGTTCAAGAACAAAGCGGACGAACTGCTGGAGAAGTAAACCAAGCCGTTCCGCCCGATCCAGCAGAAAGCACCAACAATGCAGCAGCGCAGCGCCCTCCAATTCACCGCCGGCAGCATCCTGGTGGGTGTCAGCTCCAAGATGTACCTGGGATACCGGGACAGCCTGGACTGGCTGGAACGGCTGCGGCATGTTGTGGACACCCGCCCGGCTCTCGCAGCCGGGCGGGTTGTCCCGTTTGTTATCCCCTCGTTCCCGGTGCTGCCGGCCGCGGCCACGCTGCTTGCCGGTTCGCCGCTGCTGCTCGGCGCGCAGAACTGCGGGTGGGCCGACGGGCCATGGACCGGGGAGGTTGCCCCGTCCATGCTGGCCGAGCTGGGCGTCGGGTTGGTGGAGATCGGCCACGCCGAGCGCCGGCGCCACTTCGGAGAAGACGACGCGATGGTGGCGCGCAAGATCCGGGCCGCGGATGACGCCGGGCTCACGGCGCTGCTGTGCGTCGGAGAGGCCGACGCCGGCAATGCTGAGAGCGCCGCGGACGTTGTGTACCGCCAGATCCGGTCCGCCGTCGACGGCGACTGGGATCTTGCCTCGCGGCTCGTCATCGCGTACGAGCCCGTCTGGGCCATCGGTGCGCCGGAACCAGCCGCTGCCGGGTACGTGTCCGACGTCGTAGCGCGGCTCCGGAACAACCTTGCCGCCTCGGGACGGGCCGACTTGCCCATCATTTATGGCGGCTCAGCCAAGCCCGGACTCCTGCCGGCACTGGACGGCGTTTCCGGCCTCTTCCTGGGCCGGTTCGCGCACAATCCGGTGAACTTCGGCACGGTGCTCGATGAGGCGCTCCTGCTGGCCGGGTCGGTTCACTCCTAGCCGGACTAGCTACCGGCCGCGACAGAGCGTTGGCACAGCCCGATGAACCCGCCCAGCTGCTCGAGGCCTTCGGGGTGCAGGGGCAGGTAGTTGGTGAGCTCAGGCGAACGGACCAGCACCGCGCGCCACTGGCCCCGGGACACCGCCACGTTAATCCGGTTGCGGGAGAGCAGGAATTCCATGCCGCGCGGGGCCTCGGCCACCGCCGAACACGCCATGGACACAATCACTACGGCGGCTTCCTGGCCCTGGAATTTATCTACGGTTCCCACCCGGACGCCAGCCAGGGACGCGTCCTCCAAGGCCTCCCGAACCACGTTGACCTGGGCGTTGTACGCAGCCACCACCAGAATGTCCGCACCTGCCAGCGGCCGGGTGCCGTCCTCCGCATGCCAGCTCAGCCCCACATGGCGGCGTACCTGCCTGACAACTTCGGCGGCTTCCTCGACCGAGGACGTGGTGTTGCCGCTGTGCTCCACCAGCACCGTCTCGATCCCGGACGGAACTCCCTCGAGCCGGCGGAGGTCCGCGGCCGGGGCCGAGCGCAGCTTGCCGTCATACGAGAGTTCGGAGACGGCCCGGCACAGCTGCGAGGTCATCCGCCACGAGTCGGCCAGGAAGTAACCAAGCCCCGGCGGCAGCGTGGCATGGCCGGCCGAAACCCAGCCCAGCGCTGAGTCGTTCACGGGTTCGGGGTGGCTGCCCTGGCTGACCTGCGGCAACTGCTGGGGATCGCCAAGCAAGAGCAGGCGGCTGCTCGCCTGCGCCACGGCAAGGGTGTTGGCCAACGAGAATTGGCCGGCCTCGTCAATGACCAGCAGGTCCAGGGATCCGGCCGGAACGTTAGCGCCAGTTATCGTCCAGGCAGTCCCGCCGATCAGGGCGCCGCCCGGGGAAGCGAGCAGCCGCGCAACATCCTGCGCCGACCGTTGATCCCACGGGAGCGGTTCCTGGTGTTTGACGTCTTTGGCCACGCAGGCAGGATCGACGCCGGCCTTAGCCACAGCTGTTGTGAGCAGGTTCTCCACCACCGCATGGGACTGACCGACGACACCGACTTTCCAGCCGCTGGCTACCAGCCGGGCGATGACATGGGACCCCACGTGGGTCTTGCCCGTCCCCGGCGGTCCCTGGACCGCGACATAGGAATGGTCCAGGGACCTAACAGCCTCGGTGATCGCGTTAATAAAACGGTCCGGCCCCTCACCCGGCGCAGGCAGCGGCGCCCCGGAAACCAGCCGCGGCGGAACCCGGCGGACAAGATCCAGCGCCGGGTGACGCGGGAAACCAGGCGGCGCGGCTGTTAATCCGGCGGCGACGTCGCCGGAAAGGGTGGCCAAGGCCTCCTCAAGGCTTTTGGTCTGGATGGGCTGGTCTTCGGTCAGCGCCACGGGCACCTGACCGTAAGGTTCGATGCCACGGCGGAGCTTGTCGCGGATGATGACAGTATCCCGGCCGTCCTCGTGGCCGAGCTCCAGGACCTCCGTTCCGAACCACCCGTTGCGACCGCTCCCGTTTATCCCCGTCCCCTCGAGCCCGGCCGGGAGCGGCGGTTCGTACATCCGGAACCAGGTGCTGCCTGCACGAAGATCGGAGCCAGGGCTAAGAGTGCCGATCAGCTTTACCCTCCGCTCCGGGAGCTTGGCACCTTCCTTGCGCCACTCCGTCAACACTTCAGCGTCCTCGACGAGGAAGACGTTGCGGTCCTGCTGGTGGTGGCTGTCGGGGCCGTTCTCGCAGCGGTCGAAGTGCGCCCACCAGAAGGCCTTCCGCTCGCGGCGGTGGTAGCTGACCGCCGCCGCCAGCATCGCAACGGCCCTCCGGTCGTTCCCGGACAGCCCGACGCCGGCCTCCGCCAGCCCGGCAAGCCTCACTTCCAGTTCATCGAGGTCAGCGGTTCCCGGTGCGGCGTCGGTGCCGGAGCCGGCGGTGGGGGGAGCAGCAGGGGAAGCCCCGCCGGCACCGTCCGGCCCGATGCCGCGCTCCCGTGCCAGGTCCAGGAGCCAATCACGGAGCGCCAGGGTGGAGAGGCAGTCGTACTCGTTATAGTCGGAGATCCCGGCGAGGATTGAGGCAGCCTCCCCGGCCCGGCCGTCGTCGCGTGCATCGCAGTAGTGGGCGTAGGCAACCACGGAGGCGCCGGCGTCCTTGACGTCCCCGGACCGCAGGTTCGTCCCCATATAGAGCGGCTCAAGTTTCTTGATGCTGTATGAATTCTCGGAGATTCGGATGCTGGTCCTGACCGTCTGGTACAGGTCCACCAGGAGTCCTTCGCGCAGCCACCGGTCGACGGTGTCCTCGCCGGCGACGTGCAGTACGGAGAGCTTCCGGAGGGCAGTCTTCTCGTAAGCGGCGTAGTGGTAGACGTGCATATCCGGATACTCCTGCCGGCGCTGCTGGACATAGTCGAGGAAGTCGAGGAACGCCTGCTTCTCTGCCTCCCGGCTGTGCGCCCAGAACGGCCGGAACACCCCTGCCAAGCCGGGCCCTGCCGGGGCCTCGACGACGCCGAACAGGTACTCCAGTCCCCAGACCCCGGTGGCGCTCTCCTGCCACAGCGGATCGCCTTCGAAGTCGAAGAAAATATCACCGGCGCTGGGAGGTGGCAGCTCCGCCAGGGAGTTCTCCGGGACCACCCGGTAGCTGAGGGCGTGTTCCGTTCCGTCCTTGACGTACCGGACTCCGCCGTCGGCAGCGCCAACCCCGCTCTGCATCCGGGCCTGGTCCTGCAGCCGCAGCAGGGCTGCGTTCGCTCCGGGAAGGTCAGCCTGGGCGAGTGCCCTGACCGTGAAGATCTTCCGGGCGTGCAGGGCTTTGCGCTGCGCCGAAGTCATCCGCGCCACCAGCAGCAAATCGTCTGTGGCTGCGGCCTGCTCCTGGCAGTAGTCGCAGCGGCCACAGGCGCTAAGCCCGGCCGCACCCCAGCGCACTTTCTGCGGCTGCGCCAGATGGGCGGCGGTCAACGCCACGAAACGGTCCCGGCGCTCGCGGAAGACCGGCAGGATCTCGGCCAGCTTGTGGTTGGTGCGGACGTAGTCGAAGCCACCACCCGGGAGCGGTACGGTGGCACCGAGAATCAGGGTCACGGCGGGGTCCGGTGTGATCCCGGCCTTCAGCAGCTGATCACCGTAGGCGGCCAGCTGGAGCAGCGCGGTCACCTTGGCATGGCGGGCCAGTTTGGTGTCGAACACCGCGTAGCTGCCGTCGGCCTGGCGGACCAGGAAGTCGGAGCGGCCATGGAACTGGCCGTCAAAGAAGGCGGCCTGGAACACCACGTCTGACCCCGAGCGCAGGGCTTCAAGGGATTCGTGGTGTTTGGACAGCAGCGTCGTGCGGTCCATGGCTTGGGCAGGCGCGACGTCGTACACCCCCCGCCCGGTGGCGGGATTCCAAGGACCGAACTCCTCGACAAAGCCTGCGAGGACCTTGAGTTCGTGGCGGTCACCGAGCACTGCCGCATGCTGGAGCATCTCGTCAGCTTCGAACCCGGCTTTGGGGGCACGGCCCAGCTTCTCGTCAAGCTTGCGCAGCACCTGATACTCACAACCGGCTGCCGTGACGAGGTCGCTCGCGGAAAAAACCAGGTCCGGTGCGGAACCCGGCACGTCCGGTTCAAGAAAAAACACTGTGCCCCCGATAACTGACGCGCTGCTGGTTCTAAGGCTGGGCCTGCGGGCGTCAGCGCCGACCGCCCTTCTGGTCCTCAAGCTATCAAAGCCCGCCGACATTCCGGCGGGCACCAGGGCTGGAACGCACTGGTTCCTGTCGTCGGTCGGGCGTATGGTCTGAAGACCATGACGGAACAGCAGCCTTTCGAACTTGTCCAGCGTTACCCGCATTTCGAGTTGCGGCACTATCCGACGCACGTGGTGGCCGAAGTCCGGGTCAACGCAAGCTTCGACCGGGCAGGCAACGCGGCCTTCCGATACCTCTTCAACTACATCAGCGGCAACAACGCTGCCCGGCAGTCGGTAGCCATGACCGCCCCGGTTGTGCAGGGCTTCGGCCCGTCCCAGAAACTGGCGATGACCGCCCCGGTGCTCCAAAGCGGGTCCCTGACCAGCGCAGACGGTGCGGCAGAGTTTGTGGTGGCCTTTGTCCTGCCGGCGGGAATGACAGCTGAAACTGCCCCGGTACCGTCAGATCCGAAGGTCAGGATCCGGACCGTGCCCGGGTCCTTCGTGGCCGCGAAGGTGTTCTCCGGCGGCGGCTCGAAGGGCGCTTTCGAGCAACGGAACCTGGAACTGCAGGCAGCCCTGACGAATGCAGGCCTACGCGCCGTGGGCTTGCCCCGGTTTGCCCGTTTTGATCCGCCGTTTAAGCCCTGGTTCCTCCGCCACAACGAGGTCCTCCAGGACGCCGAGCATCCGCGTGCCGGTGCCGGTGGGGAGACGCCCGGGGAAACGCCGGGGTAAGGCAAAATGGCAGGGTGACCAACCTCCCGCAGCGCCCGTCCCCGTCCGCCACCAGCAAGGCTCCGCACACGCAGGAGTCCGGCATTGCCGCGCAGATCGCCGCAGAGCTCGGTGTGCAGGCTTGGCAGGTCAAAGCCGCAGTGGACCTGCTCGACGCAGGGTCCACAGTGCCCTTCATTGCCCGCTACCGCAAGGAAGCCACCGGGACGCTCGATGACACCGCGCTGCGTGGACTGGAGGAGCGGCTGCGATACCTGCGCGAGTTGGAGGAGCGTCGCGGCACCATTCTCGAGGCTATCGCGGCGCAGGGGGCATTGACGCCGCAACTGCAGGCCGCCGTCGCCGGGGCCGATACGAAGTCGCGGCTGGAAGACATCTACCTCCCGTTTAAGACCAAGCGGCGCACCAAGGCACAGATCGCCCGCGAGGCCGGGCTTCAGCCGCTCGCCGAGGCGCTGCTGAAGCGGCCGGAGCTGGATCCTGAACGGGAAGCGGGCCGCTACCTCAACGCCGAGCACTCCATCGGGGACGCCGCGGCGGCGCTCGCGGGGGCCCGATCCATCCTGGTGGAACGTGTCGCGCAGGACGCGGACCTGGCAGCTGCGTTGCGCGAACGGCTCTGGACCCAGGGCCGGATGGTGTCCCGCGTGAAAAAGGGCAAGGACGCCGAGGGCCAGAAGTTCAAGGACTACTTCGAATTCTCCCAGCAGCCCGCCGGGATGCCCTCGCACCGCGTCCTGGCGCTGTTGCGCGGCGAAAAGGACGGCGTGCTGGAGCTGGATCTCGCCGAGGCTGAACCGAACGACGACGCCGCCCTCACCGCCGCCCGCAGCAGGTACGAAGCCGCCGTCGCCCGCTTCCTCGGGGTCGCCGACCGCGGCCGGCCGGCAGACGCCTGGCTGCTGCAGACCGCCCAGTTGGCATGGCGCTCGCGGGTACTGGCCCGACTCACCGCTGACCTGCGAAGCCGGATGTTCGCTGCCGCCGAGGATGAGGCAGTACGGGTCTTCGCCGCCAACCTGCGCGATGTGCTGCTCGCTGCGCCGGCCGGGAACCGCGCCACCCTGGGCCTGGACCCGGGACTGCGGACCGGGGTGAAAGTCGCGGTGGTGGACGGCACCGGTAAGGTGGTTGCCACGGACACCGTCTACCCGCACGCGCCGGCCCGGAAATGGGACGAGGCGCTCCGGACGCTGGTAAACCTCGCGCAAAAGCACGGCGTCGAACTCGTCGCCATTGGCAACGGCACGGCGTCGCGGGAAACGGACAAACTCGCCGCGGAGCTGCTCAAACAGCTCACAACGGGCACGGAAAGTGCCAACCGAAGCGGCAAACCGCAAAAAATCGTGGTCTCCGAGGCCGGTGCGTCCGTCTATTCGGCCTCGGCGCTGGCTGCCGCTGAGCTGCCGGGGATGGACGTATCCCTGCGCGGTGCCGTGTCCATCGCACGGCGGCTGCAGGATCCGCTCGCGGAACTCGTAAAGATTGAGCCTAAGTCGATCGGCGTCGGGCAGTACCAGCACGATGTCACCGCAGCCAAGCTGGATCGTAGCCTCGACGCCGTTGTCGAAGACTGCGTCAATGCAGTCGGCGTCGATGTCAACACCGCGTCCCCGGCGCTGCTGAGCCGAGTGGCCGGCGTCGGTCCGCTGCTGAGTGAGAATATTGTGGCCTACCGGAATGAACATGGACCGTTCGGCAAGCGCAGCGAGCTGAAGAAGGTGCCACGGCTCGGCGCCAAGGCCTTCGAACAGTGCGCGGGTTTCCTGCGGATCAGCGGGGGAGCGGAGCCGCTGGATGCCTCCAGCGTGCACCCGGAGGCCTACCCGGTGGCGCGGAAGATCAAGGCTGCGGCGGGCAAAGAGCTGGCCGCCGGAAGCTACACAGCGCTGAATCCGGCGGACTTCGTTGACGGTTCCTTTGGTCTGCCCACGGTTCAGGACATCATCGCCGAACTCGAGAAGCCTGGCCGTGACCCGCGTCCGGCCTTTGCCGCGGCGACGTTCTCGGAGGGTATCGAGAAGATCTCGGACCTCAGGCCGGGGATGGTGCTGGAAGGGACCGTGACCAATGTGGCGGCCTTTGGTGCGTTCGTCGACGTCGGGGTCCACCAAGACGGCCTGGTGCACGTCTCGGCGCTGGCCAACCGGTTCGTCTCCGATCCCCGCGAGGTGGTCAAATCCGGCCAGGTGGTGCGGGTCAAAGTGCTGGAGGCCGATCCGGAACGGAAACGGATTTCGCTGACCCTGCGGCTCGACGACGAACCGGCAGCTCGTCCGGACCGACCAGCGGCTCAAGGAGCCCAAGCGGGCCGAGCGTCCCAACCGTTCGCTGCCCGGCGGCCCTCCGGCGCTCCGGTGCCCGGCCGCCAGTCTTCAGCCGGGCAGCCGCAGCGCCCGGTGCCGGCAAAAACATCCCCGGCAAAAACATCTCAAGCCAAAGCGGTTCCCGCACCGGCCAACACCGCTATGGCCGAGGCGCTGCGGAAGGCGGGACTCGGGAAGTAGTTTTACCGTTCGTCGAGGATTTCCTACCGTTCGGCGCACGAACCGTACGTTTACTGATTATCTGCACCATGATTGCCGGAGGCAACGGCTCATCTTGGGGTCTTTCGCCTCTAAAATCGCTGGACACCGAGGTCTTCGACGAGCAAAGGGAACACATTATGGGCTGGCTGGACCGTGAACAAACGATTGCCCCGCCGGGATTCAATCGATGGCTGGTGCCACCGGCCGCGCTGGCCGTGCACCTGTGCATCGGGCAGGCGTACGCCACGAGCGTTTACAAGACGGCGCTGGTCAAGCACTTCGGCGCCAGCCTGACCGAGATCGGCGTGATCTTCTCCATCGCGATTGTGATGCTGGGACTTTCGGCCGCCATCATGGGGACCTGGGTGGACAAAAACGGTCCGCGCAAGGCGATGTTCACCTCGGCCGTGTTCTGGGCCAGCGGTTTTGTCGTCGGTTCGCTGGGTATCTTCAGCGGCCAACTGTGGCTGGTCTACCTCGGTTACGGTTTCATCGGCGGCATTGGCCTGGGGATCGGCTACATCTCCCCGGTTTCCACGCTGATCAAGTGGTTCCCGGACCGCCCGGGCCTCGCGACCGGTATGGCCATTATGGGCTTTGGCGGCGGTGCCCTGATCGCCAGCCCGGTCTCCACCGCGCTGCTGAAGATGTATGACCCCAACTCCGGCGCCAAGGGCTGGGTGGCCAGCGGCGACTCCGTCGGCAAGCTTTTCCTGACCCTCGCTGTTGTGTATTTGGCCTACATGATGTTCGGCGCATTCACCATCAAGGTCCCGGCCGAGGGGTGGCGACCGGCCGGCTTTGACCCGAGCAAGGTCAAGGCGGCCAAGCTGATCACTACTGACAATGTCTCCGCAGTGAACGCTGTGAAGACCCGCCAGTTCTGGCTCGTGTGGGTGGCCCTCTTCTGCAACGTCACGGCCGGAATCGGCATCCTGGAGCAGGCAGCGCCGATGATCCAGGACTTCTTCCGCCAGTCCGACGGTGTGTCCCTGGTCAGTGCCGCAGTCGCCTCCGGCTTCGTCGGGCTGCTCTCGATCGGCAACATGTCCGGCCGCTTCGCCTGGTCAGCCACCTCGGATACGACCGGGCGCAAGCGCATCTACATGGTGTTCCTCGGCATCGGCGCCGTGCTTTATACGGTACTGGCGCTAGCCGGTTCCACCACGACCTTCCTCTACGTGGCGCTCGCCTTCGTAATCATCTCCTTCTACGGCGGCGGCTTCGCGACCGCCCCGGCGTACTTGCGGGATCTCTTCGGCACCTTCCAGGTTGGCGCTATCCACGGCAGGCTCCTTACGGCCTGGTCCGCGGCCGGCATCGCCGGGCCGTTGATCGTGAACGCCTTCCTTGACGCCCAGGGCAAACCCGGCCAGCTGACCGCCGGGTCCTACCAGCCCGCGCTGCTGACCATGGTGGGGCTGCTGATCATCGGCTTTGTGGCCAACCTGCTGGTCAAACCGGTCGATGCCCGGTTCCACGAACCCCGCCCGGACCAGGTCCGTAACGACGAACCCGCCATGGAGGCTTGAAATGAGTACCGCACAGACATCAGTGAACAAGTCCACCGGGAAGATGGTCATCGCCTGGGCGCTGGTCGGTGCCCCGCTGGCCTACGGCATCTATGAGACCCTCACCCGCGTGGCGGCGCTGTTTGGCTGACGCTGCCGGCGGACCCGTGACCCGGCAAGGCGGCTCCGCTGCCGGGTTCACGGGACCGGATGCGTTCACCACCCGGCCCACACTGCAGGGCACCTTCGGGATGAGCGCCTCCACGCATTGGCTTGCGACGGCGGCCGCCCAGGCCGTGCTGGAACGCGGCGGGAACGCGTTCGACGCCGCGACGGCCGGAGCGTTTGTGCTGCACGTAGTCGAGCCGCACCTGAACGGTCCCGGCGGCGACATGACCGCCATCTTCGCCACCGCGGCGGAACCGGGCATACCGGTAGTCCTGATGGGTCAGGGTCCGGCGCCCGCGCGGGCCACCGTGGATCACTACCGCGCGGAAGGCCTTGATTTGGTGCCGGGCTCGGGTGCCCTCGCCGCCGCGGTGCCCGCCGCCGTTGACGCGTGGCTGCTGCTGTTGCGTGATCACGGGACCTGGGAACTCGGCGAGGTGCTGGAGTTCGCCATCGGCTATGCCCGCGACGGGCATCCGATGCTGGGCCGGGTAGGGACAACGATCGCTGCCGTGGCGGAGCTTTTCCGTACGCATTGGCCCACCTCGGCCGAGCTGTGGATGCCCGGCGGACGGATCCCGGCCGAGGGTGAGCTGGTTCGGAACCCCGCCTATGCCCGAACCCTGCAGCGGCTCGTCGACGCCGGGGCAACCCCTCCGGCCGGGATACCGGACGAGTCCCCGGCAAGTCGCTCCCGTGTGGCCAGGATCGACGCCGCCCGACGTGAATGGCGCGGAGGCTTCGCAGCAGACGCCATGGTGAAGTCCGCCCGGACGCCGCACCGGCACTCCTCCGGCAAAGACCATCGCGGAGTCCTGGCGTTGGAAGATCTCGCCGGGTTCGAGGCCGGCTACGAACCGGCCGCCACCGTGGAGTTCCGGGGGCACACAATCGCCAAGACAGGGCCGTGGGGGCAGGGCCCGGCGCTACTTCAGGCACTTGCCATTCTCGAGGGGTTCGCTGACCGGTACCTGGATCCATCCACCGAGCTCGGAGCGCATACCATCCTGGAGGCCCAGAAGCTGGCGCTCGCAGACCGGGAAGCCTACTACGGTGACACTGACGTGCCGCTGGAGTATCTGTTGTCGGCCGAGTACTGCGCAGGCCGCCGGGCGCTCATCGGCGAGCGGGCCTCGCACCAGCTCAGGCCGGGGTCGGTGCCCGGGCGGGTGCCGTATATGCCCGTACTGCGCACCGGCTATCCAACGCCGGCGCTCGCGGGGGCACGTGCTGCGGGATTCGGGGTGGGAGAGCCGACCGTGGCGCCGAGCGGCGAGACCCGCGGCGATACCTGCCATATCGACGTCGTGGACCGCTGGGGCAACATGGTCTCTGCCACACCCTCGGGAGGATGGCTGCAGTCCTCGCCCGCTATCCCGGAGCTGGGCTTCTGCCTCGGCACCCGGCTCCAGATGACCTGGCTCGAACCGGGCACACCCTCCACGCTGACGCCGGGCAAGCGGCCCCGGACCACGCTGACGCCGACCCTCGTGCTTCGGGACGGGAGGGCAGTGACTGCCTTGGGGTCGCCGGGCGGTGACCAACAGGATCAATGGCAGCTGCCGTACCTGCTCCGGACGATTGTTGGCGGTTACACACCGCAGCAGGCCATCGATGCGCCCACCTTCCATACGACGTCGATGCCCGGTTCGTTCTGGCCGCGCACCTGGGAGCCAGGCGGCGCCGTCGTTGAGGACCGGCTGGGAGAGGACGTTATAGCCGGACTTGAACGCCGGGGTCACGTCGTCACCCGAGCTGGCGGCTGGACGCTGGGACGGCTCTCCGCGGTCATTCGTGACCCCTCGACCGGCGTCCTGCAGGCCGCAGCCAATCCCCGCGGTGCGCAAGGGTACGCCGCCGGGCGCTAGCGGACATGATTGGCCCTGGCCGGAGTCCGTCAGCCCCGCAGCCGGTTCATAAAGCCGACGGACTCGGCGGTGATCTGCTGCTGGGCCTGTTCCCTTGTGATGGCCGGCTGGCCATCACCCGGCTGCTCACCATAGTCTCCGAAGAAAGCATGAACTCCGCCCTCGACAGTCGCGTAAGTAGACGTCGGCGGGAGCAGGGACTTGGACTCCGCGACCTTCTCCGGAGTGGTCAGGCGGTCATTCGATCCGGAAATGGACAGCACGGCAAGGCCGGTGGACTCCGCCAGGCTGGCTGCGGGGAACGAAGCGAAGAGTAGAAGTCCGGCGACATCCCCGTTCGATTTCGCGAAGCCGGCTGCGCTCACTCCGCCGAGGGAATGTCCGCCGATGGCCCAGGCTGTGATGTCCGGGTGCCGGTCCATCACTCCGCGGGCCTGGCTGGTGTCCAGCAGGGCGATGCCCAGGGGTACCTTCAAGATGACGACCAGGTGGCCGGCGTTTACGAGCGGGCCCAGGATGTCCCGGTACGCGTGCGCGTCAACGCGTGCGCCGGGATAAAAGATCAGCCCCGCGCTGGGTTTTCCTTCCGGCGTGAGGGTGATGGACGTGGCGTCCTCGGCGGTGGTTCCCTTGGTTTGGCCATCGTCTCCGCTGGGCTGGTAGGGGAACGGGCTGAGCCAGACCAACCCCGCAACAAGACCCAGCGCCGCGATCCGGACCGCAAGTCCGCGGGCCAGCTGCCAGCTTGAGGCAGTGGGCAGTTGTTGGCGGCTATTTGCGGCGGTCCTCTGGTTGTTCGGGTCCGGCCGGCTGATCGGCGTCGAGCGCTGGAACAGGGGACCGGGATGGAAAAGTGGCGAACGTCTGAGGAGGATAAGCATCCACAGGATGCCCAGGCCGGCGGCAACCAGCAGCAGGATCGGCAACGCCGGGTGGCCGGCGGGGACGGCGCTGTTGCCCAACAAGATCGAGATCGGGACCGCGAGCAGCGCGACCGCAGCAAAAGCGCCGCTCCAGTACAGGACTGCCGATCGGAGGCTGTTCGGCTTCCGGTTTTGGGGCCGGGGCTGTGCGGGCTGGGGCGGTGTAGCCGGCACGCCCGGGGCAAGCCCGGTGCGGGCTAAGGACTCGGCCCCGCCGGCTGTCGCGGGGTCATCGGGCGGAGCTGCCGCCGCTGGGCTGCCGGGGTCATCCGGCGTTATGTCCTTCACCGTTCCAGGATATCTCCATCATCGAGATAACTCGCAACTGGCCGCTCCATACTGCGCCATCGAATCAGGCCCGGCGGCGTCCGGGGGGCTGCCAGCAGCTTCAGGCGGAAGTCCGGGGGGATGGGGCGCGGTGTAGTGGGTGGTGGGGTGGAAGAAGCGGTTGCGGCGGGGTTTTTGCCGTGGGTCGAGGTGCGGCGGCGGGATGAACCAGGGGACGCCGGTGCGGATCTGGATGGTCCATTGCTCTTTGTGGATTAGGTGGTGGTGGTGTGAGCACAGCAGGGTTCCGTTGTCTATGCCCGTTGTTCCGCCGCGGGACCAGTAAGTGATGTGGTGGGCTTCGCACCAAGGTGCCGGGGTGGTGCAGCCGGGGAACGCGCAGCCCTGGTCCCGGGCGGTGAGGGCCTTGCGAAGGTGGGGCGGGAAAACCCGGGTGGCCCGGCCGATGTCCAGGATTCGGCCTTCGCTGCCGAGCAGGACGGGGATGATGTCCGCGTCGCAGGCGATTTTCCGGACGGTGGCGGCGGTGACGGGTCCGGTGAACAGCAGCGTCCCGGTCTGCGCCAACGGGTCATTGGCGGTCCCGCCACCGGCCGCTTTGCCGTTTATGGTGTTGGTCCCGTCCGTTCCGAGCCGGCTGAGCAGGTCGCGGTAGTCGATGGTGGCGATGACCTGGGGGCGCAATCCTCCGGCGACGGGGAGGTTCCCGGTAGTGAGGGCGGCTTTGCAACCTCCGACCAGTCCGTCGAGGAGTTTCTGCGGGCGGGAGCGGCGGTCCAGGTCGATCTCCGGGACGCTCCCGTCGCTGCCGGACCAAGAGTTGCTGCCGGGCCAGGGGTCGTTGCCGGACCAGGGGGCCGTGGCGTTCAGGGCGGCAGCACCCGCGGCTTCCATGGCCGCTGATCCTGTGCCGGTGGCAGGTGCGGGTGTTTTCGGAGGGCTGGTGCGGGGATTAGTGCCGGTGTTCATAACGGTGAGGAGGTATTCGAACTGCTCGGTGGTCGCGAAGATTTCCAGGTGCCGAAGCCCGTGGCGGGGTTTGCGGATAAAGGCGCCCTGGAGTTGGCGGAGCAGTTCTTCGGAGGGTTCGGCACCGTCCTGATCAATCGCATCGGTCCAGCTTCGGGCCACGCGGGCCAGGAAGTCCGGGTCGTTCTCCGCGGCGGTGCGGGCCAGGGCGTGCTCCATCTGCTGGGCGGTCGCGGTATCGCAGAGGTGCCGGACCCGGTCCAGGGCCAGGGCGATGATGGTCGCGGGCCGGGACCCGACTTCGCCGGCGGCCACGACGGCGCCGAGTTCCGCGTACCGGGGAGGAAGCTGCTGGCCGCTGAATCCCTGTCGCGGCAAGAGCGTGCCGGCTAGGGACAGCCGGCGCCGGGCCTCGGCTGCACTGATCCGCAACCGTGCCCGCAGGAACTCCGCGGTGTTCCGGTACCCGTCATCTGCTGCTGCAACCGGCGCTGCCGCAACCGTTGCAGCAACCGGCGCTGCCGCAACCGCTGCTGCAACCGGCGCTGCCGCAACCGCTGCCGCAACCGTTGCAGCAACCGCCGGCGCGGCGCCGGACCCGTTGCTCGGGCCGTCGCCGGAGTCCACCCGCCAGCCGGTGGTCCAGGAAGTGCCGGCGGTTGTGCCACCGGCCGAGGGCTGCTTCCGGGTCCGGTCCACGGCGTCGGCCGCTACGAGCTGCAGATACTCCACACACCGGGCGAGTTCCTCCACCGCGCCGGCGAAATCCGACGCGGCCCGGAAGCCCCGCAACGCCGCGTCCGCCGCCGCCGTCGAACCTGCTCCCCGGAGCGCGGCCAAGGCAGCACCCACACCGGATTGCCCGGCCGGAGCAGCGCCCCGGTCCATGTCCTGGCAAGGAATGAAATCCTTCTCGGCTTCCATAAACCCACTCTCTCAAGGGGGTCCGACATTTATCGCAACGCCGCCAGCGCAGTGCCGAAATCCCGCCGCTGGGCACCAAAACGACGAAAATCGCGACGTGTCAGTGCGGGCCAGCACGTCAGGAAGCGCCATCCAGCACACGGGGCCGGCCAAACTGGGTGCGGACCCCGGGAGAGTAGAGCACCGATTCGGGCGCACCCGCGACGTGAATGCCGGCGGCGGCAACGAGCTGATCCTCAAGCTGAGTCAGCTGCGCGCGGAACAGCGGCCAGGCAACGTGGGTGTTAGGAACGTACAAGGTCCTGCCACGAAACCGGGTGTGCAACCCGAATCGGGCGGTGAGGTGGATGGATAGCGGGTCAGTCGCTTCGACGTCAGATTCCGGGCAAACCTCAAAGTCGCTCCGGGCGCCGCCCCGAAACCGCCGCACCCAGTACCCGGCACGGAGGCCGACCGGCCCTGCCGTTCCGGCGACCGGCCCTGCCGTTCCGGCGACCGGCCCTGCCGTTCCGGTGACCGGCCCTGCCGTTCCGGTGACCGGGCCTGCCGTTCCGGTGATCGGGCCTGCACGGTCCGGAGCAGGCTCGCCGCGGAAGCCCGCCCGGGACCACACATACGGAATACCGGCGGCGCGCGCTGCCAGTACCACCGCCAGTCGTGTCGCATCGAGGCTCAGGAAGACCACACCCCGCGTCCCGTCGGGCTCCCGGGAGTAGAGGCGCACGTTGATCTCGTTGAAGCTCCCGAAATACGGGATTCCGGGTCCGCTGCCCAGGCCTGCGCCTTGCATCCGGAATCCGATCAGTCCCACCCAGGCAGACCCGTCAAAGACGTCCGGCACCACACCCGCCGGCATAAATGGTGCCGCAGCGGCAGCCGGGATGCGCCAGTGCAGGAACACCGCGTCCAGCCACCGCTGGTCCATGATGATAGGCGCCGGAAGCTCTGGGGCGCTGGGCCAAGGATCACGGTTCACCGGTCGGTCCCCGCTAGTTCAGAAGTCGGGATTCGTCCAGGAGAGGAACTGCCGACCAGCCTCGACCCGGACCCGGCGTCACCTTCGGACCCGGCGTCACCTTCGGACCCGGGCGCCGCGGCGGGCGACTCGGTCCTTTGCTTCTGCCAGGGCCACTGGCCGGTGATCTCGAGCTCAAGTGAGAAGCTCAGGAAGGTCCGGATCAACACAATGATGGCAAGCACGCCGACGCTTTCGAAGGTCGGGGTAACGGCGACAGTCCGGATGATGTCGGCCGCGACCAGGAGTTCGAGTCCGAGCAGGATGGAACGGCCCAGCAATTGCCGGTACGAGCGGTACGGCGAAAACGGCGCGGCCCCTGCCGGCAGGTTGCTCGGCTGGAAGCCACGCAACGCCATCGGAATCGACACCACGGCGCCGATGACCATCACGGCCACCCCGGCGATGTCCATGAAGCCGCCGACAATTTGGATAATTTCTTTGAAATCCATCGTTTCCTTCACAGTTGAGGCTGCTGAAATCCAGCGCGAATCCAGCGCAGCAGCTCAGGGGTGCCGGACTCCGGCGCCGGCAAGCATCGCCCGGTAACCCTCCCGAAAACTCGGGTAGTAGAACGCGAAGCCGGTACTTCGCAGCAGGTTGTTGCTGCAGCGCTTGTTGCCGCCGCGCGAGGGCTCGCCGCTGCCCTTGTTCGGCTCACCGCTCTGCCCGCCGGTGTCCGACGGCGGCAGGGGAAGTCCCAGCTCGGCGGCCAGGAAACTCAACACCTCGCCTTGCTCGGCCGGTTCATTGTCCACGCCGAGGTACACGGGCCCGGGAAGCGCGTCCATGGTGCACAAATGGACGATCGCGGCAGCGGCGTCGTCGCGGTGGATACGGTTGGTGAAGCGCGATTCCGCCGGGATGACCGCGGCTCCACTGCGCACCTGATCGATGAGTCGGGTCCGCCCAGGACCGTAGATCCCGCCGAGCCGCAGCACCACCGGGGTGATGCCGGTGCCGCGCAGGCGGCGGTAGAGCACTTCCTCCGCCTCGCGGATGATGCGCCCCGAGAAACCGCCGGGTTCCGGCGTTGTGCTTTCGTCGATCCATTCGCCGCCAGCGTCGCCGTAGACGGCTGTCGAGGAGACAAAGAGGACGCGCCGGACCGGGGCGCCGGAGCGCAGGACGGCGTCCACTACGTTCGAAAGCCCGTCGAGGTAAGCGGCACGGTAGGCCGCCTCGGTGGGGGAGTCTGCCGCAATCGCGACGACGACGGCGGTGGTGTCCGCGGGGACGGGCGGCAGGTCGCCGGCGGCCAGGTCAGCCGCAGCACCTTCGATGGCGGCCGGAAGTTTCTCCGGCGATCGCCGCCAGCCCACCACACGGTAACCCGCCGCCGCGAACCGCAGGCCGGCTTCGGTTCCCAGATCGCCGCAACCGGCCATAAGTACGCTCATGGGGCCAGTCTGCCAGCATTTCGGCAGCCCGGCCGCCGAATCCTGGCTAGCGCGCCGGGATCGGGAAGAAGACCCGGGGATCCTGCAGCAGCGCCGGGTAGTCGAAGGCCGAGCGGTCCAGGATCTCGTCGACCTGGAAGTTCCGTGCGAATCGGCCTTCCACGGTGATCGGACGGCCCAGGACCTTGCCTACGGCGAAGGATGCACCGCCGTCGAACGGGATGGCAACGGTGGAGTTGCCCGGAAGTGTGTTAAACGCCTCTTCCTGCTGCTGGCGTTTGCGGGTGGGCTTTTTGACGAGCTGCTTCGGCGGAAGCTTGCGTTGTTTCGCGGGTCGGCGGGAGCCGGAGTCGGCGTAAACGAACTGGTACTCATCCTCGTTTGCGGGCGCAGCCTTGGCCCGGCCCGCGGGCGGAAGGCTGACAGTCTCCAGCTTCTGCGGCTCGGTATCACCCAGCGGCAGGCGAAGGACCCACATGCGGTCGCCGGACGGGTCCTCCGGGACCAGCTCAAGCCTGGGTTCGGGCCAGACATACTCCAGGTCATGCTCGGTGTCCGGGAACAGCGGCGCGTAGAACCGAGGGTCCTTGGCGACCAGACGGGAGCGGTGGCTGAGGTGCAGTTCGGGGGCGCCGAGCCATGGCGGCATCGGGATCTTCGAGGCGTAATCGGGGTGTGCAGCCTGCGGTGCGAACTCCATGATCTTCTCGCGTGTGGTGTCCTCGCCGCCGCCCTTCGTCCACTCGTCCACCACTGTCAGGCCGAAGAGGGTAAGCGCCGGAACATATCCCATCCACATCCGGATTGCCGGGTGCGACTGCCAGCCGTACTCCGGAATCACCAGCGCGCGCAGGATCTGCAGCGCTTCAACTCGCTGCTTGCCGAGCCGCTCGCGGTCCAGGGCCGCTGCGCTCTGCTGGAAATCGGGGAAGGGGAGAAAGGTCTGCATCTCTCCAGTTTGAGGCCACGGAGCCAATGCGCCAATTACTGACGGCCGCGGGTGAGCGTGTTCACATTTTGGAACGGGACAGACAGCCGCGGGCGACGGCGCCTACAATAGCACAACACATCCCTGCCGCCCGGAAGACGCGCCCATGCCAAAGAAGCTTGCTACTGACTCTGCGGCGCGGCCTGAGGCCGGCCACTTGCCCAAGTATGGACAGATGCTCAGCCCCGAGGCGAACGGGATCCTGGTGTTGGAGGAGTTCACCATCGATCCGGCGGCCGCGCGGACAGAGGAGAACGGATTCCGCGTGGCACTGGCCTCCGTGGCACTGACCATGCGCCGCATCCTCGCGTTCCGCCTATTTATCGCCGTGGTGGCGATCGCCAACTTTCCCTTGTTCCTGCTCTCCAGTGGCTGGGAGATCTACATCGTCTCGCTCGTTCTGGTGGTGGCAGTCCACGCGGCGGTGACCTGGCTGAACCGTCACGAGCCTAAGATCCGCCAGCGTGGACTGCTGGAGCTGCACCTCAAGCGCGAAAAGAGCGACAACTACCGCAAAGTCCGGGACGCCGTGAAGTACGTCATCGATGCCCCGGTCCGGATGAATGAGGGCCTCTACCTTGAGCTGCTCGCCGCCAAGCGGGTGGCGCTGCATCTCGCCATGGGCACCGTGGCGCTGCTGGATACCAGCGACGACACGGCCTGGAAAGTCCGGATTGTTCGCGAAATTCCGCGGGCCGGCTAGGCCGGCAGCTGCAGCACCTGGCCCGGGAACACCAGGTCAGGGTCGCCGATGCTGGCTGAGTTGGCATCGGCCAGGACCTGCCAACCGCCGGCCAGGTGGAACTGTTCCGCGGTTTTGCTCAAGGTGTCGCCGCTTTGGATGGTGTAGCTTTCGCCGCTGAGCGGGACCACCGCAACGTGGCGTGCCGCCGGGGTAGGGGCCGCTATCTGCCTCAGCCCAGCACGGTCGCCAGATACGGCGCCGTCCGGCTCGCCGGGGACTGTGCGACCACGGCGGGCGTCCCGACGGCGACGATCGTGCCCCCGGCATCGCCGCCGGCCGGGCCCAGGTCGATCACCCAGTCCGCCGCGGCCACCACGTCCATCTCGTGCTCGACCACAATGACCGTGTTGCCGGCGTCGACCAACCGGTGCAGCTGGGCCATCAGGAGCTCGACGTCGGCCGGGTGCAGTCCCGTGGTGGGCTCGTCCAGCAGGTAGAGCGAATGGCCGCGCTGGGCTCGCTGCAGTTCGGTGGCGAGCTTGATGCGCTGGGCTTCGCCGCCGGAGAGTTCGGTGGCCGGCTGGCCCAGCCTGAGGTAGCCCAGGCCCACTTCGCGCAGGGTCTGCAGGCTGCGGGCGGCGGCAGGGACCGTCGCCAGGAATTCGGCCGCAGCGTTAACTGTCATACCAAGCACCTCGGCGACGTTTTTGCCGCGGTAGGTGACCTCCAGGGTTTCCGGGTTGTAGCGCGAGCCGTCGCATACCGGGCACGGTCCGTAGCTGCCGGGCAGGAATACCAGTTCGACCGCGACAAAGCCCTCGCCCTGGCAGGTTTCGCAGCGTCCGCCCGCGACGTTGAAGGAGAAACGGCCGGCCCCGAAGCCGCGGGCGCGGGCCTCGTCGGTGGCCGCAAACTCCTTCCGGACGGCGTCGAACAGTCCGGTGTACGTGGCGAGGTTGGACCGCGGTGTGCGGCCGATAGGCTTCTGGTCGACTTTTACCAGCCGGTCCAACTGGTCCAGTCCGGAAACGGGGCCAACGCTGAGTTCGCCGGCTGGCTCGCCGGCTTCGGATTCCAGGTCGTCGGGTGCCGGTGCAGCGTCTGCATCGCCAGGATGCAGGTGGGCGTGGACCACCTCGGCGAGGACATGGCTGACCAGCGTCGATTTGCCGGAGCCGGAGACGCCGGTCACCGCGGTGAGTACGCCCAGCGGGAAATCGGCGTCGAGTCCGCGCAGGTTGTGGCGGCTGATGTCGCGCAGTTCGAGCCAACCGGCAGCTTCCCGGCGGGAACGGCCGTCGTCCGTGGTGTTCTGTGCCTCGTCCGGGAACAGATAGGGCCGGGTCACGGAGGCATCCACCCCGGCAAGCCCGGCGACCGGGCCGCTGTAGAGCACCTCGCCGCCGCCTTCACCGGCGCGCGGGCCGACGTCCACCAGCCAGTCGGCGCGCCGGACGACGTCCATGTTGTGTTCCACCACAAAAACGGAGTTGCCGGAGGACTTGAGCAGGTCCAGGACAGCCAGCAGCGGCTCGGCGTCGGCAGGGTGCAGGCCGGCGGAGGGCTCATCCAGCACGTAGATCACGCCGAAGAGCCCGGAGCGGAGCTGGGTGGCGATCCGGAGGCGCTGCATTTCCCCGGGCGAGAGGGTGGGTGTGGCCCGGCCCAAGGCCAAGTAGCCCAAGCCGAGGTCCAACAGCACACTCACCCGCTGCAGCAGGTCCCGGGTGATGGCGACCGCCACCTCATTGTCCTCCCCGGAGCTCAGCCTGCGCGAGGCGGTTCCGGCGGACTTCAGCTCAGCGGTGGGGCGAATGATCTCGGCCAGCTCCGTCATGGGCACGCCGTTGAGTTCAGCGATGGTGCGGCCGGCGAACGTCACGGCCAGGGCGGCCGGGGTCAGGCCGCTGCCGCCGCAGACCGGGCACGGTCCGGTGTCCATAAAGCGCAGCACCCGATCCCGCATGGTGCTGCTTTTGGTATCGGCCAGGGTGTGCAGCACGTAGCTCTTTGCGCTCCAGAAGCGTCCCTTGTAGGGCTTAGCCACCCGGTCGCGCTGCGGCGTGACTTCCACAACGGGCTGTTCCTCGGTGAAAAGGATCCAGTCGCGGTCCTTTTTGGACAGCTTGCGCCAGGGCGTATCGACGTCGTAGCCCAGGTGCGTGAGGATGTCGCGCAGGTTCTTGCCCTGCCATGCCCCGGGCCAGGCGGCGATCGCACCGTCGCGGATGCTCAGCGAGGTGTCCGGCACCAGGGAGGATTCGGTAACGGCGTAGGCGACACCCAGGCCGTGGCATTTCGGGCAGGCCCCGGCGGCGGTGTTGGGGGAGAACGCGTCCGAGTCGAGGGGGCTGGCGCCGTCTGGGTAGCTGCCGGCGCGGGAAAAGAGCATCCGCAGCGAATTGGACAGGGTGGTGACAGTGCCCACCGTTGAGCGGGAGCTGGGCGTACCGCGTCGCTGCTGCAGCGCCACGGCGGGCGGCAGGCCCGTGATCATTTCCACTTTCGGGTTGTGGCCCTGCTGGATGAGCCGCCGGGCGTAGGGGGCCACGGACTCGAAGTACCGTCGCTGGGCCTCGGCGTAAATGGTGCCGAAGGCCAGGGAGGACTTGCCGGAGCCGGAGACGCCGGTGAACGCGACGATTGCATCGCGCGGCACATCCACGTCCACGTTCCGAAGGTTGTTCTCGCGGGCGCCGCGCACACGAACAAAGCCATCGGAGGAATCGTCGGGACCCAGCCCTGACATCACCGCGCCGGACACATTGGAAGCATGCTGATCAGTGTGCATCTTATCGACTCTATCGGTCCATGCAGTCTGCGGGCATATCCTTACCCAATGGAAACTTACGACGGCGTGCCCGCCACCGAGGGCGCTACCCCGGACAGCCCGCTGGTACCTGCCCCCGAGGTCCACGATTTCGCCGAGGTTCCGCAGGAAGTGTACGGCCCACTGCCGGTGGCGGAACTCCACCTGCACATCGAAGGCACCCTCGAGCCCGAACTGATCTTCGCCCTCGCGGAACGCAACGGAATCCAGCTGCCGTATGCGGATCTGGACGAGCTGCGGTCCCGCTACGAGTTCACGGACCTGCAGTCATTCCTGGATCTCTACTACGCCAACATGGCCGTACTGCAGACCGAGCAGGACTTTGCCGACATGACCCGGGCCTACCTGACCCGGGCGGCGCTCGCCGGCGTCCGGCACGCCGAGATTATGCTGGATCCGCAGGCGCACCTGGCCCGCGGGGTGGCCCTGGCGACCTGCGTTAGCGGCGTGGTGTCGGTGCTGGCGACCTCCCGCGAGGAGTTCGGGATCTCCACCCTGCTGATCGCCGCGTTCCTGCGCGACCTCGCCGAAGACTCCGCGCTGGAGGTGCTGGAGGAGTTGCTCGCCATGGAAGCGCCGATTGTGGGCATCGGACTCGACTCGGCCGAGGTGGGTAATCCGCCGGCCAAGTTCCAGCGGCTGTTCGCCCGGGCAAAGGACGCCGGGCTGCGCCGGATCGCGCATGCCGGCGAGGAGGGCCCGCCGTCGTACATCACGGACGCGCTGGACCTCCTGGACGCGGAACGGATCGACCACGGCATCCGCTGCATGGAGGACCCCGAACTGGTGGAACGGCTGGTGCAGGAGCTCACACCGCTGACGGTATGTCCGCTCTCCAACGTCCGGCTGCGCGCCGTGGACACCCTGAAGCAGCACCCGCTGCCGGCTATGCTCGCGGCGGGTCTGAACGTGAGTGTGAACTCGGATGATCCGGCGTACTTCGGCGGCCATGTGGATGACAACTTCGCGCAGCTCAAGTCGGTGATCGGCCTTTCCGAGTTCGACTGCGTGCGGATGGCAGCGAACTCGATCCGTTCCTCGTTCGCGAGCGAGGAACGGAAGATGGAGCTGCTGGCCGAACTGGCAGCGTCGGGGCACTGACGCCCCCGCCGCCCCGGCACTTTTTGGGCGCCCGAAGCGGCGGCGTGACGGCGCTTCGGCCTATGCGGGCGTGACGGCCTATTCCGGCACGGCGGCCTACCCGGGCGTGCCGGCCCGGGAGAGGATACGCCGCAGGAGGGTTGCGGTGAGCCAGGTGACGGCGCTGCAGACCGCGGCGCCCCAGGCAATGTCGGTCAAGGCCACCAGGACCGGGAAGTCCTTGAGGACGGCGAGCGCGGTCAGCGCCCACGTTGCGTAGCTGAAGAATCCGAACAGCGCGGCTCCCAGCACCCGCTGCCGCAGCGTCGCGGCCCGGTGGTTGGGCCGGACGCCGTAGTGCACAATCCCGGCGACGTAGACCAGGTAGAACACAACGGCGCCGGCCAGATTGACGCTGGGGGCCAGCAGGTCGCCGATCTGGCTCTCGTACTGTCGATTCGCCACGATGGTGATCCACGCAACGTCGATGACTGCGAAGATGACAGCGGTGACTGCGTAGGACAGCAGCCAATTCCTGGTTCGAACGTTCATGCCTGGCTCCTGGGTTCGGCGTAGAGGTTGTCCACGATGTGGTGGGCGCGGGCGGTGAACGCGGCGCGCTTGAGTTTCATCGTGGGGGTCACGATGCCGTTGGCTTCGCTGAGGTCCGCGAGCAGCAACACAAACCGGCGGACCTGCTCGGAGCGCGCGATTTTGGCGTTGGCGGAGCTGACCGCCTTGCCAATCGCGGTGAGGAGCCGAACGTCGTCGATCTGGACGGCGCCGCCGTCGTCCGGAATCCGCAGGCCGGCCAGATCGGCGATGCCCTCGCGCTCCGCCCACGCAGCGACGGACTCCGGATCCAGCAGCACAAGGCCGCCGAGGAAGGGTTTGCCTTCTCCCACCATGACGGCGTGTGCCACCAAGGGGTCGCCCTCGACGTAGCCTTCCCAAATTGCGGGGGAGATGGTCTTGCCGCCGGCAGTGACAATAACGTCCTTGATCCGGCCCTTGAGGGTGAGCCGTCCCAGCTCGTCGAGTTCGCCGAGGTCGCCGGTGCGGAAAAACCCGTCCTCGAACGCGTCAGCGTTGTCGGCCGGCCTGCGGTAGCCTGCGAAGACCCCGACTCCGTGGGCGAGTACCTCGCCCTGGTCCGAGAGGCGCACGGTGGTGCCGGGCATCGGGACTCCCACCGACCCGGCCCGGATCGAGCCGGGCATATTCCCGGTCAGCGGGGCGGTTGTTTCGGTAAGGCCGTAGCCCTCGATGACCGGCAGGCCAAGGCCCCGGAAGAACAGGGACAACTCGGCGTCGAGCGCGGCGGCGCCGGAGAGCAGGTAGTCCAGGCGTCCGCCCATCAGCGTCCGGAGCCGGGCGTAGAACAGGCGATCGAAGAGCGCATGCCGGATGCGCAGGCCGCGGGCGGGCCTGACGGTCGGGTCGGCGTCGCGGGCTTCAGCCAGCCGGCCCCAAGCCACTGCCGTGCTCTGCGCAGACGCCCACACCCGGCCCAGATGCTTCTGCGCGGCGGCGGCCGCGGCAGTCGCCTGGATCTTCTGCAAGACGCGGGGGACCACCACCAGGAAGGTGGGCTGCAGTGCGCCGAGGGCGGGCACAACGTCCCGGGGGTCCGCGAGGTGCGCAATACGCATGCCGTTGGCAAGGCAGGTCAGCTGCAGTCCGCGGGCTAACACGTGGGCCATCGGCAGGAAGATAATGGTGTTGCCGCCCTCCCGGACCACCCCGGTGTAGGCGGCGGCCACGTTGAGCACCTGCCCCACGAAGTTGCCGTGGGTGATCAGGGCGCCCTTGGGCGCGGCGGTGGTGCCGGAGGTATAGACGATGGTCGCGACCGAGTCGAGGTCTGCCAGCAGGCGCCGTTCCTCCACCGCGTCGTCGGTGATGCCGGCCCCGCGGGCCACGAGCTCGGCCAGGTCCGGCCCCGGGCCGGCATCCATCGTCCAGACCCCCAGGCACGGTATCCCGGACTGTGCAAACCCTTGCTCCAGCAAGAGGGCATGCTCAGCGGTGCCGGCTATCGCCAGCCGGACGTCGGCGTCGGCGAGGATGGCAGTCACCTGGGGAGCGGCCGAGGTCTCGTAGACGGGGACCACGACGGCGCCCGCGAACCACGCTGCCATGTCGGCCAGTGCCCACTCATATCGGGTGGGGGACATAATGGCGAGTGATTCGCCCGGCTGCAGACCGGCGGCGATGAGGCCCTTGGCGAAGGCCCGGACCTCGTCAACGAATTGCCGGGTGGTCACCTGCCGCCACGGTGCGGTGACGTCGGCGTGCGCGGCGCGTACTTCGAAGGCGATGTGCTCCGGGGCGGTCCGGAACCGTTGCAGGAGCAGTTCCGTGGCGTTTCGATGGCCGGAGGCCTGGACCAGCAGCGGGGTGGTGAACTCGCTCATCGGGCGTCCTTTTCGGAAAGTGCGTGTAAATGGTGGCGCATCATGCCCTGCGCGACGTGCAGGAAGTCCGCGATGACGGTCTGGTTTGCGGCAGGCAACAGCCGGAGGTGCTCGTTGGAGGCAATCATCAGGGGCTGCATCAGGCCCGTAATTGCTGTGAACGACGCTGGAGTGGGGCGGACGTGGACCCGGCGGCGGTCCTCAGTACTGCGGTGCCGGGCCACGTAGCCGCGGGACTCCAACCGGCTAACGATCGCCGTGGTGGTTGCAGGGGTTGTTCCCAGTTGCTCGGCGAGCTGGCCCACCGTAACCTGCCCCGAGATTTCCAGTGCCGAGAGCGCACGGAAGTCGGTGAGGTTCAGCCCCATGCCGCGGGCGATTTCACGTTCGGTCTCGTTGGCGAGCGTGAACAGGCTCTGCAGGGCCAAGGTGGCCGGGTGCTGCTTTGACGCGGTCATGTCCACTCCTGACGTTCCGGATCCCGTGACGAGTCAATCTTATTTGATCATCAAATAAGATTGACTAAACCTGCTGATGCCCGGCGGAACACCTCCGGGGCGGCGCGGCAGTGTCCCGCCCCGCGTGTGAAAGGAATTCCTCGTGAAGGATTCAGTCCGAAAGTCGCTTATTGTCCTCCCCGTGATCGTGCTGCTGGCGGCACTCATCGCCGTGGCCGGCAGCCAGGGTGGAGCCACCGTGGGCGCGATCCCCGCCTTCGCCATGGCGGTGGGGGCGGCGTTCCTCATCCAGTGGCTGGTGTTTATTCCCTCTTTCAAAGCCCAGACCGAGAAGTTCTACGACCTGACCGGCTCCCTGACCTACATTGCCATCACACTGTTGCTGGTCCTGCTCACGCCGGGGATCGACGCGCGGGCCCTGCTGCTGGCAGCCATGGTCCTCGTCTGGGCCCTGCGGCTGGGCAGTTTCCTGTTCCGCCGCATCAGCAAGGCCGGCAAGGATGACCGCTTCGACGAGATTAAGCCGTCCTTTGTGCGGTTCCTGAATGTGTGGACGATTCAGGGACTCTGGGTGGTCTTCACCGCCGCAGCGGCGTGGGTGGCCATCACGTCAGCTACCCGCGTGGCGCTCGATTGGTTCGCGCTGATTGGCTTCGTGCTGTGGGCCGTCGGGTTTGCCATCGAGGCCGTGGCGGACCTGCAGAAGAGCCGCTTTAACGCTGATGCCGCCAACAAGGGCCACTTTATCTCCACCGGGCTGTGGTCGAAGTCCCGCCACCCGAACTACTTCGGCGAGATCCTGCTGTGGATCGGCGTCGCGGTCATCGCCGCGCCGGCGCTGGAAGGCTGGCAGTGGGTGGCCCTGATCTCGCCGGTGTTTGTTATCCTGCTGCTCACCCGGGTCAGCGGCGTGCCGCTCCTGGAACAGAAGTCCGACAAGAAGTGGGGCGGCCAGGCCGACTACGAGGCGTACAAGAAGAACACCCCCGTCCTGATCCCCAAGCTTTAGCAGCGCGGCGGGGTCGCTGAGGGCCGGACGCGGACTCCGGCGCCGGCCCCGAGAGGCCTGCGCTGGGTTTGCTACTGACGGGTACCGGTGGTTCGGCCCTCGCGGACCCCCGTTGAGGCTGTCATAGTGGGTCACGACACACAGAGTTAACCGTTGCTACTCGCGGAAACGCATCCATCCTTGGCAAAATGCAGATGGATCAATTGCTTCTAGAGGAGACCCATGGGCGCGAACACTGCCGAAAACACCACCCGCCGGCTGAAGGCCGTACTGGACGTCCTGGCCGAGGGCGTGTGGACAGATGAGAAACTGAACGCCGGGTCAGTCCTGGGCGAGGCAATCGCCCGCGTCCCGCTCAACGAGTTCGAGCGTGAACTGCTCAGCGGCGGCATCCCCCGCGGTCACAAGACGCTGACCACAGCTACTGCCAAGCTGGTCAAGGCCGGCTGGCTGGTCAAGGGCCGTTCGGGCTGGACGATCACCGAGGACGGCCAGCGCGCCACCGTCGCTTTCGCCGACCCGGCAGCCTTCGCCGCAGCGCTCGACGCCGGAACCCCTGTTCCCGCCGACACCCCGCTGCCTACGGCGCCCGCCGTCATGCCCGCGAAGGCCGCTCCGAAGGCCGCTCCGAAGGTTGCCAGGGTGGCGGAAAAGGCAGCCAAGCTTGTCGAGGATGCCGTCGCCCCCGTCGCCAAGGCGGTCCGCAAGCGTAAAACCGCCGTCAAGGCACCTGCTGAAGCGGCGGACGCCGCCCCGGCCACTGCCCCGGCTGCCGCTTCGCCGGCTGTTAAGTCCGTGGCCCCCGCCGCCAGCGTCGGCGCCGTCGAGCAGCCGGACGCAGTGGCAGTTGCCGGCGACTTCAACATCCTGCTGGGCGCCCCGGCCAACTGGGCCCCGCAATACGACGAATCCCAAATGGAGCTGGATCTCGTTGATCAGCTCTGGAAGCTCGCGGCGCAACTCCCGGCCGGCTCCTACAGCTTCAAGATCGCCCTCAACCGCTCCTGGACCGAGAATTTCGGCGCCTTCGGTGCGTTCGATGGCGCCAACCACGAGGTGCACCACTCCGGCGGCCAGCTGGTGATCCACTACGACCACAGGACCCACGACATCGTCCTGCCGTAGCGGCCGACCAGCCTTCCCCGCGGCATTCCCCGCGACACGCAAAAGACCCCTCGACGCCGGAATCCGGTGGGCGAGGGGTCTTTTGCGTGTCCTGGGTGCCGGCCCGAAGCTAAAGCGGGCCGGGATCCGGAATCGGCAGCGGGCCGGGTGCGGGGTAGGGGCCGGGTTCCGGGGAAGGGGACGGCCCGGGCTCGGGCGGGAACGGGTCGCCGGGGTGCGGCTCGGGCGTGGTGGGACCCGGCTCCGGCGGAAACGGCTCAGGTTCTTGCGGCGGCGGAATGCTCATCTCTGGCTCCCTCACTCATCGAACGGATGGTGCCTGGGCTGACTTGTTCAGCAGATACTGGGTTGCGCCTGCTGTTTCGCCAACGTCTGATTATCGGCCAATGGGTGGGAGCTGGGAAGACCCGGCCGGCCTACTTTTGCGCGGCGATGGCGTTGTCCCGGTCCTCGAAGACGTCCTCGCCGGGCCCGGAGAAGGCCCGGGAGCGTTCGATGGCTTCGACGGAACCGGTAAACAGCTGGGAATCGCGCGGGTCCCCGTGGGTGCGGGCCTGCTCGTCGGCCGCGGCAACCTTAGCCTCGCCCTTGGTACCCGGCTTCGCCGCCGGGCGGGCAGCCGGCATGGTTTCCAGCCTGACGTGGGGGAGGGCCGAGGGATGTCCCTTTTGCAGGAAGAGCACCATTTCTTCCCGGATGAGGCAGCGCAGGTCAAACAACGCGGCACTGTCCGCGGCGCTGACCAGGATGCGGACCCGGACAAAGCCCTTGGTGGCGTCGGTGATCTGCAGGACCCCCACACGCTTGTCCCAAAGATCCGTCTCGGCCAGCACGGCTTTTAGTTCCGCGCGCATGGCCTCCAAGGGGGCATGCCAGTCGAGGTCCAACTCCACGGTGCCCATCACCTCGGACTGGCGGCGGGTCCAGTTCTCAAAAGGTGTGGTGGTGAAGTGCACTGACGGGAGGATCATACGACGGTCGTCCCAGATGTGAACCACCACGTAGGTCAGGGTGATTTCCTCGATTCGGCCCCATTCCTTCTCAACCACCACCACATCGCCCACCCGGATCGCATCCGTGAAGGCCAGCTGGACACCGGCGAAGACGTTGATCAGCGAGGTTTGCGCCGCGAGGCCAGCCACAATCGAGATCACACCGGCCGAGGCCAGGATGCCGGCGCCCAGGGCCTGGACCGCCGGAAAGGTCAGCATGGCGCTGCCTACCGCCAGCACCACAATCAGGGCCACGGCAATCCGCCGGGCCAGGATCATTTGGGTCTGCAGCCGCCGGGCCCGCCGGTTATCAGATTTGTCCACACTGTAGCGGTGCAGTACCAGGGTCTCCACGATCAGCAGCAAGGCGATAGCGAGCCAGGCGATGGAGCCGATCAGTGCGATCAGCAGCAGATGGTCCACCGGCGTGCGCCAGCCACCGCCCTGCGTGGTGAAGGCCAGCGCGACCTTAACGCCGATCAGCACCAGCACTATCCGCAGCGGGGCCCGGGCCACCCGGGACGTCTCCTGCAGCTCGTGCCGTCCGCGGTTTATCCGGAGCACTACCTTTCGAATCAGCCAGGACAGGAAATACCCGGCGGCAATGCCGCAGGCGACGGCAAAATAGGGCACGGCTTCACTTAAGACTTCTTCCATATGTTTAAGCTCTAGCAAGCTTTGACGGGCAATTGAAATCGGCGCCGTGTCAACGTGGGTAGCGTCACGGCCGGCTGTGGCGGCCGGTACGGGCCTAAAGCCCCTACCGCCTGCGCCGCAACGTTCGAGAATGGTTCCAACACGTCGTCTCCCAGGGGGTGTGATGAGTCGAACTGTGTACACCGCGCGCGCCGCAACCGCGGACTTCAGCTTGGGCTTGGGCTTGCTGCTGCTGACGTCCTGCGGTGCTCCGGCCGCATCTCCGGCCGCCTCGGGGAGCCCGGGCAGCACAACGGCGCCCGTCCCGCCGCCGGCCGCCACAGCCGTCCCGCCGCCCGTAACAACGCCTGCAACAACGCAGCCCGGGACGCCGGCGTCGGGCTGGAGGACATTCACAACAGCGGGCCGGGAGCTGTCCTTCGACTATCCCGCCGGCTGGACGGTCAAAGACCCGGGCGGAGCACTGTCCGGCGATTTTGTCGACGTGATGAACGCCGGTGGCAAACAGATGGCGGGTCTGCGGACCAACATTGCCACCGGGGCGGAATGCACCGATAAGTCCGCTTACCGGATCTTCGACTCCCAGCCGATGGTGGCGCTCGCCGAACCCGGAGCCGCCGACGCCGGAGCGCCGCGCTATGTGTTCGAGTCCCGGGGTGAGGACACGCAGGCGCTGGCAACCCGGTCCACAATCGCCGCCTACGGCATCACCATGGTTCCCGAAGAGTCCGGTGCTACGGCGTGCCCGATGTTCCACCTGTTCCTGTGGCCGCCGAGCGGCGCCTTCTTCGGCGGGACGTACAGTCCGGAGCTGAACCAGACGCCCGGGGACCCCGCGCTGCCGTATCTGGAGAAGGCGAAGCTGTACGCGTCCACACTGGAATACCAGGACATCCGGACCATGATCACCTCCCTCCGGCCGGCGGACGGGATTGCCGGAAGCGCGGGTAAGTAGCGCGCTGGTGAAGCCACAGCCCTCAGCGGGCCGCCGTCGGGGGACGGACCGGGGGCCGGTGCCGCGACCCGGCACGCAATGCGGTGCGGACGTTGACCTTCGAGGTGTAGGAGATGGAACCGTACTGGAAGAGCCGCACGGCCACACGGAGCATCACTGCCGCGCCCAGATACAGGATTACGATCACGATGCCGGCCTCAAGCAGGCTCAGGGAGCCGAAGCCGTTGCGCAGCAGGGCGGTGACCGGTGCGGAAAACGGGAAAAAGGTGAAGATCTGCACAATCGGGGATTGTGGATCGGAGACCACTAGGGCCACGGCGTAGAACGGCACAAAGATCAGCGCCATCATCGCGCCCATAAAATTTCCGGCTTCCTTGGCCGTTGGCATCACGGCGCCGATGGCCACCAGGGTGGTGGTGAACAGGGCGAAGCCGCCGGCCAGGATCAGCAGGCCAACTGTCATCCGGACCGGGTCCAGGATCAGCGGGGGCAGGTTCAGCGCGGCCAGGCTGAGCTCCTCGGGGAAGAACAACCGGGCGATCACGATTGGTGACAGGAACACCAGCATCTGCACCAGGCCAATCGCGAAGAGCGCGATCACCTTGCCCGCGATGAGCGTCGTCGGTTTGAGGGTGGTCAGGATCATTTCGGTGACGCGGTTCTCCTTCTCCTCCAGCGTGGAGTTGAGCATCTGCCCGGCCAGCAGCACGATCAGCCCGTAGAAAACCACCAGGAAGATCAGTGGTGGAATCACCGAGCCCAACCCGCCGGATTCCTTGGCGCCGCTGTAAGTGACGGTTTCGATCTGGAGTTTTCCGGTGGCGAGCACTGACAGTTGCGGCGCGCCGATCTTCTGTTCGACGGCGCGGGCCAGAATGGCCTGCGCGACGGCGGCGTACTTGCCGTTCTCGAATATCCCCTTGTCCACACCGTAGGCGCGCACGGCGGTCGATTCGGGGCGGGCCGGGTAGTCGAAGTACGCGTCGACAGCGCCGGACTGCACGGCCCGGATTCCGGCGTCGGGGGAGTCCGCCGCCGTGGCTCCGAAGATCGCGGCGTCCGCGGCGGTGATAAGGCCCGAGGCGTCCGTGTACGCGATGCTGAACTGGGCGCTCTTCTGGGCCTCGGCGGCGGTATCCGTGGTGGTGTTGCTGAGGAAAACGAGACCGAAGACCACGGCAAGGACCAGGGGAACGGACAAGGTGCCGATCCAAAACCGCCGTTTGGTGACTGTGCGGACGAACTCGAAGCTCAGCACGGTACCGAGATTGTGCTGTGCCACCGGTTACGTTCCTTCCCGCTTCCGCGACGGCGCGGTTCCGGCTGCCCCGGAAGCGGCCGCCGTGTTCTGGTCGCCGTAGACCCGGATGAAGATGTCCTCGAGGGAAATCTTGGTGGTGGTGAAGCTCCGCACGCTGACGCCGGCGTAGACCAGGTCCTTAAGGATGCTGGCCTCGTCGCTGGCATCGGTGATGGAGAGCTCCGCATAGTTGGTCTGGTGCAGCATCACCTTGTAGTGCGGCGAAGGCGGGATGGTCCCGCCGTGCCGGATCCGGATGATGCGGCCGCCGTACTTGTTCTGCACCTCATCGATGGTGCCGTAGGCTTCGGCGGTACCGTCCTTGAGCAGGATGACCCGGTCGCAGAGCCGCTCCACTTCTTCCATTTGGTGGGTCACCATCACCACCGTGGCACCGGCGAGTTTCTGTTCCTCGATGATGTCCATCAGCAGTCGCCGGTTGACCGGATCGAAGCCCTTGGTGGGTTCGTCCAGGATCAGCAGCTCCGGCTTGTTCATGATGGTGACGCCGAGCTGGACCTTTTGCTGCTGCCCGCTGGAGAGCTTGTCCAGCACTGTGGAGGCCCGGTCCGCCAACGCCACCCGGTCCAGGTACTCGAGCGACCACTGCTTCGCGGCGCGCCGCTCCATACCTTTGAGCCGGCCAAAATAGGTCATGATGTCGATGACCTTTTCCTTTTTATACAGCCCGCGCTCTTCGGGAAGGTAACCCAACCGGTCGCCGTGCTCCGGTTTGAAGTCCCGGCCGTTGATGTGGAGGGTGCCGGCGGTGGGCTCGTAGATGCCGAGCAGGGCCCGGATGGTGGTGGTTTTGCCGGAACCGTTGCTGCCGAGGAAACCGAATGTCTCGCCGGCTTCCACGTCAAAGGACAAGTCGCGAACCACTGTGGTGTCGCCGAAGTCCATCCGGAAGCCGCTGATGTGGACCCTAGCTTCGGCCATTGTGGCTCCCGATGGTGCCGGGCTTGCGGCCCGGCGATGTGTCGTTGCGCCGCTTAGACGGCGGGGGCGTGCCGGTGCCGGCGATGGGCGGGCGTCGGCAGTCCTGGCCTGGTGCTGCCTGTGCCGCCCCAGGCGTTGGGACGGGCTTCCTTGATCAAGCCCGTTCCCGCGCATTCGCGCACCGCCATAATGCCTTCCGCGGCGGACTGCTTGTCCTCAAAGGGCCTGGAAATCGCCAACACCGTGCCGTCGGCGCCGATCAGCCGGAAACGGACGTTCGCTTCAGCGTCCGTGAAAATTTCGAATTGTCCTGCCATCGTTATTGTCCTTTCGGGCCATGCAGGGCTGCGGGAGGGTAAGGCACATCAAGGCGCCATGCCGTTGTCTCGACAGGTCCACGCAGCGCACTTGACTATCCTTGCGACCGGGCGCCGGGAAGGTAAGGGGCTTAGGTCCCGATGTGGACAAACATTCGTCCCTGGCGGCGGTTCCGCCCCGGGCGCTCTATATCGGGCACTTTATGCCGGGCGCTACATTTAGGAACATGGCTGAGCTTCCGAAGGGCGATTCCGGTGAATGGGTCCGGCTGACTGCGCGGGTGGACGGCGTCGTCCAGGCTGTTGGCTTCCGCTATGGGACGGTGCGCAAGGCTGCGGAGCTGGGGCTGACCGGAACGGTCACCAATAACGACGACGGCTCCGTCGGTATCGCCGCGGAGGGACCCCAGCCGGCGGTACTGGAGTTCCGGCGCTGGCTGCGCTCGCCGGCAGCCCCGGGACGGGTGGCGAGCGTGGACGAAGTGGTCTCCCGGGCCACGGGTGGGTTCAGCGATTTCCGGGTGGTGTACTGACCCGGGAGCTCCCCATCCCCGCGGCTGCTTCTGGCCGGGATGGGGCAAAGGACCCTCGGCAGCGCGCACGATTCTCGGTAGGGTGGCCCCATGCAGAAGATATCCCTTGATGCGCTGGCCCGGCAGCAAATTGCGGCCGCGGTGGCGGCTCCCAGCGGGCGGGCTGCCGACACCGCATTTGGCGGACACGAAAAGACCCTGCGCCAGACGGTGATGGCGTTTCGGGCCGGGACGCAGCTCAGCGAGCACCGGAATCCGGGCGAAGCGACGGTCTTTGTGCTCCGTGGCTGCGTGCGGCTGCGGGCCGGCGAGGAGTCCTGGCAGGGCAAGAGCGGGGATTTGCTGATAGTGCCGGACGGGCTGCACAGCCTGGAAGCGGAAGAGGACTCGGCGATCCTGATGACGGTCGCGAAAATCAAAACCTGACGGCAGTGCCGGTGTTGTCCTCTACGCCGTCGTCATCTGGCTACGCCAAAAAGGAGACACGCCCTAGTTGCGCCTTCCCCAGAGTTGAAGCCAGAGCAGGAGGCGCGTCTCGGGGTCGTCCAGGTCGAGGCCGAAGAGTTCTTCCACCCGGGACAAGCGGTAGCGGACCGTATTGACGTGCACCGCCAGGGTCTTCGCGGCTTCCACGGCGTTGCCACTGCAACGCAGGTAGGCGTAAATGGTTTCTTCGAAGGACTTCTTGTGCTGTTCGTCGTAGTCCGCGATCCGGAGTGCGTGCGCGCCGGGCAGCTGGCCGGCCGCCGTCAGCGAGGTAACGATCTGGCGCAGCTGCAAGGACGCGCCGAGCGATTCATCGTCGGAGACGACGTCGTCGGAATCGGCGGCGATGCGTCCTTCGGCGACGTTGCGCGCCAGCTCGGCCAGGACCAGCTCGGCGTTGACCCGGGACTCGCCGAGCCGATTGATTGTGGCAGCCCCGCCCAGTGCGGCCAGGACCGGCCGGGCGAGGAGCCGCCGGGCATTCTGCACAATCTTCAAAAGTGCTGTGCGTTGAAACTGCCGGGACGATTCCGTGCTCTGCGGCAGGACGATGTAAACGATGTTGTCCGAGAACCCGCAGACGGCCGAGGGCAGTCGGATGGCGCAGGCGGTTCGGATGGCGTCGAAGAGCCGGAGCCGGGATTGCAGGGTTTCGGACGCCGTGCCGCCGGCCGGCCAGGCGCCCAGCGCCGCCACCCGGACGGACGGCGCGGAGATCCCGAGCCTGATGGCCGCCAGCTCGGCGCGTTGCGGTTCAAACAGCAGCGGCTGGACCAAATCTATCTGGCGGGTCAGGTTCGAGACATAGGTGGTGCGCTTGTGCAGGATGTGGAGCGCGGCAACGTTGGCTGCTTCACGCAGGATCCGGTTCGCATCCTCGGTGTGGTGTTCCGCCCGTTCCAGCAGCCACAGCGAGCCCAGGACGGAGCCGCCGGCCCGGATGGAAATGGCCGTACGCCGGAGCAGGGGATCCGACGTCGCCACCTCCAGCGCATCGGTGGCGGCATGGACGCGGCGGTAGTCCTTGTCGGTTTCAACCGAATGCGGCACATGAAGCCGGAGGATCGAACTCCTGCGCGTCTCATCAATGGGCTGGTCCGGCAGCGTCGAATACGCCAGGATCGTCTGGTCCGGATCAGCGACCGCGATTGCACCGCCGGTTTGGGCTGCTACCGTGTTGGCCAAGTCGAACAGGTCTCCGGGCCGGATGTCTACCAGCGTGTGTCCGGACTGGCGGTGCGGGACGACGGCGGCGTCCATGATCTCGGCGAGCTGATTCCACGGCACCGCATCTGCGGCCCGGAACAGTGCCAGACCCGCCTCACGCGCGGCGGCGCGCAGCGCTGCGTCGGAGCTGCCGTTGGACTTGTAGACAATGGCCACGTACCCGGCGTCGCTGAGTTCCCGGACCTTCACGCCGAGCCGTTTCCCTGACAGGGAGAGCCCGATGGCCAACGCAACAGCGCCCGGGTACCTGGCAGGAACAGCCGTCGAGTCGTAAAGCACGGAGCCCGCCACGATCTGCCGGTCGTCAGCCGGCATTTCGACGAGGCTGACAATTTCCGAACCCGCCGAGCGGGCGACGTCCGCCAGGGTAGGCAGCGAGTACCCCTGTCCTGCCGGTGCCGGGGTCACGCCGGCACCAACCAAGTCGTTTGGTAGTTGCTACTAATGAAGATTCCCTAAATTTGTCGGAATCTCCATAGTGGCACAGGAATGGGCTTTCTACGCTGAACCATAACGCAGGACAGCGACAGGAAAGGCCCTTCTTGAAGATCAGCGACGCCAGGCAGCTTATCCAGGTGAAGGCCCCCGTCTTCTCACGCCGACGCCGGGTGCTGGCCAACGCCTACAACGTCGAGGAATACCGGAAGGCCGCACGGAAAGTTTTGCCTGCCGGGATCTTCGACTACCTCGACGGCGGCTCTGAGGACGAGGTGACGCTGCGGCGCAACCGCGCCGTCTTCGATTCCTGGGCACTGATGCCAAGCTGGGGCCCGGTCTCCGGGCCCGATACCAGCACGAACCTGCTCGGGAAAGCCAGCACGCTGCCCCTGACGCTGACTCCCACCGGCGCAACCCGGCTGTTCCATCCCGAAGGCGAACTCGCCGTCGCCGCGGCCGCGGAACGGGCACAGATCCCCTATGGGCTGGCCGGACTCAGCACCGTGCCGATGGAATCGATCGCGGAACGCCACCCGGACCTTGACCGCTGGTTCAACTTCGGGCTGACCTCCGACGCCCAGGCCTTAAAGAACAAACTCGCGCGCTGCGAGGCCGCGGGATTCACCACACTGATTGTCGGCGTCGACACACGGGCGCTGGGATCCCGCGAGCGGGACCTGCACAACGGCTTCACCGCCCCGCCCGCACTGACCCTTTCCGCCATCGCTGACATCGCCCGGCGGCCGTCCTGGTGGATCAACTTCCTGAAGTCGGACGGCATCAGTTTCCCCAACCTGGATCCGCGCAGTCCTGCGGCCACGTCCGTCGTCACCCCGTCCATGTGGCAACACATTTTGGGCCACTCGGACGCCACCAGCGGGTGGAAGGAACTGGTGGCCCTGCGCCAGGGATGGCACGGCAAAATCGTGCTGAAGGGGTGCGTCAACCCGGCCGACGTGGACAAGGCTGCCCGGATTGGCCTGGACGCCGTCCAGTTAAGCAACCACGGCGGCCGCCAGTTGGACCACATGCTGAGTCCCATGGATGTGCTGCAGGAATCCCGGCAACGGGTGGGCGACTCGATCGAAATCTACGTGGACTCCGGTGTCCGGCGCGGCAGCGATGTCCTCAAGGCGCTGGCCCTCGGCGCCGATGCCTGTTCGATCGGCAGGGCATACCTGTATGGCCTGGTCGCGGCGGGCTCGCCGGGTGTTGGGCGCATTATCGAGATCTTCGGTGACGAACTGCGGCGTACGATGACGTTAGTAGGCGTTTCCAGTATTCCCGAGTTGAAGGCTCGGGGCGGGGAAATTCTTCGGGATATCCGTCAGTCCGGAGGAATCCTGGAAACCACGGCGTCAACCACCTCGCACATATGAATTCTGAATAAGCAGGCAGACAGCACGCTCCCGCAGGATTGCGGGAGTTTAGAGAATCTCTGAACAGCTAAGGAAACCATGCGCACCCGTTACCTACTCCCCGTCCTCACCGTAGCCACGGCGCTCTCGCTTTCCGGCTGCGTTAACAACAGTGAACCCGCCGCCACCGGCGGGGCCTCCGGAACCGCGGACGCAATCGACGTGAAAAAGAGTGACACGATTGCAGCGATGCTCCCGGAGAAAATCAAGAGCGCAGGCGTGCTTAATGTCGGCATGGCAAACAATTACCCGCCCAACGAATTCAAGGACGACAACGGGGCGCCGGCCGGCTGGTCAGTGGACCTCACCAACGCCCTGGGGAAGGTGATGGGCTTAAAGGTCAACTTTGATATCGGCACCTTCGACAACATCCTTCCCGCCGTCCGCGCGGGAAAAGATGACATGGGCATGTCCTCCTTTACTGACACGCTGGAACGCGAAAAGCAGGTGGATTTTGTGAACTACTACTCCGCCGGAATCCAGTGGGCGGCCCCGAAGGGCAAAACGGTCGACCCTAACGACGCCTGCGGGCTCAAGGTTGCTGTCCAGGCCACCACCTACGAGGACACCCACGAAGTGCCCGCCAAGTCCAAGGCCTGCACCGACGCCGGAAAGCCGGCCATCACCATCTTCAAATACGACGCGCAGGACCAGGCGACCAACGCCCTGGTGGTCGGTCAGGTCGACGCCATGAGCGCCGATTCACCAGTGACTCTCTACGCGATCTCCAAGACCAAGGACAAGCTGCAGACCGCGGGCACCGCCTTCGAGGTGGCACCCTACGGCATACCCGTGGCACAGGGCAGCGAATTTACGCCGGTCCTGCAAAAGGCCCTCCAGTCGTTGATCGATGACGGCTCGTACAACAAGATCCTGTCCAAGTGGGGAGTGGAAGCCGGCGGAATCAAGACGGCGGCACTCAACGTGGCAGCCAAAGGGTGATAGCACATGAGCGAACCGGAACCCGGCCGGATGGTTGAGGCGGAGCCCGGCGGGCAAACGGAACCGGGCAGGACGCCGCGGGCCGGCAGAACCCGAACCGACGACGGCGGAGCGCCGCCGGAGGAGATCGTCGCAATCCCGCTGCGCCATCCCTGGCGGATCCTGGTGGCGGTGCTCCTGGTCCTGGGCCTGGCGGTCTTTGTCCTGGACGCCGCCCAACGCTCGGACTATGGCTGGCCCGACGTCGGCAAATTCATCTTTGACCGCCGGATCAGCCAGGCAGCCTGGGTGACCTTGTGGCTGACCGTTTATGCCATGATCGGCGCGATCGTCATCGGCTTGTTGCTGGCCATCATGCGGCTCTCACCAAACCCCGTGCTGAAGAGTATTGCCTGGCTGTACATCTGGATTTTCCGGGGGACCCCGGTATACGTGCAGCTGGTCTTCTGGGGCATCGTGTCCTTGATCTATCCGGTGTTCACACTGGGTATTCCGTTTACGGAACCGTGGGTCACCATCCCCAACGAGATCTTCACCAACCTCTTTATCACCGCCGTGATCGGACTGGCACTCAACGAGGCCGCCTACATGTCCGAGATTGTGCGCGCCGGGCTGCTCTCAGTGGACGAGGGGCAGGCGGAAGCCTCGACGGCGCTGGCGATGTCCTGGGGGCAGACGATGCGGTTTGTGGTGGTTCCGCAGGCGATGAAGATCATCATTCCGCCCACCGGCAACGAGGTGATTTCGATGCTCAAAACCACTTCACTGGTGGCGGCGATCCCGTTGAGCATTGACCTCTACGGGGTGTCGCGCGGTATTTCCGCGGTGACCTTCACACCAGTGCCGCTGCTGATTGTGGCCTCCCTCTGGTACTTGCTCTTCACTTCCGTTTTGATGGTGGGCCAGCACTTCATTGAAAAGAGGTTCTCCCGCGGCACCGGTCGGCTGAAAACGGGCAAGGGACCGTCGACGCCGGAACCGGCACCGACGGCGGTCCCCGGTATACCGGGCGCACCGCTCGGCACGGACTTTGGCGGAAAAGGATGACGGACATGCCCATGGTCCTGGCGGAGCGGGTCTCCAAGAATTTCGGCACCAACAAGGTGCTGCGCGGGATCAGCCTGGCGGTCGATCCCGGCGAGGTGCTGTGCATTGTGGGCCCCAGCGGGTCCGGCAAGTCGACGTTCCTGCGCTGCATCAACCACCTGGAGCGGGTGGACGGCGGCCGGCTGTCAGTGGACGGACAACTGGTTGGCTACCGGCAAAAGGGGGACAAGCTCTACGAACTCAAGCTCAAGGAGGCAGCCTTCCAACGCCAGGAAATCGGAATGGTGTTCCAGCGCTTTAACCTTTTCCCCCACCTGACCGCCGTGGAGAACATCACCCTGGCCCCCATTCGGGTGAAGGGCTTGTCCAAGTCCAAGGCCACCGAGCGGGCCAGGGAGCTGCTGGACCGGGTGGGGCTTGGCGACAGGGCGGACGCCTATCCGGCGCACCTGTCCGGTGGCCAGCAGCAGCGTGTGGCCATCGCCCGTGCGCTGGCCATGGACCCCAAGCTGATGCTCTTCGACGAACCGACAAGTGCCCTGGATCCGGAACTGGTGGGCGAGGTGCTCGACGTGATGAAGGAACTGGCCAGGACCGGCATGACCATGATCGTGGTGACCCATGAGATGGGGTTCGCCCGCGAGGTGGCAGACACGCTGGTCTTTATGGACGAAGGTGTGGTGGTCGAAGCCGGGCCACCGCGTCAGATCCTAAGCGATCCGCAGCATGACCGGACCAAGGCGTTCCTGTCCAAGGTCCTCTGACGCGTCACGGAGTTCCGGCACCGCACGCGGTAGGACAGACTGTTGCCGTGAGCAACTCTCCCCGGACCGGCCTGGCCGTCGCAGGCTTGAGCCTGGGTACTGCACTGAACCCGCTGAACTCCTCGATGATCGCCGTCGCCCTGGTGGTGCTGCGTGCGGATTTCGCGCTCGACGTCGCCACCGTCACCTGGGTGATTACCGCGTTCTACCTCACCTCCGCGGCCGGCCAGCCGCTGATGGGCCGTCTTGCCGACCGTTTCGGTCCGCGCCGGCTTTTCCTGCTGGGCATGGCGCTGGTGGCGGTGACCTGCGCACTGGCTCCCTTTGCCCCGAATTTCGCCCTGCTTTGTGTTGCCAGGGCCGTTATGGCCCTTGGCACGGCGACGGCCTACCCGAGCGCCGTGGTGATGGTGGGGGCATTGGCCCGTCAGGCGCACGTGAAGTCGACCCGGCCGCTGGGCCGCATCCAGATGGCGAATACCTCGGCGGCTGCTGTCGGACCGGTGGTGGGCGGTCTTTTGGTGGGTTTTGTGGGCTGGCAGGCACTTTTCCTGATCAACGTTCCGTTGGCCGTCGCGGCGATCCTCCTGGTCCGGCGGTTTGCTCCGCCGGACGGGGAACGCGAGAGCGGCCGGGCCGTCGAGCTGCTGCGGGACTCGGACGTCCCCGGCGTCCTGGCCTTCGTCGGCTCCATGGTCCTGGTGATGATGGCGCTGCTGAACGTGCTGCCGGACCACCGCTGGTGGCTGCTTGCCGCCGGCACCGGCCTAGCAGTGCTGTTCGTCTGGCGGGAGCTGCGCTTTGCCACCCCGTTCCTGGATTTGCGCTTGTTGGGACGCAACCGCCCGCTGCTGCTCGTTTACCTGGGGTTTGCCCTGTTCAGCGGCGTCTACTACTTCGCCTTCTTTGGCTTGCCTCAGCTGTTGCAGGAAGCCGGGGGGTACAGCCCCGGAATGGTAGGCCTGCTGATGCTGCCGCTGGCGGCGATGTCGGTGGTGGTCACACCCGTCGCCGTCCGCGCGATTGACCGCTTTGGGGTCAAGCGTGTGCTGATTGCCGGCGTTGTGCTCCTGGTGACAGCGTCGGGGATGATGTGGCTGCTGACCGGCTCGTTCGCCATCCCGCTGGTCCTGGCCCTGACAGCACTGCTGGGTGTGCCCTACGGGGTGGTCGGCATCGCTTCGAGCCAGGGCATGTATGTGTCCACCCGGGCAGAGGAGCGGGGGGTGGCTGCGGGGATATTCCAGACCTGCCGGTACCTCGGGGCGATCATGGCTACCGTGCTGATCGGCGTCTTTTACGGCACCGGGGTGAACCAGGCTAACTGGGGACTGATGGTCTTTGTGATGCTGGGCCTGGGTGCGGTGGTGTTTGCCGTCTCGCTGTTGTGGCGGGAACGAACCTTACCGGGGTGAACGTGACGGAAATACGCGGAAATACTGCGGCAGATGACAACCTTCGCCGGTAGGATGACAACAATCGACAAGCTGACCGGCGGTGGTGGTTGGATGTCACGGTGGCGTAACAACACGGCGTACGCACCATCCGCCGGAGCCGATGGCACCGAACGGTTTAGGCAGCAGCTGGGTCTGCCGGGACGCTGATCCTGTTGGAGATTGACTGTTTAGGTGGCTGGAGCCAAACATGACAAAAAACCGTGAACCCCGTGACCGCGACCGGAGGCCCCGCAAGCGCCGGTCCCCGGAAGCCGGCGGGAGCAGTTCCCGCTCCGCCGGCCTGCTGATCGCGGGGTCCGTTGTTGCGGCGGCTGCCGCGCTCCTGACGTTGGTGTCAGCGGGCGGCGCCATGTCCTCCGAGGCGCCGGTTGAAGGGCTCGTCTTCGGGCTCTGGAAAGTGCTCTACGCCACCGAAGCCCCGGCGCCGCGGGTGATTACCGCCGCGATCGCCGTCGCCCTGGCCCTCGCGGCCGGGGTGGCACTGCTGGAGCAACGGATCGGTAACCGCAGCCGCCGCTCGCTGAACATCAACACCAAACCCTTGGCGCCCAAAGTCATTATGGCGGCGACGCGCGGAGTCTACGCCGGACCGGTCACGGTCACCGTACTTATCCCCGCCCACAACGAGGAAGCCTCGCTGCCGCTGACCCTGGCGTCACTGATGGACCAGTCGCACCCGCCCGAAAAGATCATCGTTGTTGCGGACAACTGCACCGACGGATCCGTGGCTGCCTGCCGGGCTGCCGGCGTCGAAGTCTTCGAAACAGTGGGGAACACCCACAAAAAGGGCGGCGCGCTGAACCAGGTGCTGAGCCAGGTCCTGCCCGGGCTGGGGGACAACGACGTTGTGATGATTATGGACGCCGACACCCAGCTCGACGACGGATTCCTGGAATCCGCGGTCCGCCGGCTCAGCCAGGACCGGGCCCTGATGGCCGTGGGCGGCCTCTTCTACGGTGAGGAAGGCCACGGCATGCTGGGCCAGTTCCAGCGCAATGAATACGTCCGTTACGCCCGGGACATGCGACGGCGGCGGGGCCGGGTGTTTGTTTTGACCGGCACCGCCTCGGTATTCCGCCCGGCGGCGCTGCGGGCGGTGGCGCAAGGCCGCGGGTTGTCCCTGCCCGGTAAGCACGGGGACGTCTATGACACGGCGGCACTGACAGAGGACAACGAGCTGACGATTGCGCTGAAGTCGCTCGGCGGACTGATGATTTCACCGCAGGAATGCACTGTGGTCACCGAGCTGATGCCCACGTGGCGCACCCTCTGGGCGCAGCGGCTGCGCTGGCAGCGCGGCGCCTTGGAGAACCTCGGGGCCTACGGGATCACGCCGCAGACCATGCGGTATTGGGCGCAGCAGCTCGGTATTGGCTATGGTGTGATCGCCCTGGGGTCCTACCTGCTGTTGATAATGCTGATGCTGCTTGCCCTGGACGAGTGGGTCTGGTTTCCCTTCTGGCTGGGCCTGGGGGCGATTTTCACCGTAGAACGTGTGGTGACGGTGTGGCGGGCCGGCTGGCGTGGAAGGCTGCTGGCGGTGCTGATCTTCCCGGAACTGATCTTTGATATGTACCTGAACTTCGTCTACGTCAAGGGTGTCATCGATCTGTCCGTGGGGCGGCAGGCTGCATGGAAGCACGTGCAGCACCCGGCGTCGTCCGCCGCAGCAAGAACCGCCGCCATGCCCACCACCCCGGGGAGCCACCCATGATCAACATCCACCTGACGGTCCCGGCGGGCATCCTGCTGCCGCATGCACTGCTCGAAAGCGATGCCTTCGCGGCCTTGGCGGCGTTTGTGGCCATCAACACCGTGATGTACGTGGCCTTGGCGGTGGCTAAGATCCTGCCGAAGGTCTACGTTTCGGACTGGATCCGGCGCAGCAATGAGCGCTCCGAACCTCGGGGCATCAATCCGGAGAATGCAACGAACGCTCCTTCCAAGGGCTAGCATTTTCGAGGGCCGTACTTCGCATCGAAGCATCCGGCTAACTTGGCCCGGCGACTGGGGTGATCCGGACCTCCCTTCCCATCAGACAGGCGGCACCACCGGGCCATGACGGTTTCAGCACGCAGCAACGTCCAGATCACCGGACCCGAGCAGGGTCCGGTACTGATGTTCGCCCACGGATTTGGCACCGATCAAAAGATGTGGGGAAAGGTCCTGCCCTATTTCACGGACACCTACCGGGTGGTGCTTTTTGACCACATGGGATCCGGCGGGTCTGACAAAGGCGCCTATGATGCCGGGAAGTACTCCAGCATCGGCCCCTACGTCACGGACCTGCTGAACATCTGCACGGAACTGGACCTGCGCGAGGTGACCCTCGTGGGCCACAGTGTGGGCTCCATGATGGCCATCGAGGCCGCCGCCCGCGAGGCCACCGCCGCGAACGAGAACGGGGGCCCGCGGCTGAGCCGGCTGGTGCTGCTGACGGCGTCGCCCAGCTACCTGGATCACCCCGACGACGGGTACACCGGCGGCTTCACCAGCGACGAGCTCGATGAACTGTTTGAATCCCTCGACGCCAATTACCTGGTCTGGGCCAACTCGATGGCTCCGGTGTTTTTGAACAATCCGGAAGCCGCCGAACTCGGTGCCGAAATCCGGGGCAGCTTCGGCCGGATCACCCCCGCGGTGGGCCGTGACTTCGCCCGGGTGGCGTTCCTGTCCGACGTCCGGCACCGGCTGGCCGACGTCGGGATCCCGGTCCTGATCCTGCAGACCACTGACGACGTGGTGACCCCGGCGCACATCGGTGAGTACCTGCTCGAACGGCTGCCGCAAGGCACACTCAAAACCCTGGCCGCCAAGGGCCACTTCCCGCAGGCCAGCGCGCCCGAGGAGACAGCGGCCGCCATCCTCGGCTACCTGCAGAGCGGCACGTGAACGCCGCGCCGGAGCCCCAGCCGGCAGGCCGCACGGATTTCGTGGCGCTGTTCCATGCTGCGCCGGCCGGGTATCTGCTGACCCTGCCGGACGGGACCATTGTGGAGGCGAACCGGACGCTCTGCGACTGGACCGGCAAATCCCGCGCCGAGCTGGTGGGCTCCAGTGTGCTGCGGCTGATGCCGGCCGGTGACCGGATTATGTACCTGACCCACGCGATGCCGGAGTTGGACGCCACCGGGGTGCTGACCGAACTCTCCGTCCAGATCATTGGCGCCAACGGCACCCGGCTGCCGGTACTTCTGGCTGCTGCGCGCTCCCGCACGGCGGCGAATGCGCCCGAGCTGGACCGCATCGTCCTCTTCAGCGCCCCGGAACGCCGGCTCTACGAGCGTGAACTCGCGGCGGCGATGCGTAAGCTCGAGGCCGCCGAGGCGGACCGGGCACGGCTGCTGGCGGAAGCACGGTACGCGGCGATGCATGATTCGCTGACCGGACTGCCGAACCGGGCGTTGTTCGATGACCGGCTGGGGATGGCCCTGGCGGCCGCAATGCACGGCGGCGGGGAGGTAGGCCTGCTGTTCTGCGACGTCAACGGCTTCAAGACCGTCAATGACTCAATGGGCCACGCCGCCGGTGACCAGGTTCTCTGCCAGGTTGCCGCGCGGCTGGCCGGAGCGATCCGCGGCGTCGACACGGCCGCGCGCTACAGCGGCGACGAATTCGTGGTGCTGGTCGCCGGTCCGGCCACCGTCGACGATGTGGAACGAGTGGCGTTGCGGGTACTGGATTCGCTGGCACCGCCCGTTTTGGTCGACGGGGCCGAACTGCAGGTGGGACTTGCCATCGGCGTGGCGATCAGCCAGGGAGACACCGAATCGGCGGAGGAGTTGCTGCGCCGGGCCGATGCCGATATGTACGCCTCAAAGACCCGCAGCAGGCACGGACAGCCGACGCTATTGTCCCGCCGGCTGTCCTAGCGGCCTTTTGCCCGCACCGCACCGGCTGCTGGGTTTAGCCGCGGGCGTTCCGTTCCAGGGCCTTGTCGTGCTCGGCATGGGCGCGGTGGAGGAGATCCAGGAACTCGGTTTCATGGTGGATGAGCCGCTTGTACTTCTCCGGCAGCGTCCGCAGTTGCTCTTCTTCGCTGACCATCTTGGTGAAGATCGCGTCCCGTTCCGCGATGTCGGTTTCGTAGCTGAGGTCCAGGTAGTCAGTGGCGTGCCGTTTGGCGCCGGAGACCGCGTTCTTGGCCTTGCCCTTGGGGCTGAAGATGGAGGCCAGGATGGTGACGGTGAGGACTCCGAGGATGACCAGCAGAGAGGCGCCGGTGCTGACCTCGAGGACGCTGACGTGTTCGCCGTCGTTGATAAACGGCAGGTTGTTCTCGTGGAGGGCGTGCAGGACGAGTTTGACGCCGATGAAGCCCAGGACGGCGGCGAGGCCGTACGAGAGGTAGATCAGCCGGTCCAGCAGCCCGTCGATCAGGAAGAACAGCTGGCGCAGCCCCATCAGCGAGAACGCGGTGGCGGTAAAGACAATATAGACGTTCTGGGTCAGGCCAAAGATGGCCGGGATCGAGTCAAGCGCAAACAGGATATCCGTCCCGCCGATGGCCACCATCACCAGGAGCATCGGGGTGAGGACGCGTTTGCCGTTGACGAGCGTGAACATTTTGTCGCCGTCGTAGTGCGAGGACGCGGGCAGGAATTTCTTGGCCAGACGGACGATCAGCCCGTCGGAGTCGTCATCGTGCGAATCCGGCCGCAGCAGGTTGCCGGCCGTGAGCAGCAGGATAAGGCCGAAGATGTAGAACACCCAGGAGAAGCTGTTGATCAGGGCGGCGCCGAGGAAGATGAACGCCGTGCGCGCAATCAGCGAGAAGACGATCCCGAACAGCAGCACCTTCTGCTGATCGGCGCGGGGCACCCGGAAACTGGCCATAATGATGAGGAAGACGAAGAGATTATCGACCGAGAGGGCCTTCTCCGTGACGTAACCGGCGAAGTACTCCGTGCCCATGGTGGCACCGCCGAAAACCAGAACACCAACGCCGAACAGCAGGGCGATGCTGACGTAGATCGATGACCAGATGGCCGACTCCCTGAGGGTGGGGGTGTGGGCCTTGCGTACGTGGAAGAAGAAGTCGAAGGCCAGCAGGCCCACTATTCCGATGATCGTGAATATCCAAACAATGGCGGGGACTTGCATGGTGCCTCATTTTTGTGTCGGCCGGTGTGGTCGGCGGGGGGCTGGTCACCTAACGAACGAACGTCGCGCTCGCGAAGTGCCGGGATCCCTCAAACTTAGCGCCAATGACGCTTAGACGCCCGCTTTGCTTACGCGGGCGACCGCCGGGATGCGGCCAGCCCCGGGACGCGGGCGGCCCCGGGATGCGGCCGGCCGCCGCCGTTGTAGTTCCGCTAGAGCTTCGGCGAGTAGGCCTTCGGGAGCTTCGTTCCGCGCTCTTCCATGACGGTGCGCAGCCGGGTGGGGTAGTCGCTGATGATGCCGTCGACGCCGAGGTCCATCAGCCGGTTGATATCAGCAGTGGTGTTGACCGTCCAGGGGATGACCGGCAGTCCGAGACCGTGGGCCTCCGTGATCATTCCGGGGGTGACGGAACGGAACGCGGGGGAGATGGCGTTGTAGCCCTGGGCCGCGGCGGCCTGGGCGAGGGATCCGCCGTAGCTGTCGATGTCGATGCCGCCGAGATTGGGGCTGGCGCCGGGCCGGCCGACCTCAAGCCAGGCGTCGCCGCTGGAGAGGGCAACCAGCGGCAGTTCCGGGGCGATTTTTTTGGTCAGGTTCAGCGAGGACCAGTCGAATGACTGCACGGTGCTTCGCTCCGCCATGCCGGAGGCCTGGATCTCCGCGACCACGGCCTTGGTCAGGGCCACCATGCCCGCGCCGCCGGACTTCCCGTCCTCCACCTTGGTCTCGATGTTGAAGCGGACCTTTTTGGCGTTGGCGTCGCGGACCAGCCCAAACACGTCCTTGAGTTCGGCGATCCGGTTGCCCTCGACCACGTCCTGTTCGGGGAACCCTTTGAGCTGGGTGAACCCGCAGTCAAGTGTTTTGATCTGGGCGAGCGACAGTTCGGCAACCCGGTCGCCGACATACGGGAAGCCGGCGTCGCCCGGCGTGGCCGGGGCGGTGTCCTGGCACTTGTCTGCCTGGATGGTGTCGTCGTGCCAGACGATGATCTTGCCGTCGCTGGTGAGGTGGGTGTCCAGTTCCAGGGTGGTCACGCCCAGCGCCAGCGAGTTGGCGAAGGCAGCCAGGGATTCCTCGGTCCACTCGCCGCGGCCTCCGCGGTGTGCCTGGAGGTCAAAGGACCCGTTGCGCTCGTTCGTTTTCGTCTCGGATGTGCCGGTTCCGGCAGCGTTCGATGTCGGCGCGGAGGCAGCTTCAGCCGGTGAAGTCGCGGCTGGAGCGGCGACGGCGGGGCTCGCCAGGGAGGCGATGAGTGCGGCGGCGGCCGCGGCAGTCAGGACTGTGCGCATGGTGGTGGTTCCTCCTGGGTGCCGGCGCTGCGCCGGCGACCCGACAACCTTAGGGAAGGAACATGGACTGGTGTCCTCGGGGGACTGGACCGCGGGTGAACAGTTCGTCGCCGGTGCCGGCCGCCGGCGGTGCGGAGCTCAGCTCAGCGCCGCGGCCGTCACCGGTGCGCCGTTGAGGTATTCGAGCTGCCAGCCGTCGGCCGGGTGGTGGTGGGCCAGGTTCAGCGCGGCGTTGTTGATGCGCTCCAGCTGGCGTCCGATCGCACGGTTCAGGCTCAGCCGGATCAGTGTGCCGTGGGCGACTACCAGGATGCGCCCGCCGCGGAATTCCTCGGCCAGGGTTTCCAGCGCCAGGAGTCCGCGCCTTGCCGCCTGGTCCTCAGTCTCGGCGCCACGGAATCCACCGGGGATGCGCAGGGCCTCCAGTTCGGGCCCGTCCTGCAGGCCCTCAGCGTCGCCGAAGCTGCGCTCGGCGAGTTCGGGAACATGGCGGTCGACGGCGAGCCCCAGCCCGCCGGCGATCAGCTCCGCGGTTTCCGCGGCCCGGCTCAGCGGCGAGGACACCACCGCATCCCACTTATAGCCGGACACCACGGCGACGGCGTCCCGGGCCTGGCCGCGGCCGACGTCGTTGAGCGGAATGTCGGTGGCTCCCTGCAGCCGGCGCTGCGCATTCCAGTCGGTCTGGCCATGACGGATGAGCGCGAACGTTGTGAGGGTCATGGTTCCATTCTGCCGTTCGCGGGGGCTGGGGTGGGAATCGCCGCCTCGATCACGTCCAGGTCACGGACGGCGTAGCGGAGGTGCTCCCATTCCTCGGCGAAGATCGTATGCAGGCAGGCGAGTACCGTCTCGGCTTGCCCGGGGGCCCAGGGGTTCGTGCGGGCCCCGGACAGCTGCTCCTGGGTGAGCGCGGCGAGGTAGTTGCGCACCATGGCCTGCCGGCCGGCGCGCACCTCCAGCACCTGCTGGTAGGAGGGTGCGTCCGGGGTGAAGACCGAGGTGTCGTAGCCGTCGGATGCGTATTCCACGTTCGGCTGACCGAGCCGGTGATAGGGCTGATCGATTTCCAGGATTGCCTTGCGAAGCCACGTGTCGGTGGCCATCACCAGATGCCGGAGTGTCTGGGCGAAGGACCACTCACCATCCACCGAGATATCCACCGTGCCCGTCGGCATGGCCGCGGCCCGCTCCAGCGTGGCCGCCCAGGTTCGCTCCAGCACCGTCCACGACGCACGAAGACCGTCGGGGTCAGCTGCGCGTCTTTCGGCGCGGCCGGGAAAGCGGCGGTTCAGTTCGGCCTCGACAAGCGGGACGACGTCGACGCCGTTGACCAGCAGGGCGTCTACGCCATCGAAGAGCCACGGCGCATCGATCTCCGCCCCGGCCACGTCCACCCCGCGCAGCACGGCGCCGGACAGGTCGGAGCGGACGAACCGGGCTCCGCGCAGGTTCACGTCGGTGAATTCTGCGCCGCGGAGGTCATCGGACTGACTGAAAGCTGCCATGGCAGCACTCTGCCACGCTTGGCCCAGCAGCGCAGCAGCAGACGGCGTTGTCAGGTGCGACTACCTAATACCGCCTGCAAGTTATCGAACGACTCGGTCCATCCGTTGCGGTGCAAGGTCGACGACGGTTTCCCGGTCGCCTGGGGGAGCATCGGGCGTGCTGACGGAAGCGGCGCGGCCGGCACGGCGGCCCTGCGCTCAGGACGTTGGCCGGGTGCCAGCCACCCATTTTCCGAAGGACCAAAGCGGTCCATAATGGCCACATAAACTTCGGGGACTCCTCGCGCTGGTGGACGGGGTGGCGCGGCGTTCAAGGGTCCCAGGTGGCCGCCCCGGCTGGGCGCAAGGGGCAGTCACGGTCTCCGGACAAGGATTCCGGAGACCGAAACCGGGGTGGGCAACGCCATCCCTGCGCTCATCAACGCACTGAAGGGAATCATCATGCTCAAGGATTCAAACATCGTTGCTGTCCTCCCCGCGAAGGACATCAACAGGGCGAAGGCGTTCTACCGGGACAAGCTGGGAATCGAACCCGACGAATCCATGGAGGACGGCAGCATTAGGTACAGCTGCGGTCAAGGAACCCGCTTCCTCGTTTACCCGACGGATAATGCCGGGTCGGCCAAGAACACCCAGATGGGCTGGGAAACGGACAATCTCGAAGGCGAGATGGAGGAACTGCGAGGCCGCGGTGTCGTCTTCGAAGACTACGATTTTCCCGGGCTGAAGACGGAGAACGGCATCGCGACGGGATCCTGGGGGAAGGCAGCCTGGTTCCTGGATAGCGAGGGCAACATCATCAACATCGCCCAGCGCGCGTAGGCCGGAGTCTGGCTCCGATCAACGACGCAGGGCAACGCTGCTGCCCGAAGCAAAGGCGAAGTGATCCGGCTTCCGCGACCAAGGCGGGAGTCGGATTCAGCTGGCTAAGAGAGACTGCATTGTCGAGGCCCCGGAGGTTGGGATGACGGGTCGGCCGACCGTGAGCCAGGCGTCGGGGCTGCAGGGCGCTACCCGCTCGCTGGTTCGTCTCTAGTTCCCGCCCCGCAGATGCCGGTGGTGCAGCTCGTAGCTGTCGAACACTTCAGAAGAGGTGGTTCCTGAATGGCCGAACTTGCCGCGGAGGACGTCCGCGAGTCCGTCCAGCGCCGCGCGGAGCATCCGGCCGGCGAACTGGAGCTCAGGGTTGTCGCTGCGCTGGGCTTCGGATGCCAGCTCCTGGGCATAGGCGACTGTGGCCGGCAAGGAGCCGCGCTGCTCGATTTCACGGAAATAGTAGGTTTCATGGAACGCAAGCAGATCGATGCTCACTAGAGATACGTTTCCGGCCATTGACTCCAGCAGCCCGGCAGCATGCGTGGGTTCCACGGCCAGCACACCGGCAGGACCCGCAGCCTCCCTGAACAAGTTAAGCTCGTGGGCAAGGGCCCGGCGGCGGTTTAGGGCCGGGTACATCTGCAGGATCCAGGTGACTGTTGCTGTCAGCAAACCGAAACCGGTGACGGCCTGGAGGGCCACGACCAGCCTGAGCAGCGGATGCGCCGGCACGATTTCGCCGAACCCCGCCGTGGAAAGCGTGACCAGGGAGATGTAGAGCGCTTCGGCGAAGTCGCCGTGCTGCGGCACCCCGGGTCCATGAATAAAGCCGGACTGCAGATGCGGCAAGTACAGCAGGGCCCAGCCTATGGCCGCGAGGCCCGCCCAGGCGCCAATGACAGCCGCCATGGCCAACGGTGCTGCGATGAAGGAGCCCCGGCCGCGCAGTTTTCTGGATACCAGCCAGAATCCGCGCATGATCGCCCGGCCCACGGGACCGGAGCCGTGGGGATAAAGGAGCGTACGAAAGACGTCGACGAGCATCAGCAGAACCAGCCCGGCCCCCAAAACCGTCCAGAGCGTATCCGCAAAGTCCATGCCTCATCTTATGGGCGGCGCCCAGGGCGCGATGATAAACTGAGGGACCCCGCAGTGCTTAGCACGACGGCGGCACCGGGTCTTGGGTGCCGACGTAGCCTGTGCGGCGGGTAGTGGCAGCCCTTGGCCACGCTAGCGTCAGCCGCGCAGCACCCAGGCGGCGTTGTTGGGCTGCAGCCAGCCGTCCTCGGCCAGCGGCGCGGCGCTGAGCAGTACGGATCCAGCCGGCAGCCTGACCGGTTCGCTCCCCATCGCGACGGCGACGAAGAAGTCCGCGCTGCGTTCGCAGATCAGCAGGTTCCCGGCTTCGACGCGCCAGGTGCCGCCGTCGTCCGCGGTGAAAGCTTCAGTCAGCGAGAAGTCGTGGTTCTGGCGTCGCCCGCTTCGTGTTCGGCCGCGGTGTCATCGTCGCAGCCCGGGAAGCATTCGCCGATGCCCCAGACACGTTCCCCGAACATCTGGCCGTTCCTGTAGAGGCTGGCGCCGAAGAGTGAGACGTGGACCAGAACCGAGCTCTTGCAGCCATGGAAGATGCCGCGAAGTTGACGGGTAACTGGATCGCCGGCACGGCCAACACTGTCGGAGAAGGCGTCGCAACGAGCGCTGTGTTAGCGGGCGCCGTGGTGGCAACCGCAGCGGACATGGTAACGCGCGCGTTCCGGAGCGTGAACATCGACGGTGATGGGATCCCAGATGAGCCCCAGGCCCTCACCGCGGTCAAGGGTGTTGGCGGCGCCATCACTGGCACGGCGGGCTCGGTCGGCGGGAGCGTCGCAGGGTTGATCAAACGGAAAATGCGCGGCGAACAGTCGGTGGGCGGGTCTGAGGCCGGTAGCGAGGAACTGGTCGAGAAGTAACCCCGGAGGTTAGTGGGCTGCGGGTCGTCGGCTATCTCCTGACTAATCCGCTGCCTAAGTTCCGGTCGATGGTGCGCCACGGCGGGAGCGGACCTCCACGCAAGAGATGTCAGTCGGTTGCTATATGGTCTGTAAATGCCGCACTCAATCCTGTCCAAAGGTGGAAATTCGACTCTGCCAGCACACACCGGCGAAAGACTGTCAGTTGAGCTTAAATGGCAGTCTTTGAGTTCTAATTCTGATGTTGACCTTTTCCTGGTCATGGTCGACGCTGGTGGGCGCGTCCCTTCCAATGAGGCAGTCGTTTTCTACAATCAGCCGCGATATCTCGAGGGCGCGGTTGAATACCTCGGCAGGACATCTGCGCGGGCTGACAGCCAAGAACATTCAGCATCGATTTCGCTGGCCCAAATCCCTGCCGTTGTTCAGCGAATCGCAATAGCGGCCAGCTTGGATTCTCAGGAACAGGTCCTGGGCCAGTTGGGAGACCTGCGCCTGTTCATAAAGTCGCCTTCCGGCGTTTCCTTCGAAGTGCCGGCAGCGGATCTGTCGAATGAGAATGTGGCAGTAATAGGCGAAATTTACCGCAGGAACGGCGAGTGGAAGATCCGCAACGTCTCGCAAGGATGGACGGGTGGTCTCGAATCCTTCCTCGACCAGCATGGGGTGGCGCTGGGCGGTGAGGTTTCACCGGATCCCGCGCCCGATCACCCACGCCGGGAACCTGACAGCCACCGTATCAATGACCTCCATGACCTGGAACACCGGATACGCGAAAAGGAGGCGGTGCTGAGAGAACTCGAATCAGCGATTATCGAAACCCGGGAGATCAAGCTCCTCCAGGATCTAGGCATCTACGAGTTCGCGCACCCGCTGGATGACGCAGTTGAATATAAGGATCGCCTGAACCTGTTGCGCGCCAACGTGAAAGAAACCGCGAAGGAGCGGGGCGTGACGGGCGCTGCAAACTGGGCAGTTAACGGGAGCCTGCAAGACGGTGCCCGGATGGTTCGCGAGCAATGCCGGCTGATGCTGCGCGCCTACAATGCCGAAGCCGACAACTGCATCCGGACAGTCCGCAGCCACAACCTTGAGCCGGCCATGGCAAGGCTGACTCGGGCGAAAGAATCCATCCAAAAACTGGGCCGCAGCATGGCCATTCAGATCACAGGGGAGTATCACGAGCTCCGTCTCGCCGAAATCCAGCTCACAGCGGACTACCACCTGAAGGTCACCGAAGAGCGGGAGACTCAGAGGGCCATCCGCGAGGAACTCCGTGAACTGGAAAAGGTCGAGCGGGAGCTCCAAAAGGCCAGGGAAAAGTTCGAAAAGGAACGCGACCAATATGAAGCGGCCCTGCAGATAGCGATCAGTAGCGGGGATGCTTCGGCCATAGCCATGATGCAGTCGCGGCTCGAACAAGCCGAACACAACCTTCGTGATATCGAAAACCGGGAAGCCAATGCCAAGGCCGGCTACGTCTACGTCATTTCGAATCTCGGTGCCTTCGGCGACCAGATTGTGAAGATCGGCATGACCCGCCGCCTTGAGCCAACGGAGCGAATCCGTGAACTCAGCGGCGCGGGGGTCCCGTTCCTCTACGACGTTCATGTTCTATTCTTCAGTGACGACGCCGCCGGTCTGGAGGGGCAACTGCACCGCGAATTCGAGGATCGCCGCGTCAATCGCGTCAACCTGCGCAGGGAGTTCTTCTACGCCACTCCGCACGAGGTCCGTGAAGCGGTGCGACGCATTGTCGGGGCCACAACACTCGAATTCAGGGAAGAAGCCGAAGCCTCAGAGTTTCGGCGCAGCATTTCAATGTCCAAGGGGGACTAGTGGGATTTAGAAAAAGCACGTCGTTCAAGGTGATGCCCGGAGTGCGCGTCCGGGTCTCCACTCACGGAGTCGGCACCTACGTGGGCGGCCGCAAGATTTCGCCCAGAAAGGTCCCAGCTTCGCCAAGGACGGGTACTGCCAGAACGTCGACGACGGCTCCGGCGCAGGCGCCGGTCCGGCCAGGGATGTTCGCGCCGAAGGAGGAGAAGGCCCTTTTTGCCTTTCTCTCCCAGCCGGATGCCTTGAACCTAGAGGAGACCGTGCTGGCACACCCGCAATACGCATTGCTCGGAAACGCTTTGCTGGGCCTGCGGCACCTCATCCACGGACAGACGGACCGGGCTGTCGAGTATCTCCGTGCCGCGCTCTCCCTGGACGGAGAAGTGGAATCGCACGCATTCACCCGGAAGTATCTCTCCAGCTACCGGCTGACGCTCGGTATCGCCGGCGGCGTCTCAGTGGAGTTGCCACTTTCGCACGATGCCGTGACTCTCGCGCTTGCCGAAGGGCTGCAGATCCAGGGTCAGACCCGGACCGCTGTGTACTACGTCGAGGCTTTGGATCCGAGCTATCCCGCCTTGTTGAGCCTGGCTGACCTTTATGTCGAACTAGAAGACTGGCATGAGGTTCTTCGACTCACCAACGGCTTCGGCGTCGATTCCGAAATCACAGCCATGCTTGCCATCTTCCGGGCCAAATCACATCTGGCACTGGGTGAACTCGTCGCAGCCAAGGAATGCATCAAGCCGCTGACGGCAAGCAAGAAGTACGGGACCGGATTGCGCTTTCAGGCCTTGGCTCTGCGCTCCGAGATCAGTCTGACAGAGGGAGCATTCGCGCGCGCCACGGCGGACCTGGAGAAGATTCTGGCCGAAGACTCCAGCCTCCCGGGCCTTCGCGAGGCGCTTGCCCGGATCCAGCGGCGCCAACAGGAAATCGAACAAGATAAATCCGATGCCATCCGGCAGAAGGCACGCGCTGCGGAGCAAAAGCGCGAGGAGGCCGAGCGTGCCAAGGAGGAGAAGCGCGCCGAAGCGGAGAGAGTCCGGGCAGAAAAAGCAGCCGCTAGAGATCGGTTGGCAGCCGAGCGGGCAGCCCCGAAGCCAGCCCTGCAGGCGGCCGTCATCGATCTGTCGTTCGATGAGGACGCCGACATTTCCGATGAGCCGGAATTAGCTCAGCCCGAAGCGGGGGGACTTGTGCCCGGCTTCTATCCCGACCCACAGGAAGTGGCGCCGTTCAGGTATTGGGACGGTTCAGCGTGGACGTCCCGAATCAGAATGAAACCGTAAGGAGTGTCGCCGGCCTGACGCGACCGGACTGACTGGCTGGCTTGCAAGGGCCGTCCACGTTCCTGAAGAAACGTGGACGGCCTTTTGCCTGCCTCGAGTTTCAGCCCCGCAGCACCCACGCCGCGTCGTTCGGCTGCAGCCAGCCGTCCTCGGTGAGGGGCGCGGCGCTGAGCAGCACGGAACCGGTGGGCAGCTGCACCGGTTCGCTCCCCATCGCGACGGCGACGAAGAAGTCCGCGCTGCGTTCGCAGATCAGCAGGTTCCCGGCCTCAACGCGCCAGGTGCCGCCGTCGTCCGGGCCGAAGACCTCGTTGTTCCACAGCAGCCGGCGCAGCCGTAGCGCGTTGGTGACCAAGGCAAGCGACGACGCCGGATCCTGCTGCTGGAGCTCGATCGCGTGCGTGCCCCATCCCGCCGGAATAGGCAGCCACGGCGTTGGTGACTTGACGGCCACAGTTTCGGCCCGCGAGAACCCGTGGCTCAGTGCCGCGTCCTCCGTCCACGGCAGCGGGACGCGGGCACCGTCGCGGGAGACCCCGCCGCGGGCCCACATCGGATCCACCCGGGATTCCATCGGGACGTCGACCTCAGGCAGTGCGAGCTCCTGGCCCTGGTAGAGATACGCAGGGCCAGGCAAAGCCACCAAAGCGGCCCTGGCCCGCAGGGCGCCAACATTCCCACCACCAAACCGGGTGACGGACCGGACGATGTCGTGGTTCTCCAGCGCCCACGTCGGCGTGGCGCCGTGCAGCAGGCGGGCAGCTTCGAGTTCGGTCCCCGCGGCGGCCCACGCCGCCGGATCCCAGCCGAGCTTCACAAACGCGAAGGCAAAGGCCTGCTGCATTTCATCGGCCCGGGTGTAGCGGGCGGCGCGGGCCGGTTCCAGGTTGACCTCGCCTACCAGCAGGCGGTGCGGCTCATACTTCTCCGCGAGGGTCCGCCAGCGGCGGTACACCTCGTGGACTTCCTCCTGGTCCGAGACCTGCGGGTTGGACCGCAGCCCGTCCACCACCCCGCCGGTGGAGGGCGAGTCCGGCAGGCCGTCGGCCTTGAACAGGGCATGGGCGACGTCGATCCGGAGCCCGTCCACGCCCTTGTCGAACCAGAGGCGCAGCACGCCGTCGAAGTAGTCGCCGACGGCGGGGTTGCGCCAGTTCCAGTCCGGCTGCTCGGGGGAGAAGAGGTGCAGGTACCAGTCGGTGTCCGTCCCGGACCCTGGAACGGCTCGCCGTTGGGCCGCATGTGTGCTCTCGCGGCCGCCGATAGGCGTGGTCCCGGGAGAGGCCTACGACGGCGGCGCGTGGGTTCCAGCCGAAGGGACCCAGGAGCCGGAGTCAGCCGAGGTGAGCCCCCGCGTTCATCGGTAATCGGGTTTGTTGTGATCGGCCAGCACAGTGCTGCCGCCAGCCCACCTCGTGCCGCACGTCGGGCACTTGATGTACCACTCGTCGTTTCCGGGAAACTCGATCATCTCGCCCACGTCCTCACCGCTCGACGGGCACCACGCCTTCATGTCCTCCTCCTTTTGGAGGATCGCCTCTTGGATCATTATTAAGTCCAGGTCATCGTCGTCTCTGATCATGGTCGCGACCATACGCTGGGTGACCGACATCCAACCTCCGGGGCCGCCGCGGTCTGGACGGAACCGCCGAGGTGTCTGAGGTGGCTGCAGACTCCTGCCGGGAAGCGGACCCGCCCGGCGTGCCTGATTCCTTCCCGGCCCGCCGGGCTGACTAGCCAGCCACCGCCGCCTTCGCCGCCCGCGAGGCCTCCATCCACTCGCTCAGCCACGGGGCCCGGACGCTGGAGGTGATGCGGCAGTCGGCCACGAAGGTTCCCTTCGCGCCGGCGTCGATCCAGTCCTGCAACGCGGAAAGGTCCGCCAGCGAGCGGATGATCGCCGATTCGGCACCAAGCGCTCGAGCGACGCCGCTGAAGTCCACCTCGGGGATCAGCATCGGCTTGTCGGTCAGGCCCTGGGAGCCGTACTGGTGGATTTCGGCTCCATAGGCGGCATCGTTGTAGATCACGACGACGGCGCTGCTCGCCGCGCCAATCAGCGATTCGAGGTCGGACAGGCCCATCAGGAAACCGCCGTCGCCGGAGGCCAGCACCAGGGTGCGGCCGGCCTCCACCGCGCGGGCTGCCCCGACGGCGCTGGCGAGGCCCAGCCCGATGGTCTGGTAGGCGGTCCCCACCATCACCAGGTCCTGCGGCCGCGGGATGCGCCAGTACATGGGTGCCCAGCCGAGGAAGTGCCCGCCGTCCTGGACCACCGTGCGGCGCTCCGGCAGCACGTCCTCCAACGCGGTGGCCAGGGAACGCGGGTCCAGCCGGCCGTCCGCGGTCTCCTCGGAGCCCGGGTGGTGGGCCGGTCCTTCGGCCAGCCGTTTGCGGGCTTCCGCGCGCCACGCTCCGCCGCGGCCGGCGTCCGGCGAGGCCGCGCCCTCAAGCGTCCGCAGGAGGTGTCCGGCCGCGGACTTCGCGTCCGCGCTGACGAACGTGTCCACCCGCGGGTGCGTCGGCTGCAGGGCGGTGTCGATCTGAATGACGGTGCTGTCCGGGCCGAGCAGGTGCCCGAACCGCATGGTGAAGGCGCTCAGGCTTGCCCCGGCCACGAGGACCACATCGGCCTCACCCATAATCCCGGCTGCGGTGTCCGTGCCGAAGCCGCCCGCCACGCCGAGGTATCCCTCGCCTTCGAGGAGGTTGAGCGCCAGGGCGGTTCCGGCGGTCACGGCGCCGAGCCGGTCGGCGAGCTCCCGGAGCTCCGGGGCGGCTCCGGCGAGGTGCGCGCCGCGGCCGGCGAGGATCAGCGGCCGCTTCGCCCCGGCGAGCAGGCGGGCTACCTGCCCAAGGCCGCCGTCGACGTCGTCAGTCACCGTTCGTGCCGGGGGTGCCGGAAGTTCCTCGTCCGCAGCCTCGAGGGCCGCGAGGTCGTAGGGGATGGCAATCACGACGGCGGTGCGCTTGGTGAGTGCGTACTCCACCGCCTGCCGGGTGATGGAACCCGCGGCGTCGCGGGTGACGGTGAACGTGGCGGCGCCGAGGCCTGCGGCGATGGCCGCCTGGTCCACGTCCCAGGGCCGGGCGCCGGTGGTGGGGGCGTCCCCGGTGACCAGCACGACGGGGATCTGCGCCTGGACCGACTCGGCGAGGGCGGTCAGTGCATTGGTGTAGCCGGGGCCGTAGGTGGTGGTGCCCGCGGCGAGACGTCCCGACGTCCGGTAGTAGGCGTCGGCCGCGGCGATGGCGGCGCCTTCATGGCGGACGGCGGAGAAGCGGAGGCCCAGCTTTTCCGCGGCGTCCAGGAAGTAGACGTTTCCGTTGCCCATGACGCCGAAGAGATCAGTGAGATAGCTGCTGAGAATCTGCGCCACGCGGCCGGACACGGTGAGAGTAGTCATGCAGGAATCTTGTGCGCTGGTCCCCAGATAGGCAAGGGCGTCAGGTTTGGCTAGGAGATTTGGCAGGCACCAGATGCTCAATTGAAAATATGACCAATTGTGCCCTGCGTCACCCGCACTTAGCCGGCAGCGCGGGGCTCCTGCTCGGAGAGCCGGCTCAGCAGTCCGTCGTAGCGGGGCGGCATGAGTTCCAGCACGGAAATGGCCGTGCTGGTCCGTTGAATCCCCTCGATTTCCAGGATCTGGTTGGTGATGCGATAGAGATCCGCCGTGCCGCGTGCCACCACCTTGGCCATGAGGTCCGCGTCGCCGGTCGTGGCGTGAACCTCAATGACCTCCGGGATCGCGGCGAGCCCGTCTTCCACCGCACCTGTCCGGGTCTGGCTGATGGACAGGGAGAGGAAGGCCATCAGTTCATAGCCGAGTGCAGCGGGATCCAGTCGACGGCTGAAGGAGCGGAGGGCGCCGCTGCGCTCGAGCCGTGCCAGCCGGGCGTGGACCGTGTTCCGTGCGACGCCGAGTGTCCGGGAGAGTGCCAGGGCGCTGGCCTCCGGATCCTTATCCAGGGCCAGGATGATCCTGCCGTCGAGTGAATCCAGGGTGCGGGGGTGCAGGATGGTCATATTTTCACCAGAGACAGTTGAAGTTGAGCAGAAGTCCCAATGGGTTGAGCGTACCTTGCATTGTGGGCGGAGTCACAACCATGATCAGTCCTCATGACCCGTGATCAGCTCCGCACCGCACCGGACACCGCACTCCCCACCCTTCGTGGCGCCGTGTCCGGCCTCCCGCCGTATGTCCCGGGCCGGCGCAGCGCAGGCACCGACATTGCTGCCCTTGCCAGCAACGAAAGCCACTACGAGCCGCTGCCCGCTGCCGCCGCCGCGGTGGCCGCAGCGGCCGGTACCATGAACCGCTACCCCGACAGTGCCGCCGTCGAACTCCGTGAACGGATCGCCAGCCACTTCGGCGTCACCGCCGGAGAGGTCGCGGTGGGACCGGGCAGCGTGGGCGTCCTCCAGCAGATCATCACCGGCTTGTGCGATGCCGGGGATGAAGTGATCTTCGCGTGGCGCTCCTTCGAGGCGTACCCCATCCTGGTGGAGCTGGCCGGCGCCCGGCCGGTCCGCGTTCCGCTGGACACCTTTGAAGGCCACGACCTCGATGCCATGGCCGCAGCCGTCACCGCCCGCACGAATGTGATCCTGCTCTGCACCCCCAACAACCCGACCGGCGTGCCGCTCAGCCACACGCGCATCGAGGCCTTCCTGCGCTCTGTCCGTTCCGACATCCTCGTGGTGGTCGACGAGGCCTACGTGGAGTACGCCGAAGCGGGCAGCGGCCCCGATTCCCTGTCGCTCTACCGCCAGTTCCCGAACGTCTGCATTCTGCGCACCTTCTCGAAGGCCTACGGACTCGCCGGCCTGCGCGTGGGCTACGCCGTGGCGGCGCCGGCCATCGCCGAGGGACTGCGCCGCACCGCCCTTCCCTTTTCGGTGAGTGCGCTGGCCCAGAAGGCTGCCATCGCGTCGCTGGACGCCGGGGACGAGATGGAATCGCGGGTGTCAGCCGTCAAGCAGGAGCGCGCCCGGATGGCCGCGCAGCTCGAAGCCCAGGGCTGGAAGCTGCCGCCGAGCCAGGGCAACTTCCTGTGGATCCGTGCGGATGAGGGCCTCCAGGCAAGGCTCGTGGATGCGTTTGACCGCGCGGGCATCATGGTCCGGGCCTACGAAGGTGACGGGGTGCGGATCACCGTTGCCGGCCCCGCCGCCAACAACCGCGTGCTCCGGGTTTTGGAAGCCCACGCAGCCTAGGAACTTATCGACCCCTTATCAATCCGTTCCACAACCAGAGGACTCCCCATGGAACAACAGACAAAGACGTCTGGCCGCCCGCTCGGCGCCGCACTCAAACCCCGCCAGCTCACGATGATGGGCTTGGGAAGCGCCATCGGTGCGGGCCTCTTCATCGGCTCCGGGGCCGGCATCCAGGCCGCCGGCCCGGCCGTGCTGATCTCCTACCTCGTGGCCGGCACCCTCATCATCCTGGTGATGTGGGCCCTCGGCGAGATGGCCGCAGCCAACCCGGACAGCGGAGCCTTCTCCGTCTACACCGCCAAGGCCTACGGGCCGGTGGCCGGCGCCACGGTGGGCTGGCTCTGGTGGCTGCAGCTCGTGGTGGTCATCGCCGCCGAAGCCCTCGGCGCGGCAGGCCTGCTGGCCACCATCTTCCCGGCCCTGCCGGTGTGGCTGATGGCCTTCGTGTTCATCGTGCTGCTCACCGCCGTGAACCTCACCAGCGTGAAGAACTTCGGCGAGTTCGAGTTCTGGTTCGCCCTGCTCAAGGTGGCAGCAATCGTCGGGTTCCTCCTGGTGGGCGCAGCCCTGCTCTTCGGCTGGCTGCCGGGAGTGCAGTCGCCGGGCCTGTCCAACTTCACCGGTGCCGGCTTCGCACCCAGCGGTTTCGCCGGGATTGCCACAGCATTGTTCGTGGTGGCCTTCGCGTTCGGCGGCACCGAGATTGTCTCCGTGGCCGCAGCTGAGACCGCCGAGCCGGCCCGCAGCGTGAAGAAAGCGGTCCGCACGGTGCTGTGGCGCATCCTGGTTTTCTACATCGCTTCCATCTTCATTATTGCGGCCGTGGTCCCCGTGGGTTCGGCGGGGCTGAAGAGTCCGTTCGCGGCGGTACTGGACGCCGCCGGGATGCCCGGCGCAGCCACCGCCATCACCCTGGTGGCCGTGGCGGCACTGCTCTCCGCGCTCAACGCCAACCTCTACGGCGCCTCCCGGATGGCGTTCTCCCTCGCCGAGCGGGGCGACGCGCCGCGCCTGCTCGCCTCGGTGTCCAAGGCACGGGTCCCGGTTATCGCAGTCTTGGCCAGCGTCGCCTTCGGCGTTGTCACGGTCGGGCTGGAACTGGCTTTCCCCGATCAAGTCCTTCCCGTCCTGCTCAACATTGTGGGCTCGACCTGCCTGCTGGTGTGGACGTCCGCGCTCCTGGCCCAGCTCGCGCTGCGGCTCCGCGCCGACCGCGAGGGAACGGAGCTTCCCCTGCGGATGCCCGGCTTCCCGTGGCTGACGGGCTTTGGCCTGCTCATCCTCGCGGCGATCTTCACGGTGGGCTTCATCGGCGAGGACTCACGCCCCCAGCTGCTGAGCACTTTCTCGCTGGTGGCGCTGCTGGCGGTGGCGAACTGGCTGCATCAGCGGAGGAAGGCTCCGGTTTTTGTTGACGCTTCAGAGGATGACAAGCAGCCGGCGCTCGTCGACTAGTTGACTCGCCTGAACCGACACGCGGCTTCGGTGCACTTAAGGGCGCGTCCGGTTTTGCCGGGCGCGCCCTTCATCGAGGAACGGAGGGCCCCCACTTCCCCGTTGCGGTATCACTTATGGGCGTTCTGAGCCTTTAGAGCAGCTACAAGTGATAGCGCAACGGGGTTCGTGGACGGCACTTCGTGCGGCTGGTCAGCTCAGTGGCGCAGCACCCATGCGGCGTTGTTCGGCTGCAGCCAGCCATCCGCCGCCAGCGGTTCGGTGCTGAGCAGCACGGTTCCGGCCGGCAGTTGCACCGGTTCGCTGCCCATCGCGACGGCGACGAAGAAATGTTCGCCGCGTGTGCAGATCAGCAGATTCCCGGCTTCGACGCGCCAGGTGCCGCCGTCGTCGGGGCCAAAGATCTCGTTCTTCCACAGCTTTCGACGCAACCCGAGGGCTGCTTTGGTGAGGTTAAGCGCTGACGCCGGGTCCTGCTCCTGGCGTTCGATCGCGTGCGTGCCCCAGCCCTCGGGCTGCGGCAGCCACGGCACTGGTCCGTGAACCGCCGCGGCCGGGTCAGCCAGCGAGAACCCGTGGTTCAGCGCAGCGTCCGCTGTCCAGGGCAGCGGGATGCGGGCGCCGTCACGGCAGACGCCGCCGCGGGCCCACATCGGATCCACCCGGGCCTCTAACGGGACGTCGACCTCGGGCAGCCCGAGCTCCTGCCCCTGGTACAGGTACGCCGGGCCGGGCAGGCCCAGCAAAGCCACCAAAGAGGCCCGGGCCCGCAGTGCGCCGACCTCCCCGCCACCAAACCGGGTGACGGAACGGACGATGTCGTGGTTTTCCAGCGCCCACGTCGGCGTCGCGCCGTGCAGTTGCCGGGCGGCTTCGAGCTCGTTCCCGACGGCGGCCCACGCCTCCGGGTCCCAGCCGAGCTTCACAAACGCGAACGCGAAGGCCTGCTGCATCTCGTCCGCCCGGGTGTAGCGGGCGGCGCGGGCCGGTTCCAGGTTGACCTCGCCTACCAGCAGGCGGTGCGGCTCATACTTCTCCGCGAGGGTCCGCCAGCGGCGGTACACCTCGTGGACTTCCTCCTGGTCCGAGACCTGCGGGTTGGACCGCAGCCCGTCCACCACCCCGCCGGTGGAGGGCGAGTCCGGCAGGCCGTCGGCCTTGAACAGGGCATGCGCGACGTCGATCCGGAGGCCGTCCACGCCCTTGTCGAACCAGAAGCTCAGCACACCGTCGAAGTAGTCGCCGACGGCCGGGTTGCGCCAGTTCCAGTCCGGCTGTTCGGGGGAGAAGAGGTGCAGGTACCAGTCCGTGTCCGTCGCCGAGCCGGGGTCGGCGCGGCTCCAGGCGCGGCCGCCGAAGACGCTCTGCCAGTTGTTCGGCGGGATGTCGGCGACCGAAGCAGCACCGGAACCCGGCCCGCCATCGTCGGACATGTCCACTGGACCGGGCACAAAATGGAACATGTCCCGCTCCCGTGACCCCGGGCCGGCCGCCAAAGCAGCCTGGAACAGCGGGTGCTCGGCGGAGCAGTGGTTGGGGACGACGTCGAGCAGTACCCGCAGGCCCAGCGAGTGCGCCAGTTCCAGCAACGTATCGAACTGTTCCATGGTGCCGAACAGCGGGTCCACGCCGCAGTAGTCGGACACGTCGTAGCCCTGGTCCACCTGCGGGGAGGGCTGGAACGGGGTCATCCAGATCCCGTCGACGCCGAGGGAGGCGATGTACGGCAGCCGGGCGGTGAGCCCGGCGAGGTCGCCCACGCCGTCGCCGTCGCCGTCGGCGAAGGAGCGCGGGTAGACCTGGTAGATCACGGCGGATTGCCACCACTCGGCGGCAGGCGCCAAAGCGGTCTCTTCGGCAGGGCTCATTTGCTCGCGCCCGCGGTGAGGCCTTCGACGATCCGCCGCTGGAAGATCAGCACCATAATGACCAACGGTACGGTGACGATCACGCCGGCGGCCATCTGCTCGCCGAAGGGCGCCTGGAATTCGGTGGCGCCAGTGAACTTGGAGATCGCGACCGTGGCGGTCTGGATCTTCGGGTCGTTGATCATCGACAGCGCGATAATGAACTCGTTCCAGCTGTGGATGAACGTCAGGATGGCGGTGGTGAAGACGCCCGGCGCGGCGAGCGGCAGCAGCACCCGGCGGAACGCCTGCCACTTGGTGCAGCCGTCGATCATGGCGGCCTCTTCAAGGTCGAACGGCAGGGCCTTCATAAACGTGGTGAGGTTCCAGACCGCCAGCGGGATCGCGAAGGACAGGTTCGGCACGATCATCGCCTGGTAGGTGTTGATCCAGCCGATGTCCGTAAAGAGGCGCAGCAGCGGGACCACCACGGAGATGCCGGGGAACATCGACGTCGCGATGATGACGCCGAGGATCACCGACTTGAAACGGAAGTTCAGCCGGGAGATCGCGTAGGCGGCGAACACGCCCAGGACCAGGGCGAAGGTGGTGGTGGTGCCGGCGACGATCAGGGAGTTCAGCAGCGCCTGGCCGAACATCGTGGAGCCGTCGAACACCTTGGCGTAGTTCTCCAGCGAGAACGGCGCCGGCAGCAGGGTGTTGTCGAAAATGTCCGCGGTGCGGCGGAGGCTGGAGACCAGCATCCAGTAGAACGGGGCCAGGCAGTACGCGAAGATCAGGGCCAGGCCGGCGTAGACGCTGTAGGAACGCCAGGTGCGCTTGGCTTTGGGTTTTCCGGGTACGACGGCGGTGCGTGCGCCGGGGGCGACGCCGCCGGAATCGCTAGCGGCGTTGCGGAGGTCGGAGATGGTCATCGGGTGGCCTCGGCCTTCTTCTGTTCGGAGTTGGCCAGGGTGCGGGACTTCTTCGCGCTTTTCTTGGACAGCAGCTTCAGTTCCTTGGCGCCGGTGACGTCGGCGCCGAGGACCTTCACAAAGACGATCGCGACGACGGCGACGTACAGGAAGAGCATGACGGCGAACGCGGAGGCCGAGCCGTAGCGCAGCTGGTTGGATTCGTCCCAGGCCAGCATGGAGAGGGTCTCCACGGATTCCTTGCCGGGGCCGATCAGTACAAAGGGCAGGTCGAACATGCGCAGCGCGTCGAGCATACGAAACAGCACGGCGACCAGCAGGGTGGGCTTGACCAGCGGGAGGGTGATGGAGCCGAGCTGGCGCCACCAGCCGGCGCCGTCGATCCGGGCTGCTTCGTAGACTTCGCCGGGGATGACCTGCATGCCTGCAAGGACCAGGAGGCCGATAAACGGGGCGGTCTTCCAGACTTCGGCGATGATGACGGCGACCTTGGAGGCGTTGCCTTCGGCGGTCCAAAGGATTTCGCTCCCGAGCAGGGTGTTGGCGATGCCGTCGGACTGGAAGATCCAGCGCCACAGCAGGCCGGAGACGGCGGTGGGGACGGCCCACGGGACCAGGATGCTGGCGCGCAAAAAGGATCGGCCGCGGAAGGCCCGGTTCATGGCGAGGGCCAGGGCCAGGCCCAGGACGGTCTCGAGGAACACCGTGGTGACGGTGAAGAAGGTGGTGTTGGCGAAGGCGTTGAGGAAGCGCCGGCCGGATTCGCCGACGAAGAGGTCGGCGTAGTTGGCCAGGCCCACGAAGGATTCCACGTCGGAGACGAAGCCGTCCGCGTCCAGGCCGGATTCGGCGCGGAACAGGGACTGGTGCACCGCGGAGAGCAGCGGGTACACAATCACCAGGGCCAGCACCAGGATGGTGGGGGAGAGCAGCATCGCGGCCATCCGGCCTTCACCGGGGGAGCGTTTGCCGCGTTTGCGCGGGCTGCCTGGCTGGGGCGTGCCGGTCTGCGCGCCGGCGGGCGGGGCGGTCGTCGTCGTCATGCTGGGTACCTAACTGGAGTTGCAGCGTGCCTGGCCGGTCGGGGTGGACCGGCCGGCCAGGCGTGTGGTCTGAACTGCTGGGGCTACTGAGTTACTTGGACAGCTCGGTGAGTTTGGCCTGCATGTCCTTCAGGGCCGTGTCCGTGTCTTTCGCGCCGGTGATGGCCGCATAAGCCTCTTCCTGGATCGCCTTGGTGGTGGCGCCGTACTGGACCACCTTGGGGCGCGGCTGGGCGTTGTTCAGCGAGGTCAGCAGGGTGGGGAAGAACGGGCGCTTGGCGACGACGGCGGGATCCTCGAAGAGGGCGGCGTAGACCGGGGCGCGGGAGGACAGGGCGAGGCGCTTCTGGGCCTGCTCCTGGCTGGTGAAGAATTTGACGAATTCCAGCGCGGTGGCCTTGTTCGGGGTGAACGGGGAGATGGCGAGGCTGCGGCCGCCCAGGGTGGAGACGCCGGGGCCGTCGGTGCCGGGGATGGAGGTGATGCTGAACTTGCCGGCCACCTTGCTGGAGCCGTCGGTAGCGCTCAGGGAGGCGTGCAGGAAGGGCCAGTTGCGCATAAAGACGAGCTTGCCGTCCTGGAATGCGCGGCGGCCCTGCTCTTCGAGGTAGGTGATGGCGTCGGAGGGGAAGAGTCCGTCCTTGAAGCCGTCCACCAGCAGATTCAGGCCTTCCTTGGCCTCGGGGGTGTTGACGGTGGGCTTGCCGTCGGCGTCCACCACGGTGCCGCCGGCCGAGGCCACGGCCTCGGAGAAGTTGACCGTGAGGGCCTCGTTCTTATCGAACTGGCCGGTGTAGCAGGACATGCCAGCGGCTTCGGGGAGGGCCAGGATGGCCTTGCAGGCGGTCTTCATCTCATCCCAGGTCTTGGGCGGTGCGGCGATGCCGGCGGCCTTGAGCAGGTCCGAGCGGAAGTAGAACAGCGCGCCGTCGGTGTAGTACGGGGCGCCGACCAGGGTGTCCCGGTACGTCGCGGCGTTGACCGTGGCGGGGATCATCTTGTCGGTGGGGACGGCGTCCGCGGGGAGCGGCAGGATCCACTTGTTGGCGGCGAACTCGGAGGTCCAGACGACGTCGAGGTTCAGCACGCTGAAGGTGTCCGACTTGATCTGGGCGTTCTGGATGAGCTGCTGGCGCTGCTGGTCCGCGGAGTCCGGCAGTTCGATGAACGTGACCTTCTCTTCCGGGTGGGCGGCGTTCCACTCCTCGATGGTCTTGTTCGCGGCACCGGAGGCGTCGCGGTTGGAGACGTAGTTGATGGGGCCCTTGCCCTCGAAGGACGCGGCGGCGGCCTTCGAGGTGCTCTTCGCGTCCGTGGCGGTGCCGCCGCAGCCGGTGAGGGCGACGGCGGCGACGGTCAGGGTTGCGGTGGTGGCGAGAAGAGTCTGCCAGGTGCGGCATCGCTGCCTCATGTGTTGCTCCTTGTTATGTGTGGTGGTGCGAGTGGTTTGGTGCATGCGGAACTGCGGCGGCTGCCTGGTTTGTGGCACGGGGGAGTGCCGGCTGCCGCCGGTGGTTTGTGTGGGGCTAGCTGGTGGGTTCTGGGATGCCTGGCGGTTTTGGGCTGGGTGGCGCGGTGGAGCCGCGCTCGATCAGCCGGTGCGGCATGATCTTCGGCCCCAGGTCGCGGGAGCGGAGCAGCTTCTTCACGGCCATCCGCCCCATCTCCTCCAGCGGCTGGGCCATGGTGCTCAGCGGCGGGTTCACGTGCAGGGAGGTGGAGGTGCCGTCGAAGCCCAGGACGGAGACGTCCTCCGGCACCCGGAGCCCGCGCCGCTGCAGTTCGTTGACGACGGCGGCGCCCATCTCGTCGCTCATCGCGAAGATGGCGGTGAGGCCGGGTTCCTGCAGCAGCAGGTCGTCGACGCCGGGGGCGCCGCTTTCGTAGAAGAAGCTGCCGGTGGCGGTCACCGGGGTGCAGTTCGCTTCGGCCATGGCGCGGAGGTAGCCGCGTTTCCGGGGCTGGGCGACGTGGATCGATGCCGGGTCGCCGGTCAGGAGGCCGATGCGCCGGTGCCCGAGGCGCAGCAGGTGGCGGGTCGCGTCGTAGGCTGCTTGCTCGTCGTCGATGGCCACGCTGGGGGAGCCGGACTTGTCGCTGATGGCGACGGAGATGATGGGGACGTTGGGACCCAGCAGCTGCCTGGTCTCCGGCGTGATCACCGCGGAGATGAGGATGACGCCGGCGGCCCGGTAGGTGCGCAGGGTCCTGAGGTAGCCGGCGATGTAGGCGGACTTGGCGCCGGTGCGGCCCAGCATCACGGCGTAGCCGCGCTCCTGGGCTTCCTCCTCCACGCCCTGCATGACCTGGGAGGCGAGGGCGTCGGAGACCATGGGGGCGAGGAGCCCGATCACGGACGTCTGCCGGGTCTTGAGGCCCCGGGCGAGGTAGTCCGTTTCGTAGCTGAGGCTCTTGACCGCAGTCTCGACCCGTTCCCGGGTCTCGTCGGAGTAGCCCACCAGCCCGTTGACAACCCGGGAGACGGTGGCCGGGGAGACGCCGGCGTGCTTGGCGACATCGCGGATGGTGACCACTGTTCCTCCTCCCTGAGGGTGTCTGTGTTGTCTGCTTCTCGCGATACGTAATCGGTTTCGGAAAACGGTTTACGTAAACGGTTTCGTTGGGTGCAGGATCAACAGTAAGGGGTGGGTGCGGGATCACGTTACGTTTCGTAAACGGGCGATCCAGCTCTTAAGCGTGCTGACGGAGCGCACAGAAATCCGTAGCAATCTGTGCCGGCGGCGACAGGCCCGGCTTCTCGGGGCACATCAATGCTCAGGAACTGCACCGCTCGAGTCGACTGGCCGCACACGGTAGCGACGAACTGACACAGGTCCCCGGTGACGGCGGCATCAGTTCTTGAACTCGCAGCTAGAATCTTCATGCGACATCGGCCGCGGGTCGCTTGGAACTGTTGATCGATTGGCCAGCGCCGCTCGTGATCGTGTCAGGAGTCTCTCCCCTGATTGAGCGCAGGTGCAGTCTCGAGGCCAAGCCACTCCCGGACTTCCTGCTCAGTGTCAGGAGATTTGCTGATCAGACCATTAAGCTCACCCATCGAGAGAATTCGATCGAGCAGAATGTGGCGGAGGTCATTCGCGTTGGTCGCTGGCAGAATCCGTCCGGCTCGGTTCGCCGCCTGCAGCACGTAGGTTGCGTGCGGGCGTACAACCAACTGACCGCGCTTCTCGGCATCAGAGCGTGCCTGACGAGCCAGGGTGTCGATCTCCGACGCGGAGAGGTTGCTCGCGGGGGCATGACCCAGCTCGAGGGATTGCAACACGTTCGCGACCGCCACGATCACCTGGTCGACCCTCTCGGGGCCAATGAGGGGCAGCGCTTTGTCATAAGTTCGGAGTTCTCGCGTTATCTCTGGTACGACTCCGGTACCCGTGTCCTCCGTCGTCCATCCTTCAGGGATCGGCGTATTCGGAGGATGAATATACCCGGGGGCTGGCCCAGACAACTCAGCCTCCGGAACTACAGACTCGAGGAAGCGTTTAAATCCTCCGAAGTTCGCCCACACACGGGTGATCTCCGTGCCGAACACGAGCGTCAGTTGCTGGGACAAGGCAGCCAGCGCCAGAGGCTTTCTTAGTCCGCGAACCGCAACCGCCGTCTCACTTATGAGCGCGGCCTCTATCTCCGCGTCTCGATCCCGTTTCGGAACTCCGCCAGTCCCGTCAATCAATGACGATCCGGATGCGCCCTCACCCGGAGTAGGTATGACTACTGCGTCGGGCCCACTCGCGACGAAGGCGACCGCTACTTCGGACGGCTGAGGATCAACTGCGCGCACCGAGCGTTGCGCCTCGACGTCTAGGCCGGTGCGGAGATCCTGAGCGATGTTATCTACGGCAGCCAACAGTTCCGCCATGCGAAGTGACATTCCTACGATCCACTCCGGCACAGTGGAACCCGGCTTGTAAGTGTCCTCGTGAGTCAATTCGCCCCAACCATCTTGGAGCAGTGTTCGCGCTTGAACCTCGACCCGAACGCGCCGGTTTCCCTTCATATGCGGAACGGGCACGACAAGATTTACGTGGTAGGCGCGGTAGCCCGACGGCTTCGGACTGGCGAAGTAGTCGCGATGCGAATCATGCTCCACTGCGAGTGACTGAGCTACTGTGGGACTCTCGATCGGCAGTTCGCCGATGATCTCTTGGAAAGTGTTTATGTCCGACAGGTTGTTGCAGATGAGTCGCAGGCCCACCAAATCGTCAATCGCTCCGGGCACGTCATCCAGGGCATTGATTTGGCTTACATATTTCTCGCGATTTAGCTTGGCGAAAGATCGTTGCGCTGACTTGACTCGACTTGTGGAGATGCGAAAGCGTCCGCGGTCAACTGAGTCGATGCGATGGTCAAGCAGCTCCTCGACAAGCCGCAGTGCTGTGGCCAGCGCTGGCTTAAGAAACCCCTTTTGTGCGGTCTCGTGCCAGTCCAGGTACTCCTCGTATCGCAGTTCAAACACGTCGTCCCCCGATTCGCCGTTGGCGCGCTCCTAGTCTGCGGCCCTGCTATCAAAAGATAGCGCATCCTGAACAATTAGCTTTGCCTTCTGCATAGGAGCGGGCCCAGCATCTTCGTACTTTCCCGAGTGATCCTAGTCAGTTCCCATTGACGGTCGCGATTCTAACTACTTTTATCCCCCCCAGACTGGAGCTATGTTGTTGCTCATAGTCATCGGCGTCGGAACATGGTGGAGTTCCGCTTCAATGTATAGCCGACGAGTGGGCTGTGACGGGCGTTGATCCTCAGTGCAACATAGCCGGTTTCACCAGCACACGTCCGCTAACCCTACGGCCGGCAGCGAGGAAGCAGTGGAAAAGTAGCCGGGAAAGCAGAGGATTTTGGCTGTGGCCGTCCACGTTCCATAAGAAACGTGAACGGCCCTTTTCGTGTGACGGTGTGACGGTGTGACGGGTCCCGTCAGTCCCGGAGGACCCAGGCGGCGTTGTTCGGCTGCAGCCAGCCATCCTCAGCCAGCGGCTAGGCGCTGAGCAGCACGGATCCCGCCGGCAGCTGCACCGGCTCGGTTCCCATTGCGACGGCGACCAAGAAGTCGGGGCTCCGCTCACAGATCAGCAGGTTGCCGGCCTCGACGCGCCACGAACCGCCGTCGTTCGCGACAGAGACTTCCGTCTTCCACAGCAGCCGGCGCAGCTCCAGAGCCTTGGTCACCAGCGCCAGCGAGGACTCTGGGTCCTGCTGCTGGAGTTCGATCGCGTGCGTGCCCCAGTCCACCGGGATCGGCAGCCAGGGTTCCGCGGCACGTTCCGCCAAACGAGAAGCCGTGGCTCAGCGCCGCGTCCGCGGTCCAGGGCAGCGGCACTCGGGCGCCGTCGCGGCAGACCCCGCCGCGGGCCCACATGGGATCCACCCGGGACTCTAGCGGGACGTCGACCTCGGGCAGCCCGAGCTCCTGCCCCTGGTACAGGTACGCCGGGCCAGGCAAACCCAGCAAAGCCACCAAAGAGGCCCGGGCCCGCAGTGCGCCGACCTCCCCACCACCAAACCGGGTGACGGAACGGACGATGTCGCGGTTTTCCAGCGCCCACGTCGGCGTCGCGCCGTGCAGTTGCCTGGCGGCTTCGAGGTCGTTCCCGACGGCGGCCCACGCCTCCGGATCCCAGCCGAGCTTCACAAACGCGAAGGCAAAGGCCTGCTGCATTTCATCGGCCCGGGTGTAGCGGGCGGCGCGGGCCGGTTCCAGGTTGACCTCGCCTACCAGCAGGCGGTGCGGCTCATACTTCTCCGCGAGGGTCCGCCAGCGGCGGTACACCTCGTGGACTTCCTCCTGGTCCGAGACCTGCGGGTTGGACCGCAGCCCGTCCACCACCCCGCCGGTCGAGGGCGAGTCCGGCAGGCCGTCGGCCTTGAACAGGGTGGGTCGTCCCCCAAACACCGACAGACTGTTGGCGGCTTCTTCGGCCGAGGGTGCGCAGTCAATCCACAACATAATGACCGTTATGGTGTGGGTGAGTGAGTTACGGATTCACTCCACAGCACTGCACCGAACACGAACCCGAAGCGATACGCCATGCTACTCATGAGCCAACCGCACAGATCGCCGGGCCCACGGAAAAGCGCCGTGCCCGCGCGACAGATATATGAAGACTTATAGTTTGAGATTCCCGCCGAGGGGTCCTCGATCCACGCCGAGTTTATGTCGACTGTGCAGACTTGCCATGGGCTGGGGGGCCTTCCTCTTGCGGCCCACGCCCGCCTCCAGCAATGGCCCGATGTCACAGCGAACAAGCAAACCACCGTGGCTCGAGTCAACATCCGAAACTAGGTAATGCCTTTTCGCCGAGTAAGCGGTACCGAAAAAGAATACGAACATGTCCGGGGAGTCGTCAGGTCGTGCGGGTGACGTATTGAGACATACTCAAACCACGGCCGTCTGAGAAACTCGTACTTTTCGATAACAACGGACGCCATCTTGGATGTCATGGAGGGTATGCAAATGGACGGTGTTGATGTACTGCTGCTGTGCGCGGTGCCAATCGAGTGGGAATGCCTTAAGGAGTTGATCCTCGATCCGGTCGAGGATCCGGTTCTCAGTGATCCTGCAATCCGAGGGCGCATTGAGTATGACGGTCGCGCTCTGACCGCGGCGCTTGTAGAAGTCGGGATGGGGCTGTCCCCTTCTGCGATGGCCACGCTCAAGGCGATAGACAAGTACCAACCCGCGCTTGTCGCTTTTGTCGGTATCGCGGGCGGCATAAAGGACGTCAAAGTTGGCGACGTCATAATTGCAGACAAGGTCTACTCGTATGAAGTTGGGAAGGTCAAAGAGGGACAATTCCAGTCACGGTCCGACACACGTGTTGTCTCCTCAGAACTCGACGGCATCGCGCGGAGGCTTCGCGCAAGCCACATCCCGAATGAATATCGGCTTTTTGTAGGTGCGATCGCGAGCGGAGAGAAGGTCGTAGCGGACGTTGATGCCGAAGAACTAAAGCGAATCCAGGCCCTCGGTGGAGACTCGCTTGCCGTCGAGATGGAAGGCGCTTCGGTTCTCGGTGCAATTGATCGCGCAGACGCGACCCCCGACTATTTCTTGGTCCGCGGTATCTCAGATCTCATCCACAACAAGTCAGAGGCGGACGCTGACGGCGGCCAAGAACGCGCCATTAAGAATGCCCGCGAGATTGCCATGCAACTCATCAAGGCGTGGGACGTCAACGTGGAGGCAAGCTTCCCTGCTGAACAGACGAAGCCCGACCTTCTCGCTGCGGGACTTCCACTGCCATCGCCCACAGAGTGTTTTGTTCTCATTGCCACGCCAAGCTCACCTTATGCCGAGGCTGTTGTCAAAAGCGGATTTCCCGTCGCAATGATCGTTGACCTGGATCCCCGCTCAGAAATCGATGGACTTCTTGCCAGCGCGCGCGCAGCCCTTGAAGACCGTCGAGCGGTTCACCTTGGCGCACCGCTTAGCCCTCCACCGTTCGGTACGAGCTCCACTGCGTGGTTGCGAGTTCAAGGTTTTGATGACCCGGTCGTGGACATCCAACGCTGGACACGCACGGTCCGTCGTTCATGGCGTTCAATGCTATCGACGTTTGCCTCGTCAATAGGTGGGCGCCACGTCGTCCTCTTGGTGACGGATGACGGCGATAGCGGCTGGGACTCATGGCGCGTACCACTCGTCGACGACCTACTAACGGAGTTTGGGGAACGGGCTCTCGTGGGCATACTCGGGTCAGGTCGGTCGATCAACTCAGACTTCCGACTCGCCTTACGTCCGGACGAGCTAGCAGGGGCATTGACCGGGATGATGCCGCCGGAATTGGCCTCCGACACCCGCAGGCTGCCGGGCGTGGATGGCCCCGTTGAGATCTCCGCAGCCGATGCGGGCTGGATAGGCGAGGATGCGACCGTCTACTGGTCCGCGGAACCCGACACCAGCGGCGCCGAGGCGGAAGCACTTGACTTCCTAAGGGGCGGAGAAATCACGCTCGCAGCGCTCGGAGTCGACGCCGATGTCACACGGACTGAGACTGACACAATCCAGAAGCAACTGCTCGGCATGCTTTCGAACCGCCGCACACTTCGACTCAACCTGTTCCACGCGCCCGGCTCAGGTGGGACGACATTGGCGCGAAGAATTGGTTTCAACATTCGCACACGATTTCCGGTCATGCTCCTGCACCAGATCCGGGCGGGCGAAACTATTCAACGGATTGAGGCCGTCAGCCGTCAGACAAAAAACACCGTACTGGTTGTCGCCGAGGCGGCAGACGTTCGTGACGACCAGATCGCGGCACTCATCGACGAGCTACACGCCGTATCGCTGCCCGCCGTCGTGTTCGCCGTCTCACGCGCATACACCCCGCCCTCCGCGCACTCGTCGTCGCCCTACATTCCCGAGGTCCTCGGAGACGTCGAAGCTGAGGCATTCGTGGACGCTTACAGCGCGCGGGCCTACGCGGCTCGAGGGGCTTTGCAAACAATTGCGGGCTATCACGATCATCGCCGTAACGCCTTCTTCTTCGGGCTCGTCGCTTTCGAAGAGGACTTCCGAGGCATTGAAGCCTATGTGCGAGGTCGCTTGGCGGGTGTCGAGGGTCCACAGCGACAGGTGATGCTCGTCTGCAGTATCGCCCATTTCTTCGGGCAATCGTCGATCCCCGAGTACGCCCTAGCGCGCCTCGTGGGACTTCCGTCATCTCGTGCCGGCGGCTTCGCGCGCATTCTCGCAGCTGAACTAAGGGGTCTTCTTTGGCGCTCGGCGGAAGGCGAGTGGCGGACTACCCACCCCCTCGTGGCGGAGGAAATTCTGCGCCAGCTTGGCGGCGGCAATGATCTATGGACTCAAGCCTTGTCTGGCTGGGGTCGCCTGTTCGCCGATTTCTGCCTCGAGGCTGAGGACGACGATGCCATGCGAAAACTCCTCGAGAGCGTGTTTGTTGAACGCGACGACGACTTTGCCCAGTCCGGACCGAGCCGGGAGAGTTTCGCCCGTCTCATCGAGAAGATTCCATCCCTGGACGGCGCCGCGCAGTTGTTGGCTTACGTCGCCGAGCGCCAGTCGGACCATCCGCACGTTTGGGCACATGCGGCGCGCTACTACGCGTTTCGCATGGTTGACTTCGAAACCGCGGAGACCTACGCGAAGCGGGCGAGTGCCCTTTCGCCGGACAGTTCTACACTGCATCACATCCTCGGCATGGTTTATCGAGCACGCGTGTACGACGGTCTCGGCCGCCATGTCTCTCTTGACGAACTGTCTCCGTGGGTGGATGACGCGGCAGCAGAGTTTGCGATCTCTCGCGAACTCGCAGCCAGCACCAAGGACCACGGCTTTGTCAGCGAAATCCAGATGCGTGTCAAACTCGTGGAGTACGCGATCCGTGACACCACGCTCGCGAATTATCTGAAGGGCGCACCGCACCGGCTGGTGGTCTCAAGCCTAGAAAAAGCGGAGGACTTGATCTCAACATTGCGTTACCGCGGGGACCCGCGAAAGCCGAGCAGTTTCGAGCAGACGGAGCGAGCGAAACTTAGGCGGGTCTACGGGGACTACGGCACCTCCCTTCAGCTCCTAGACGCATTGCTCGTGAGGGGCACCGTCCCGTTGCCGATCGTTCGTCGACAGTTAGTCTGGACTTACTTGGCTCGTGTTGACCGGGACTGGCGAGCCCTCGCTCAGAAGGACGTCAATCGCGTTGTATCGCTGTTGGACGAAAACATGGCCGTCGATGGCTACTCGTCGTCGGACGCACTGGCGTGGTGGCGGGCGGTCCGAATGAAGACTCCGCCGGTATCGCACGAGAGAATCAAGGAAGTCTTGGCGTACTGGCGGTCCTCCAACCCGACTCTCGATGCGGAGTACTGCTCGTTCGTGGCATATGCGCTCGATGTCCTGGACAAGCTCCCCCAGTCCGTACCTGAAGCAGCAAAGCACGCCCGTAAGAGTGCGGAAATGGCCCGGAATGAGGGCACGCGAACGCGGTCCGTCGACTGGTACGGAGACGGCCATGGAATGGCATCCTTGGTGCACCACTCGGAACTGGGAAAGTGGGATCCTGGCTTAGACTTCTGGGCCGACACAAGGCGACTGCGTACCGTCGAGGCACGCGTGACGAAGATTCGCGGACCACAGGCCGGAGTTGCCGAAGTTCGGGGCATGGAAGCCTTCTTCGTGCCTCAGCGCGCGGGAGTCGTCCGTGGCCGGCATGAAAACGAATATATCCGTGGATTCTTGGCTTTTACCCACGATGGCCTCCGGATTTGGGAGCCGACTTTGATTGAGCGGCGCATCGAAAATCGTGGCAATATTTGATGGCATGAGGAAGCAGAAGCAGCAGTCGGCCCGGATCCTCGCCATGCGGGCAGCCCGTTACACGTGTCCGAAGAGCCGAACCTGCAGCCAGGGGCCGGTCGGCGGGAGAGGCCAAGGGAACTAGCCTCGAGCGCAGCTTAACGCCGAGAACTAAAAAGCGGTCATGGGCGAGAGTCCCTTGAAGCTCCGCTAGAAAAGCTGTTGGCGACCAGCTGACATACATGATCCTCGCAAGGTCATGGCTGTCGGATGGTCGCTCGTCGAGGCAAGAAGACCCCGCTTTTCTTGTATTACGGGGGAAGCGGGGCGTTCGATTTGGCGGAAGCGGTGCGATGTGGACCCATCGGCGCGGCAGGAGCGACATCTTTACTTCCACATACATGAGGTCTTCAACCGCAGCGTTCACTCGGCCCTGGACTGTCGCCGAACCCCGCATATATCCCGCGGATTCGCTGACAACAGACGAAAGCGAATGACAGCAGAAAACAGCCCCGACCTGCGCTGATCGAAGATGACGGTAGCCCGCATAAACCCCCGAAAAATCCGTACTCTTACTCGAAAGTTCCGCGTCCGCTGTGGTCCTACCCTGTCGACTCTTTTCATTCTGGGCGCGTCCACCGTGAGAGTTCTGTTACCGCTGCATTACCTCAAAGCCCGTCACGGGCGAAGCAAAGGCCGATGCTTCCCTTGTAAACAAAAGGAAGCGGGGGCCTCGCTACCTGGCGGTGACGGTAAGATTTGAACTCGTGCGTGCGGACGACGCTAAGCGCGTCCCCGTGCACCGGGGATATTGCGATCCAGCCGCATCTGGCCATTGCAGAGCTCGCAGCCTGGCGCGAGACTGCGACTGCCATCGCCGCCGCCCCGGCGAGAAAACCGTGGGATGGCTCGAGAACCTCTCGGAAGCCGTTGAACGTCCCTAAAGGTGCGGCGTAAATCGATGAAAGTTGAGCGAGCGCAGAACAGTCGGATGCGGAGCCTTGGCGGTGGTTGACCCCTCTGGAATGATGAACGCAACGGGCAGAGAGGGGCGAGCCGATGTCCGCATGTTAAGAACCCCGGACCCCCAGGGAACAAACCATTCGACAGATACGAAGCAATATCCGGGCGGCCCAACTCCGGGTTGCTCCAGACGAGGTCCGGGGACGGCACACGCCTCCCGAAGTCGTACGCCTGGCGCAGCTGACGATGCCGCCGCTGCCCTCGCCCATGGATGCTTTGAGATCGCCGCACGCGAAGTTTCGGACGCATCCGGCATCATGGGGAGAACGAGCGGGCACGCCCAGTCGCGCGGCGATTTGCTCCTGGGTGAGTCCGCGAGCGAGTCGAATGTTGGGTTTCCGGAGTCGGTAACCTGATCATCGCTGTCAACGGGTCAGTGCATGCGTTGAAGACCGACGCCACGGTCTGGGGTTGGCGTTCCAATAGCCTCGGCCAGTTGAGGGATGGGACGACCAAGTGTGGCCGTCCAAGTAACTGGCCTCTTCGCTGTGCAGAGGATTGCTGCCGCCATAAACTCACCCGCATACGCGGTGAAAACGGATAGCACAGTTCTTGCCTGGCGACCTCCGTACTACAGCGAAAACGGCAACGGAAGTAATTTACCTAGGCCAATTTAGTCTGACGTAGCAAACGGTGGCCCTCCGATGAAGAAGGTCCGGCCTCCTTCATCGGCCCGCGCCAGACGATCATTGGACACCGCCCAGCGTGCGCTGTGCGGGGGGCTCCGCCTGCCCCTAGTGGGCACAACCGGGAAGAGGGCCCTGGCTGCGACCTATGAGGATGCCTCCGCACCAATCCAAGGGACTCGATACGGAGGCTCCCGGTTCTCCAAGCTGGGGGACTGGAAAACCACTCTGAGGGTACTAGGCGGGGTGGCGTCCTGGCCGGCGGCCGGTTGGAAGGCGCGCACTTTTGAGGTCACCGCCCGCGAGGGCGGCCCCTGGTCCTCCCGGTCCGCCACCCGGGAACGGTGTCGTCCAGGAGCTTGGCCTTCGCAGGGTCGAGGTCGCCGCGGCGGTGTTTGTACCGCTGGGTGTGGATCCACACGCCGAGGGTGTGTTCCCGCTCAGAGTCGCAGCCCTTGTGGCGGGGCCAGTCGTAGCCCTCGTGTCGGAAGTCCTCCAGCTGGGCCAGGCGGTGATGCCAGCGGGCCTCGTCCTCGGCGTCCCTGCGGTTTCCCATCCACCCGGGGACTTGGGTCAGGCCGTCACTGTAGGCCGGGTCCAGGGTCCGCTCGGCCGCTTCGCGTCGGCGTGCCGCCAGCCACCGCGCCAACGCCCGTTCGCTCCGTTGCCCGGAGCGATCACGGGGGAGCCGGCCTTCGGCCTTGACCCAGGCGATGAGCTCGTCCAAGCGGGCGAGGTCCGTGGGGGAGGGGTGGGGAACGGGTGCGGCGCCGGCTGCGGCCTGGTGTTCGGCCTCGAGACCGGGGTCCTGGCGGCGGGCAACGACCAGGTGGTATGCGACGGCGGAGGGCCCGGCGCGCACGAGGGCAGCGATGCGTTGCCGACTCAGGCCGAGTCGGTACATCAGCACCCATTCCGCGTCAGGAGCGCGCCGCAACTGCCTGTCCATGATTGACATCCTGCCACGGACTCTGCATGAGTCGGGCGTTCACCGCGGGTCACGCACAACGCTTTCGGGCCTCCGCTGGGCCGGCCGGCTGTGGGGTCCAGTGCTGTCAGTCGCAGGGCTTCGGCTGTCCTGGCCCTGTTTTACGTCTTCGACGATGCTCCTATACGAAGTGATTCTGGCCTTCCGATCGCAGGAAAGAACCTGGGGTGAACAAGGGACTGCGAACGGGCGTGAAGGCGCGTAGCTAGCTGCCGTCGAGCGTCGAAATAAGCTCGTCCAAATTTCGTGCAGTGACACTCGCGTCCAAGTAATCTTGGTACTGATTCCGGGCGTTTTCGATGAGGGCGTCGTAGAGACGATAACTGCCGTTGCTTGACTCAAAAACGCTCCGATAATACGACTCTGCGTTCGCGGCTATGCCCATACCTTGAGTACCTGGTTTGCGTCCCAGAACAAAGATCACCTGGATGCCGGGGATTTCGTTGTCACGCTGTTGTTGGCGAAGTATGTCGGCCAGAGCGGACGCGTACTTCACCCCCTGTTCGGCCAGGGTACGGGCATCCACTGTAAGGTCATACCGCTTCAGTTCAACGATGACGTGACGACCGCTGACCGTTCTGTATCGAATATCGATTCTCCCGGTTATCTCCTTTTGCTCGTCATCCATGGCGAACAGGCCAGGTTCGATTCTTCGGAGATTCTCTTCCATCCTCGAACTGCCTGTGGCGCGTTCCCAGGACGCATCCAAAAGCCAGAGGTGCTCGAAGAGATGACGCTGCAAGACAGCTTCCTTCTGATTCGAATCAGTTAGGCCTTGTAGCTGCTCGATGGCTTCCACGCGTGATCGGAGGATGTCTGACCACAGGCCCGCTTCATACGCATCTTGCTGACCAAGCAGGGGCAAAAGGTCTTGGGCGGTCACGTTGCTCAGCAAAGCAAGGTCATCTGAAGATTGCCTCAATCCCACTCGCGCAAAGGCGAGCACACCCGAGCGAAAAAGCGCAGATCTGTCCCGAGCCTCATTTTTCTTCTCGAAGTCCAGGCTTGCGATTGTCCCTACCATTGCTTCCGCGCTTGGTCGCTGCCACTCGGGTAGATCTGCTACCCAAGCCTTCAGCTTGGGATAGCGGGCAAGGGCATCGACAGCTTCTCGTTTCGGTCGGGCCTCACTCCACTGCTCGGCAGCTTTAAGGAAAGCACTCCGCAGGAAGCCCTGTAGTGCTAGTACGCGTTCATCATCTTCAATGAGACGCTGACGGTCACTTGTTGCTATGTCCTCATATTCGGGATCGTCCAGGTCTAGGAAATCGGCCTCCACTTGACCCGTTACGTAGTTACCAAACAGTTTGCTAAAGTCGAGCTTTTCGATAATGCCTTCCTGTATGGGACGCTTGCGGGCCAACACGATGATGTTCTTCAGCGATCCAGCTTCTAGGTCATCTATTAGATCTGTAGGCGTTTTTGAAGTTCCGAACCAGCCTCCAACCTTCCATCCCTTGTCAGCATCAACAAATGCGGTTGGGAGGACAAAGCGTTGGATCCCCGTTGGAAGGACATCATTTGAAAGCGTCTGAGTGCCAAATTCCCATAGAAATTCAAGCTTTTTAAGTTCCTGTCTGTCCTTCCACGTCACGCGCTCGTCATTGATAACCAAGTGAAACCCGCCGTTATCCGGTGTTCGTGGATCGAGGACGTCGAAGCGGCGCGCGAGGCGCTTCCGGAGGGCGCTAGCGGTTAAATTGGCGCGCTTACTCTTAAGCTCGCTCATTATGATTGTCGTGCCCTTCTTGTTGTACTTTGCAGGCACGGAGATGGGAGCGGGATGATACGGCAGGCGTTCTTGGATGCTTTCTTCTAGGTCCTCCACGCGAATGCGGAAGCCATGTGCCTCGCCGGTTTCTGTTTTACTAAACACTTCCACGGTCCGGCCGAGGGAGAACACGGAGAGCTTTCCGATGCCCTTCCGACCCATGTAGGGCCGATTCTTCGTCGGAGAGACGGTACCCTCCTCGGAGCGTTTCTTGTATCCAGCCGTGAGGAAGCGTTGGTTTAGCTGTTCCACGTTCATGCCGACACCATCGTCGGAGACAATTACCTCGAGCAGGACCGCCTGTCCGCTTTGATCTTCCGCTTCACCTTCGGGGGCCCTCGGCTGCCATTTGATGTCAACGACGCCTGCATCAGCGTCATAAGCGTTGGCGACAAGTTCGGACAGGACAGCGGCAGCGTTGCTATAAAGGTTTATCCCTAGTGACTCCAGTACGGAAAGCTCGACGGTCATGGTGTATGTCTTGTCCACTTGGGGGTTCTCTCCAGTCATATCTGGGGACGCCTCGATACCGTCCGTTGATACGTCGGTCATGTCGACTTCTTGTCACGATTGAACATGTGGCTCATCTTTCGGGAATTAGCCGCCGCCTGATGACAGCAGATCTCAGCCTAGCTGTTTCCTTCCCCGAAAACTGGCTGAACTAGTGCTTGCGGAGGCATCCGTAGGCCCTTGTCACTTGCCGCTTTTCGAGTCCCCTTGCTCTTCGTCTTTCAGGGCTGCGATCATAGCCATTGTCTCCATGTGTCGATCAATGCCGCTGGGGGTAGGGGACGGGTAGCCAGGGGATCCCCTCTCCGTCGGCCAGGCGCTGCACCAGAGCTTCGGCCTCCGACGTTCGATATGCCTTCCGGGGCGACCCGCGCTCTGCGATGAGGAATACGGTGGGGTTGGCTTCGATGCCCCCTCCCAGTTAAGCCATCCTAGACTTTTCAACTGGTCCAGGAAGTCCACCAAATGCTGTTTGCGGTGCGTCCTGCACGGCTCACGTGCGGCCACTGGTGACTCTTCCGACGGCGAATTTTGGTTCCAGCGCTGGTTCTACTTTTGGCTGTGTTCACGTCGATTGTAGTCGCGGGACTTTATGGATCAGCGCGGCCAGCGTCGGCGGCGCGAGACTTCAATTGCGGGTATTTCGACGGGCTCCGGTGGGCGATGTGGAACGGAACGGATGTTGTACGGAGTGATGCGTTCGCCTTCGTGCTCTTTCTCGATGGCTGCGGCGGTGCTCTCGTTGAACTGGCGGATGCAGTCTACGGACCAAGCCAGCAGGGCGTCCAGATGATTGACCTCCGCTTCTGCAGCGAAGAGCCGCTCGTGGGCAGTTACGGAACGGTACCCGCACCACTGGCGGAGAAGCTCATGCATCGGTTCCTCCAGCGGAGGTAGCAGTCGTATTCATACCGGGGGGAGGTTTCTATGGGAATTCTGGTGTCCCAGTCCTTGTCTGTGCCGCCTCTCTTGGATTCTTCTCGAGCTTTGGCCTCTTCGGCCCATATCAGCTCGAGAATCGGAGCCGGATTGGTTTGGCATGCCATTTCCGCGATGGAGGGTAGCGAGGGGTGAAAAGCAAGCCTTGCTCTTGTGGATGATCCAGGAATGGTCTGCAGGGAGCCGGTGAGGGATTCAAGAGCAAGTTGATCGTGGACGACGAGGGCATCGTTCACCGGCGTGAGATGCAACTCGGCAACGTCCGAAGGTATGAGCAGTTCAAGAGCTGCCCACATGGCCGAGGATTCGTTTTTGGCGATGGCCTCGTCCCTCACACGCTTCCAACCTTCCATGGTGATGTCGTACTGGGGTGCCAGGTCCCATGGCACCTTGAGCCTTCTGCGGGGCACATTCTCTTGCCTTCCGGAGGCATTCCCATCCAGATGTCGTATTTCAACCCGAAATCGGCGCGACTCTTGGTGAAGCGCCAGCACTTGAACCCTTTCGGATGGCGAGTCATCACGCAAAAGCCTCGTAGCCCGGTGCCCAGAATCGGCGCGGACGCAAACGCGGTTCGTTCCCAGGTCATGCCATCAGGGCCAGGTCCAGAAGTCCCCTCCATCCGGTCCTTCAAAAGAGCGATTTGAGCCATGGTCTCGTTGTAGCGATCAAGCCACCGGGTAAGGGACGGGTATCCAGGGAATGCCTGCCTTGTCGGCAATGCGCTGTGCCAGGGCTTCGGCTTCCCAAGTCCGGTACCTGGTTGGGGGAGAGCCGCGCTCGGCGATGAGGAATAGGGTGGGGCTGTCTTCATTGCGCCATTCCCAATCGATCCATCCCCGCTTCTGCAATAGGTCTAAGAAGTCGCCCAGGTGCTGCTGGCGGTGGGTTCTGTACGGCTCACGTGCGGCCAAGAGTGATTCTTCCTATGGGCAGGTTCTAGTGCCAGTTTCACCCTACCTCTGCTGTCGGCGGGCTTCCGCCAGGTTTGCATTGTCCCTAGAGCGCCCTGCATCCGCGTAGCGCCGGAGGTTGATGAGGAAGCCGTTATCGCCGTGCCTTGGCAGGGGAGCGCCGGGTCGTGGTGCTCATTAATTCTGGGCACGTCGACTTCGCTTGTAGTCCCGGGACTTCTTGTTGTGAACGGCATTGCAGTCATCACAGCGGCATCCGGAGTCGTAACTCAGCGCTGTCCCGTGGCTGCCCAGCATGCGGCCCTCGCGGCGGACGCGTTCCATGTAAGCGTAGTGGGACTTGCGGTTTGCTTCTCGGCAGCGGTCGCAGCGGCAACCGAGGTTGCCATATCCGTTGGGAGTGCCATGCCGCGGGTCATCGTCGGAGAGAACGTCCATTCGGATATCATAGGGCGCCAAGAGCGTATTTCTTTCTGCAACCTGAACTCCTGTGTCAGGTGCACCTTTTAGCGACAGCGAGGATGAGTTCCGTGGCAGCGATTGGTAGTCATGATCCCGGGGACCTGCACCGCTGGGCACGTTTCGCGCGGTCAAGACACGAGACGCAGTGGCCCGGACGCGTGACGGATGGCCCTACTTCGAGATAAATTTCCAGGGCTTTAGCCCTGGCGGCGAACTACTGTACGAGATCCGCTTCGGTGACGGCGAATGGATGTTAGCCGTCGACGACGACCTGGTCCCCATTGCGTCATAGAGCGTCGTCGTCTTCCCCGCTGTCAGGGGCCTCGCTGAGTACAGAACCGACAAGCTGGCTCACGTTGATGGAATCAGGCGTTGGCATGGGTCGCCCCTCAGCAACGGCTAGACGCTGAGCAGACAGGAAGGCAAGTCGGACGGCCTGCACGACCAGCACCCGGCGGAGGCCTACCGTGACTTTTCCACGCTCACGGACTACGTCGGCTAGCCGTGAGACCGTTTCGGCTCTGCGGGCGATGCGGATGTCCGCGTGGCCTCGTTCGACCTTGTGCAGATCTGTGATGAGTGACTTTCTGAACGACTGGGGGAGAGCGACGGGCTCAGAGACGGGTGGAATCTTCTCGTTGAGAATCGCCTTGAATCGACTGTCCTCAATCGCCTTCAGGTAAGCGGAGTACTCGTAGGCATCGAGCAGGCGCGCCAGCTCCTTTTTCTCCTCCGTGGTTGTCGCGCGGCGGGCCAACTCGTCGAATTCCCAGAGGGGCCACACTTGCACTTCCGCGACTTCCAAAGGATCCAAGACCCGCATCGCCACAGCATCTGTCCTTTGATTGGTCAGATGGCGACCGACACGCCCGGACAGCTTTTCGCGTGTTTGACCGACATAGATCGGTTCTCCGTCGTAGTCATAGAACGCGTAGATGCCGAATTTGGCTGTGCCTATTCTTCGGCCTGCTTCATCGAGGCTTTCCATGAACGCCTTGAGCTCGACACGAAACTGTCGGACGTCTTCTGCGGGCAAGGACTCTATGGGGACTGCCGGCCCGCTGCCGGGCAGCGCTGCATCACCGCGGGAGGACACTAACCAGCCACCCGTTCTAGCCGTGCAGGCTGCCGGAGTTCGCCCCGGATAAGGGGTGCCAGGTAGTTTTCCCCGACCCATTGGACAGCGGGGACGACTACGGCGTCGCCGAATCCGAAAAGAATCTGGCTGTCTCTGAGGCCGCTCAGGTTGTAGTCTCCGGCTCCCATGAGGCGCGCGTATTCGACCGGGGTCATCCAACGAACGGCGGTTCTTCCTCGCCCGGCCATCACTACCGCTTGCTTGGAAGACCCTCCGCGCGCTGTGCGCAAGCACCCTGAGACCTCATCGGCCCGGATCTCCCAAACGGGCACACCGGACCGCGTTCGCCGATAAGCCGTCCGATACGTCACGTGCTGGGATGCCTTCATAGCGTCCAGGCGTTCGCGTTGGACCACAGAGAGGGAGGTGAGGAATTTATCCTTGCGCTCCGCATCCCACCAGCGGCTGTCACGTGCCCCCATCGTTTCGACCACGTCGGACAGACCGACGGTCAACATCTCTGGAGGCTCAGGGAGGGCTGCACGATGAGTTATCACGGTTGGGTCCTGGAAAACGCCTTGCAACCATTCGGGCCGCAGTGTTGACACTTCCTTTGTATCTTCCACTGGGACGTCCATGCTGCCGACGATAAAGATGCGGGGCCGGGACTGCGCGACGAACCGCCGGCCATCCAGAGCCAGGACGTCCACGCTGTAGCCGAGGCCGTTCAGTTCTCTGGCGAGGGCTGCCATGTCGTCGCCGCCGTGCGAAGTCGCCAAACCGTTGACGTTCTCCAAAGCGATAACTCGGGGCTTTTTGTCCTCAAGTTCATCCATGATGCGGGTGAAGTGGAAGAAAGTGCCAGACTGCTTCCCCGCGAGCCCACGCCTGTCGCCGGCGAGTGACAAGTCAGTGCAAGGGAAGCTGGCCCAGGCGAAATCCAGGTCTTCGGGGAGGGCCGCGCTTTTGACCTTGGCTATGTCTCCTAGTGCGAAGTCGTGATCAGATCCAAAGTTCCCCTCGTACATCTCCTTTTTCGCCGGCTCGTAGTCGTTGGCCCAGACGATTTCAAAGCCTGCGGGTTCGAGGCCTGCACGTACCAAACCGATGCCGGCGAAGAACTCAGCCGCGCGCAACGGCGCGCGCGAAAGAGGGGGAAGAGATTGGACTTGATTCATGGGCATAACGCTACTTCCGCGCGGATGCCTAATGCCAATTTCCCGGCTGCTTGGAAGCCGTGTCTTTGCTTACCTTGAAGCGGGCTGGTTCGGAAGGCTAAGGCGGCATAGGTTGGCAGAGTGGAAGATTCTTGGGCCACAACGCCTGCCACCAGGAAGGCGATGCAGGGTAACCGTTCCCGCGATACGAAGCCGGAACTGGCAGTTCGACGCATCCTTCACGCCGCAGGCCTGCGATACAGAGTGAACTTTCGGCTACTTCCGGGACTCCGAAGAACCGCCGATATAGCCTTCACTCGTGCCCGCATCGCCGTCTTCATCGATGGGTGTTTCTGGCATGGTTGCCCGGTCCATTACCGCGCGCCCAGATCAAACGTTTCGTACTGGAGTGCGAAGGTCGCCCGAAATCGTGAGCGGGACCTAGAAACGACAGAACACCTTGTCTCCGCAGGATGGACCGTCCTCCGGTTCTGGTCTCACGATGATCCGCTGATGGTGGCTCATCAGATTATGGACGCGCTCAGAGGCCTCTGACCGATTTCCCGACAATCGAACATGGCAGCGGCCACTTGGGGCTGCCTCCACTTCTCTGGAAGGATGTGTCCGTTCGAGCATGCGTTGGCTGCACAACGGCTAGGTTCTAGTACCCGACATGGGGCAGCGCGCCAAGCCAACAAAGTGCGTGGGCTGGAACGATGCGCCATCGATTTGGACCACAGTGTGCGTCCTTGCACACATTTGTCCGTATTCACAAGATAATGAGCAAGCAACGTGATCAATTGGGGGAGGGACATGATTCTGGTTCAGGGTGCCCGCGTCACCGCTGAGAGGCGACAAGTGTGAGTGCCGAGACAGCTGCGCCATGCCGTCACGTCGGGGCACCGCCACCAGCCGTTGTCGAGCGCGTGAGTTTAGCGATCCAAGGTCTGGCGGAAGACGCGAGCTTTCTAGCCAAACATGGGATCTCGCCGGCTGAGTACGAGATGGCTCTTCCGTCCGCGGTCGAGTCGTTGCGCGGCAGCATGAGCGCAAGCAACGCAGATCGTCGCCAGTTTCTTGGCCGGCTCTTCGAGCGTTTGGTGGGGGAGGGGCTGGTGACTAGCGTCACGACACCTTCTTACGGATCAGACACCGTTTACCGGCTTGCGGTTCCAGGGGTCGGCTTAGTTGCGGTGATTCAGAAGGGCTGCCCGGATGGGGCACACAGCAGCGTTCGCTGGACAGTGCCTGACTGGGCCGATGAAACGTATCTCTGGTGGCTGTGCTCCAGCACGAAGGCGCACCCTGGCGAGCACATTTCAAAGGGGGTGAATCGTCTGCGTCAGCGTTTCTTCTCCGAGGTGCGTGATGTGCTCGACGGCGTCATCTTTCACAACGAGTTGTGCGGGGGATCAGGTCGGCCCTGCCCAAAGCAGGCCAAGTCCGTCGACCTTGCGGGCGTTCCGACGCCGCCGCCGTGCATATACGTGATGCCTCAGCGGGGAGATGACTTGGACGACGACTGGAATTGGAGCGGAACGCGCCGCACGGCGTTCCCGTCGGTGCTCCTGCAGGCGTTCGGCATCGCACCGCCAGAGGTGGACTCGTACGTTGGCTATGTCGGCTTTCAGCGTCGAGGAAACGGTAATCTCCGGACAACCATCACTTCAAGATTTGGAGCCGGGCGCTCCACGACGTTTAGGAACTAAAGAATGACCAATCCATTCCTTGATCAGGAACGAGCCAACTTCATCGAGGCGAGGGCACTACTCGGTCGCGTCCACGTTCCCGCATGGCCCCGTCAGTCGAAGGAACTCGACCTTGTGGAACTCGAGGCCGACTGGGTTCGCTTCTCCACGATGAACCACCGGACGAGAGCCGAACAGCTGCGTGAGATCGCCAAGACCGGGAGGTCCGACCTTTTCACCGCAGATCCCCTTGGGCCGACAGCTCAGGACGCCCAGTACGCGATCCTTCGGGGCCAAGAAGGATTCCCGGAGCTAAAGCAAGATCTCCGAGATCGCGGGCAGCAAGATCCTGCCATCACCACGGCCGACGGCGTGCTCATCAACGGCAACCGACGCACCGCCGCGCTCAGGAGCCTGTTCACGGATGATGATGTTCCCGGCGCTCGCTACGTGAAGTGCTTGGTCTTGCCGGCCGACGCGACACCAGCCGAGCTGGTTGACCTTGAGACCGAGTTGCAGGTTGCGCGGGATTTTAAGCAGGAATATGCCTGGATCAACGAGGCTCTCCTCATCGAAGAGCTGTACGAAAGAGAAAATAAGGACTTCGGCCGCGTCGCGACCCGGATGCATAGAGAGATTGCTGACGTTCGATCCCTCTACGAGAAGCTGCAGCACGTCCATCAGCTCGTGGGCCTCTCCAAGGGGGCGAGGCTGCACATCGACTTCAACGTGAACGAGTCCGCGTTCGACGAGCTGGCGAAGCATGTCAAGAACAAGGCACCGGCGGAAGCAGAGTCCGTCCGATCGGTCTACTTCCTCGGAACGCTCGCAAACGTAAATTACCGGAAGTTGCGCAATCTGCGACGTGCCGACGCCGCCCAGCTTGTTAGCCGGGAACTGGAGTCCGACCCGTCACTCATTCAGCTCATCAGGACCGTCGGCGACAGCCTTCCGACCACGGGGGCGGACATCTTCGACGATGTCTTGGGTGAGGCTCCCACCCCTGGGCCGCTGAACGGCTTGCTTTCCTTTCTCGCTCAGAAGCGCCCTGAAGACACGGTGACCCTTGAAGGTGCGGGTTCGGTCGCCGCTCAAGCGATCCTGGAGACGGTTCGGAGTGCGATCACCGCGGCAGCCGATGAGGCCGAAGAGGATCAGAGAGACCAAACGGCGATCACGGCCCCTGTCTCCCGGACCGAGAAAGCGATTGCGGAGCTCCAGCGGGCATTGAGCGCATTGCCCAAGGCCCGCTCCTTCGTAGAGTTCGACGAGAACGCGATGGGATTGCGGATCAAGCAAGTGCGAGCCCTTGTTGAGGAATACGAGGGCAGCATTTGATCTCCATCGAGCTCCTTGACACGGAACGTCCGACCATCGTCATCGCGCGGGACTCATCACCGGGTGGAGGCGCCTGGGCGCACCTTCAAACACTCCTTTCGCGGGGCGTGGTCGGTGGTTCGAAGGACTCCATCGAAGTTCGCGCCGAAGTATTCCTGGCCGAGCTATCTGGCGTGCGGGAGGTCAGGATCTTCTTCGGCGAACAACTTGTGATTCAGCCTCGGCTCACAGCACAGTTACAGTCCCTGGCCGCTGACCGCAGGGCCCGGGAGAGGGCCATTGAGGAGCCGGTCTCGGCAGAGTCAGCCTCGGCACTCGCCCAGGAGTTGCGAGAAAGCGGCTTTAAGCGTGAGCTGCGGGCGTTCCAATTGGACAACTTAGCTTCAATACTTCGCCTTCCGCACGGTGCCGACTTCTCAGTTCCCGGAGCCGGCAAGACGACGGTTGCGCTTGCCGGACACACCCTTCACCGAGCAAGGGGAGAGGTGAGTCGCCTGCTCGTCATCGCCCCCATCGCAGCGTTTCAAGCATGGAAGGATGACTCTCGGGAGTGCATCGAAGTAGCCCCACACATAGCGGTCCACGGCGGACCAGGCTCTGTAGTTCCCGTAAACACGGACATCCTTCTGACCAACTACAATCGCGTGGCGGCCGACTACGACCGCATCCGCGACTTTGTTTCCAAGGCTCCAACTCACGTCATTCTCGACGAAGCTCATCGCATCAAGCGTGGTTCCCTCGGGGTCCATGGCCGGGCGGTACTGGACCTGGCCTATGTCGCCAAGCGACGGGATGTGCTCACCGGTACCCCTGCACCGCAAGGAGCCTTTGACCTAGTAGCGCCCATGCGCTTTCTCTACCCAGGACAGGATCGACAGATTCTTCCTGCTGACGCCTATGTCGAGCAGAGGGGACGTGACGAGGACGTTCTGGTGGAGACGAGCGCTGCCATCGCGAAGTACTTCGTGCGGACGCCCAAGTCGAGTCTGGGACTCCCTGACCCAGTCTTCAATGTTGTGCAGGAGCCGATGGGGAGAATCCAGAGCGCGATCTATGACGCCCTCGTTGGCCGGTACCGCGGCACTTTTGCGCTAGCGAAGGAGTCTAGACGCGAGTTCAACCGGATCGGGCGTATCACCATGTATCTGCTGGAAGCGGCGGCGAATCCAGCTCTGCTCGTTGCCGGATCCGATTCCGCTGATGAGGACGGATTCACCCATCCGCCCCTTCCAGTTCAGGGCGACGAAGCCCTTGGCCACCTTCTCGCGGAGTATCGCGAGTTTGAGAAGCCGTGGAAGTACGCCTATGTGAGGGACACGGTACAGAAGGCAGCGGCGGCCGGTGAGAAGGTGTTGGTGTGGTCCACCTTCGTTCGTAACATCCGGGCGCTGGCCCGTGAGTTGGGCGACTTCAACCCGGCCGTTGTCCACGGGGGCGTTCCCACGGAGGACGGGGCACCGCCTGATGTGGTGACTCGTGAGGCTGAGCTTGACAGGTTCCGGAACGACCCGGACTGCAGCGTACTGCTGGCCAACCCCGCTGCCTGCGGTGAAGGTATCAGCCTGCATCACTGGTGTCATCACGCCATCTACCTCGACCGGACATTCAACGCTGGCCACTTTCTGCAGAGCCAGGACCGCATTCATCGCCTGGGGCTGTCGAAAGACGTCGAGACGCGTTTCACGCTGCTTTTGAGCGAGAACACTATCGATCAGACTGTGGATGAACGTCTTCGAGACAAGGTGCGGGCGCTTTCGAAGCTCATGAACGATCCCGGCCTTGTTCGTGTCGCGTTGCCAGAATCAGACGAGGTCCACGACGAACGCCCCGCATTCGAAGACGACCTTTCTGCGGTGGCTGCTCATCTGAGTCGTGGCGGTGCGTAGTGCTTCCCACGCACGGCGCGGCTTCAGGCATCTTCCTTCTGGCTAACGCAGCAAGGCATCGGAGTCACCCCGATGTTGACGCATGGACTGCTGCCGCTCGGGGCCGGAGCTCATTTATGGCGGGGGCAGTAGATCTCGACGGGTGTGCACAGGGAATCCTCCGGTTGGGCCTGGTCAAGATCTCAGACACAGTTCGGCTCGATCAGGTGTTGTCTGCCCTGTCAGAACGAGCGGACCGCCCCACATTGATCGCCATTTCTTCTTTGTTGCTCAGATTGGATCCACCACCATGGATATCGCTGGCCGTGCGGGGCGGGACGGTGTTTCGTGAATATATTCCGTCGGATGACCTCCGTGACTTGGAGTGGCTGGAACCATATCTGGACCAGCTGCTCGTCGAGGCGGCTTCAGGGCTGGCTAGGCACTATCTGGAACCCTTGCGCGAGGCATTGGGCAGGGCAGGAGAGCTAGTCGTTTTAGCCGCGGCTGCGGAGGCTGGTTATTTTGCGCTGCATGTTGCTGATGTCTCGAACGCCTACGGCTACGACATTGAGATTCATACGCCGTCCAAGCAGAGACTTGAGGTTAAGAGCACGACAAGCGCGAGTGAGGGCACGTTCCACCTAAGTCGCAATGAATTTAACAAGTGCCGTCAGTACGGGCGTGAATGGCGTCTGGTTCAAGTGACCTTCGATTCGTCGGTCTTCACCGATGAGTCGATATCTGCTTCGCATGTCTTGGGCATTAGGGAGCTCGGTGGGAGAGAATTGTTAACTCTCGTCCCTCCCGACAGCGCCACTTTTCGATGGACAGACAGCGCGGTCATCCATCCACCTATAGACTCCTGGAGGCCGTCCGAACTCCAAGTTCCGGTGAGTCTCCGATTGCCGGGCATCAGAGAACTTGCAGGGAGCCGCGGCAGCCAGCCGGCGACGAACTGAGAACCTCGCTCGATCTCCCGCGCGGCCGCCGAGGCAAGTAAAAGCAACTGAAGAATAGCGCCCTGGAGCGGATTTCTCCACGGAAGGGAGGGCCCATTGATTCGTCTAGCTGTACTGAGCCATTAGGTTGGTGACACTCGGTTGACGGGGGAAGCCTTTGGTCGCGCAAGTTCAGTTCCCAATCATGAGCTTCTTCTATGCTGTCGCATTAGATCCATCCAAGCTCGCATGCAGCGAGCCACTGATTGACGACTGCTATTTGTTCTACCTTCATAACGGTCGGGCTACCCCGCTACTACATGGGCTTTCTCCGCGGCGCAAAGAATGTCCATCAGCTCATCGGGATCGCACCCTCCAACCACGGCACCGAAGGCGTGATCGTCCCGCAGCCGGGCGCCGTCCCTGATCCCAACTACACCGGCGCGGGCTGTGCCGCCTGCGCCGACCAGCAGGCGGGGTCGCCCTTCATGCAGAAGCTCAACTCCATCGGCGACACCGTGGCGGGACCCTCCTATACCGTCATCTCCACGGTGCACGACGAAGTGGTCATTCCCTACAACAGCCAGTTCCTCAGCGGGCCGGCGCGGCAGGTCACCAACATCACCATCCAGGACAAATGCCCGGCCGACGCCTTCGAACATGACCAGACGCCCAACAACCCCGTGGTGCACCAGCTTGTGGCCCACGCACTGGGCAGGGTGTCCGGGCCCGCTGATCCCGCCTACCAGCCCACATGCATCTAGTCGTGATTGGCGTCGGGCCGGGGGACTGCCGCTACTGCAGCCCCGGCACCCCGTCCCGAATCGCGAACGAAGCCTTCGTGCTGACCGGGGCTCCCGGCGTCGTGACGTAGTCCAGCGTCCGGAAGTCCGCGGTCATGGCGTCCTTGGTGATTCGGGTGTTCACGTAGCCGCGGTTGTCGTTGTAGAACTTCAGGTGCGGGTTCCAGGCCATGGTCGCGTCCGTCGTGGAGCCTGAGCCATTACCGGTGGACGAGATCGACGTGCACACCAGCTCCGAACCCACCACGGGTGACGCCGGGTCCTTGTAGTCCACCTTGACGTCGTTGGCCCAGTTGCGGTGCACGTCGCCGGTGAGGACCACGGCGTTGCGCACCTTGGCGTCCACCCAGCCCTGGGTGATCCGGCGGCGCGACGCGGCGTAGCCGTCCCACCCGTCCATGGAGACGTCGTCGATCTCCGGCGCCTTGTCCCGGTCCCGCTCGGCGAAGAACACCTGCTGGCCCAGGACGTCCCAGCGCTGGGTGGAGTTCTTGAACCCGTCCAGCAGCCACTTCTCCTGCTCCGCGCCGGTGATGGTGCGGTCCTCGGCCAGGCGCCCGGCGATGTTCTTCTGCCAGCCGTCGCCGGCGAGCTGGTCGTCCCGGTACTGCCGGGTGTCCATCATGTGGAAGTTCGCCAGCTGGCCCCACTGCAGCTTCCGGTAGATCTTCATGTCGGCACCCGCCGGCACGGAGGAGGCCCGCAGCGGCATGTTCTCGTAGTACGCCTGGAACGCTGCGGCGCGGCGCTGGCGGAAATGTTCGGTGGTGTCGTTCAGCTGACCGGCATCTTGGTTCTCCGGGACCTCGTCCGCCCAGTTGTTATCCACCTCATGGTCATCCCACACCACCAGCCACGGCGCCACCGCGTGCGCGGCCTGCAGATCGGCGTCGGCCTTGTACTGGGCGTGCCGCTGCCGGTAGCCGGCCAGGTTGACGGTCTCCGGGCCCGCATGGTCGCGCGGGTTGCCGCCGCCGATCACATAGCTGTCCTTCTTGTACTCGTACAGGTAATCGCCCAGGTGCAGGACCAGGTCCGGGTGGTCCTGCGCCAGCCGCGCGTAGGCGGTGAAGTAGCCGTGCTCGTACTGGGCGCAGCTAGCGAACGCCATGGCCAGCGCCGCCGGCGTCTCGTGCGGCGCCGGGCTGGTGAGCGTGCGGCCCACCGCGCTGACGTGCCGGCCGGTGCGGAACCGGTAGAAGTATTCGCGCCCCGGGCGCAGGCCCTTCAGCTCCACGTGCACCGAGTGCGCGGTCTCGATCCGGGCGTGCTCGACGCCGCGGGCTACCACTTTGCGCATGCCCGCGTCCTCCGCCACTTCCCAGGCCACCGCGACGTTGCGCGACGGCATGCCGCCCAGACCGTCCCCAGCGATGGGGTCCAGCGCCAGCCGGGTCCAGATCACGAAGCCGTCCGGCCACGGCTCGCCGGAGGCGATGCCCAGCTGGAACGGATCGGTGCGGAGGCCGGCGTCGTCCGCGGTGGAAACGGCGACGGCGGCACCCGGCCAGGCGGCGACGAGCCCGGCCCCGAGGCCGGCGGAAAGAACGGATCTGCGTGAAATGTTGTCCATGCCTCCGACCGTACGGAGGGTGGTTGGACAAGTCTTGTGGACCATGTGAATGACTAGTTAACTGTGTGACAAAACCTGTTGACCCGTTGCCCTCCGCTAAGCGGGCTTGGGACTGCTCCCGCACAAAGGCGAAGTCTCGGCCCCCGCGGTCCTTCCGGCTAGGATCGGCGCTATGGGGATCAGCGAGGACATCTTCGAAGGGCAGCCCGCCGACATGCCGGAGCCGATGCCGCGGCGCACCGCACTGTACCGGCCAGGACCGGGCCCGGCCGTTGTCCGGCACCTGGGCGGGTACGCCCCGTTTATGGAGTTCAGCACCGCGCAGGGAATGCGGCCCGAGGAGCTGGCGTCCGACCCGGAGCGGCTCATCGGGTTCCTGCGCACGTTCGGCTCCGGGATTGCCATCGACAGCACGCTCCAGGCGGCGGCGGCCATCTTCGCCGGGAACACCATCGCCGCGCTCCGGCCGGACGCGCAGTGGAACGCCTACGAAGGGGCCGCTCCTACGGTCGGAAACCGGGACCGGCAGTACGAGGTTTCCCGCCTGCTCGAGGGGCTGCGCGGCGCCGACGACGATGCGGTCCGCGGGCTCATCGCCGCCCTGCTGGACTGGGCCCGGGACGATCCGGACGAGCCGCCGGCACGCCCGCCCGTACCGGTATCCCTTGCAGCGGGGCAGCCCTGCTACGTCCGGCCGGACCTGCCGGTGACCACCTACTACTCCAGTGACGGGACGCCGATTCCGTACGGCCGGCACTGGGGTGCTGACGGACCCGACCAGGATACGTACAGCGTGGACAGCCACCCGGAGCGTTTCGCCGGGCTTCACACCGTCGCCCGTGCGTTGATCGAGCATCTCACCGCCGTGTACGACGTCGACGCCCAGGACGATCCGGCCCATGCCGGGGAGCTGCTGATGCAGGGGCCGAGCGTCCTGCAGGCCGTCAAAATCATCCCGCGGGATCCCGACGCCGCGTCCCTGACCTTCGTGTTCACCGGGTACCCGGGTGTGATGGTGCATGCCGGGGTGCTGCATGACTTCCCGTTTCCGGTGTGCGGCTGTGATGCCTGCGACGAAACAGTGGAAACAACAGCGGACCGTCTGGAGCGGCTGGTGCTCACGGTCGCGGCCGGCGGATACAGCGAACGCTACCCGGTGGGCCGCCAGCGGTGGAGCGAATACGCCCTGACTGCGTGGGACGGGTCCGGTTCCGAAAGTGGACGGGGCGAACCCGGCCCGGCCGCCGAAGATCGCCTGCGCGACGCCGAGGTCCGGCTGCGGGAGGTGGCCGGCGGATGGAGCCCGTGGCCGCTGCGCGACGGGAGCGCGACCCCGCCAATATAACGAACTGGTAACGTAGAGTGAATGCTTTCGAAGTCTGGTCAAACACGAGTCACCCAACTGGACGGCCTCCGGGGGATCGCCGCCCTGCTAGTAGTCGCCTGCCACGTGGTGTCCACACTGCCGGGAATCGGGGGCGTCTTCAGCAACCGGGCCGTGGATCTCAACACCGCCGAGACGTGGGCGGTCTTCTCTCCGCTGCATATCCTCTGGAACGGAACACCGGCGGTGCACGTCTTTTTTGTCCTCTCCGGCTTTGTCCTGGTGCTGCCGTTCACCAGGCCCGGCGCGGTCCCAAGCTGGGCGCAGTACTACGCCAAGCGGTTCTTCCGCCTCTACCTGCCGGCCTGGGCGTCGCTGGCCGCAGCCGTGGCGTTGATTGCGATGATTCCCCGCACTGCGTCACCCCTGCAGAGTGCCTGGGCGGACATGTACGTGGTCAACCCCACGGTGGTGCAGGTCCTCAAGGACGGTCTGCTGATGCTGAACGCAAGCACCATCAACACCCCGCTGTGGTCGCTCAAATGGGAGGTCGCGTTCTCCCTGCTGCTGCCGGCCTACGTCTTCCTCGCCCTGCGCTGGCGGCGCGTGTGGTTCGTGAAAATCGGCCTGGCCTTGCTGCTGGCCGCGGTAGGCGGCGTGCACCACATGGACGCGCTGATCTACCTCCCGATCTTCGCCGTCGGGGCCGTCCTCGGCGTGGAACGGGAGCGGATCCGGAACCTGACCCGGTCCTGGCCGCGCGCCGCCTGGTTCCTGGTGGCCGCCGTCGGCCTCTTCCTGGCCAACGCGGAATGGGTCAGCCGCGAGGAACCGATCCCCGGCGTCGAGGCCCTGGTGACCGTCGGCGCGGCGCTGATCGTCCTGCTCTTCGTCTCCTGCGGCGCGGCGAAACGGCTCGGCGACTCGGCCGCGGCCCAGTGGCTGGGACGGGTGTCCTTCAGCCTTTACCTGGTGCACCTGCCGATCATCCTGGCCGGTGTCACCTTGTTCCGCTCCGTCTCGCTTCCCCTGGCGCTCGCGATCTCCGTGGCCGCCTCGTTTGCGGCGGCCGAGCTCTTCTACCGGTACGTGGAACAGCCCGCCCACCGGCTTTCGATGGCCGTGGGACGCGCCGTCGGACGCCGGATCCGTCAGAACGACGACGGCCGGGACGCCGCGAGCCGGGTGCCCACGCCGGCGGGCACCCGCGTTGGGGCCATGGCAGAGGCGGCGCCGGGCCGCCGCCGGTAGGGCGGGGTTAGGCAGCCTGGTTGAAACGCACCATGTTCCCGGACGGGTCCCGGAATGCACAGTCGCGCGGGCCCCACGGCTGGACGATAGGTTCCTGAAGCACTTCGGCACCGGAGGCCCGGACCGACTCGAACGTAGCGTCCAGATCGTCCGTGCGGAACACCAGGATGGGGAGGGCGCCCTTAACGAGCAGTTGCTGGAGGGCGTCGCCGTCGTCCTGGGAGCGGCCGGCATGCGGGACGGACAGCACGAGCTCCAGATCGGGCTGGGCGGCGCTGCCGAGAGTGACCCAGCGCTGCCCGTCCGAGCCGACGTCGTTCCTGACGTCCAGGCCGAGGACGTCCCGGTAGAAGGCGAGGGACCCATCGAGGTCGTTGACGGTGATCTGTGCGTATTGCAAGGAAATGTTCATGCCTCCCACGCTAGGGGAGCGGCTGCGGCGGCGCTTCTTCAATCCTGCTCGGTTTGCACTCTCTGCTTCCGGGCGGGCCGCGTGCGCAGCCGGGCGATGCACAATGGCATGGCCTGCACCGCGTCGTGCTGCCGGGAACGATACTCGCTGGGGGGCATGCCGACGATCTCGGTGAACCGCGAGCTGAACGATCCCAATGAGGTACAGCCCACCTCCATGCAGGCATCCGTCACGCTGGCGCCGGCCCGCAACAACGCCATGGCCCGTTCGATCCGCCGGGTCATCAGGTAGTTGTACGGCGTCTCGCCGTAGGCGGCCTTGAACCGGCGGGAGAAATGTGCCGGGGACATCAGGGCACGGGCGGCCATCGAGGGCACATCCAGCGGCCGGGCGTAGTGGCGGTCGATCAGGTCCCGCGCCCGGCGCAGCTGCGCCAGGTTGGCCAGCTCCTGCGGTGTCATGCGGTAATTCTAGCCGCGCAGGCCCCGGGGGATGCGGGTTTTCCGGCGGGCTCCGCTGGCCTCCGCGCGCGCCATCCATCCGCCCTTCTGCGGGTGACTATTGGGCGTCCACGGCTTCGATTCCGTCCAGGATGAGACTAAGGCCGAACTCAAACTCCGCCCCGAAGTCATAGCCCGGTTTGAGGAACCTTGGGGCGGCAACTCCCGACCGTTCCTGAACTCCTTCAGTGCTCCGCTCGGCGCCGAGAGCCAAGGAACGCCTTAGAGCAGTTTTACGACGCGGAAACGTTCGAGCACTATCTCCGTGCCGTCGTCCACAACGAACGAAGCATCGCCGAGGTAGCTGCGCATCTCCGCGCAGTCCCAGAAGCTTTGATGTTCGGCCCGCCACTCGGCCAGGGACGAATATCCTTCGCCTTCGTCGCGGGCATGCTCCCATGAAACGGCGGCCAGCGGGACGACTTGGACATCTGTTATTTCGATTACCGCAACGGCTTTCTCAGCCGAATCGATGACCACGTGCCGGGCACCAACCTCCGGCAACGGTTCGTCATCCACCCGGTACTCCGCCGCCAGGGCCGCCGTCGTGGTTTTACTGCCATCGACGACGGCGGATACGAGCAGTTCGCGTAACGGCCCAGGGAAGGCGAACTCAGCGCGGGGCAGGTCATTGAATTCGTTCACGTCGTCATTGTGTCCGCCCCGCCTGCAGCCGGCAAGTCCTGCCAGCGGCCTTGGCAACTTCCCTGCCGGACCTCGCCCGAATCTCAGCCGAGGCAAGCCTCGGCTGAGGCGAACCGCCGATGAAGGGTCCACGGAACCCTGCCGTTCCCATAGGCATCCGGCTACGGAACTCCGTCTTGAAGTGGTGCAGGTGCCCCTTTCCGATGTGGACCGGGCCAAGGCCTTTTACACGGACCACTTCGGTTTTCACTTGGACCATTGGGGCCCCATTGAGGCGTGCACCGCCAGCAGGGTCAGCTGGATTTCCCCACCATACCGATGTGAGCTGCCAAACGTGGGGAGATTCAGCGGGCGGCAGCTGCATCACCGGCGCGTGGCCGGCTCGGGACGCCTGCGGTCATCGGTTCGTCCCGGAATGCCGGAGACTGGAAGCCTCAACCAGTAAAGGCGGAACCCCCTTGATCAATCTCCAACAGGACGTAGACGGCTTCATTCGGATGCCGCGGCACTTCCCGGACGGCGTCGCCATCACCATCACGTTTGCGGACGGCACCGCTGAGGCGTTCTCCGGGGCGCAGTTGAACCAGGCCTATGACGCTGCTTTGGCTGACTATCGGGCCAAGAACAACCTGGACGCCAAGGGCTTCTCGCGGGCGCCCCGGACCAAAACGAACACCGGGAACAAGATTGAGTTTGTGCCCGTCCGGCCCGGCATGGGCTCCGCGCAATAAAACAGCGCTCAGCCGAACAAGTACGTCCCCGCGCACCGCGACCATCGTGGCCACGCCCCGCTCGGGGCCTGCGATGCCCCGGACGCCCATCCGGTCGGGTTGACGGTGGACCTACCCGTCAGGTGCAGGCCGGCATGGAAGTGGGACCACTGTGGGAGGTGCAACCATCGCAGAACCTGCGGCCCGCATTCGTAACGCGGGTATGACAGGAAGCGAACCGTCGCCGGCGCACCCCTGAGGGTAGGCGCACGGGGAAGTTGGCTAGCGGGTCCGTTCCTCGAGCAGGTCCAGCACATGCTGGTACTCGCTGCCGGTGGCCCGTGTTATGCCGAGCTCACACGTCCGGTTGCAGGATGCGTGTGCCGTGGCGCCCGTCGCAGCCACCTTGGCTGTCTGCTTCCGGGTGGCCGACGCTGTCAGCTCCGGGTGCAGCATGCCGCGGTCACCGGCGAAAGCGCAGCAGCCCCAAGTCTCCGGGACCTCCACACCCGTCCGGCTACGGCCCCGGCCACGGCGGTCAGTGCCGGGCCCAGGCCCAGCCTGGTCGAGGAACACGTGGGATGCAGGGCCAGGGATTCCAGTTTCTGGTAGTGCGGCAGCTGGGGCAGGATCCGCTCGGCCGCGAACGCGACGGCGTCGAGCACGCGGGGAGCTGGTTTGACGCGGACACCAGCATCTCCTTCGATCGTGTGACGGGAGCCACCCCAACCTAGGGCGGTTCCCGGGCACTTTGCGCCGGGGATTACCACCACGTGATAAGCCGTCTTGGCTTGGCGGCCGCAGCCAGACAGACTATTGGGGTACCGCACTGTAATCGTGCCCCCGAGCCGGAAGGCAAAAAGCGAATGATCTTCATCGTCGTCAAATTCAAGGTCAAGCCCGACTGGACCGACCGCTGGCTGGACCTGACCCGCGACTTTACCGATGCCACCCGCCAGGAACCCGGCAACCTCTGGTTCGACTGGTCCCGCAGCGTGGAAGACCCGAACGAGTTCATTCTCGTCGAGGCGTTTAAGGACGACGCCGCGGGGGAGCACGTCAACAGTGCGCACTTCACCAAGGCCATGGCGGACATGCCGCAGGCCCTGATGGAGACCCCGGAAATCATCAGCGAGAAGATCGAATCCAACGGCTGGGGCCGGATGGGCGAACTCACCGTCAACTAGCCGGCGTCCACGCCCGCGGGATCAGCCCGCATGGGCTGGCCGAAAGGTGGTTCCGCCGTCTGCGGAGCGAACCAGGCCGGCAGAGGTGGCGGCCCAGACCTGGAGGGTCCCGTCCGCTGCAGCGGCTGCGGCAACGGCGTGGACCTGGCCGGTGGGTGTTCCCCGCTGCTGCCAGGAAACACCTTCGTCGGGGGAGTAGTACACAGTCCCGCCAGGGGCGACGCCGACTGCCTCACCGGTGTTGGCGAACGCGGCGAACTGGATCACCGGGGCCGTGGTGCCCGCCGTCCAGGTGCTCCCGCCGTCGGTGGAACGCTGGATACCTTCTTCTGTGGTGGCCAAAACAGTGTCGCTATTGGGATTGCCGGCGAGGGCAAACGGACTAAAGTCTGCGCCGACGGTCCGCCACGCAATGCCATCGGTGCTGGTCCGAAGCGTCCCGTCATAGGCGACAATGCCGGACTTCGTGGCGGCCAGGGCATGGAAGTCTGACTCATTCTGTCGCGAGAGTTGCTGCCACGTCCTGCCGCCGTCCGTGGTCTTGATCAGGCCGAGCGGGCTGGGCAGGTCCGAGCCGGCTTGCGGGTGCCCGGAGGCGTAAAACACGCCCGGGTCTGAGGCCTTGGTGTAACCCATCAGGTCATGCGAGGGCCCAATCTTCGCGGCAGGAATGCTGGAGACGTCGAACAGGCCATCATGTGTGGCCAGCAACACTTGGCCGGTGTCGCCGTCGACGCTCAGGCCATGAACGTGCGCGTCCGGAAGCCCGGATGCGGCACCGCTGGCGGCGGACCGCGGCGCGTCGGGCGGGGTGGACGTGCAGGCGGTCAGGGCAAGGATCACGGTTGCTGCCGCGACGGTGGCGGCGGACGTCCGGATACGGGCGAGGGAGGGGGTGGTCATCAAAAAACTCCAGTCAGCAGGAACTCAAGAGTGGGCGGACGGCGACGCCGGTCCTTGGCAGGGCTCGACGCCGCCGGATCCTGCTTAGATGCCGCCCAGCAGGGACTGCATCTCCTGGATCTCTGCCTCCTGGGACGAGGCGATGTTCTTGCCCAGGGCCAGCGCGTCAGGGTTTTGGCCCTCCGCCATCTGAGTTTTGGCCATTGCCACGGCTCCCTCATGGTGGGCGATCATCTGCGTCAGGAACAGCCGGGCTGCCTCAGATCCCTGCGCGGCCTTGAGCTTGTCCAGCTCTTCTCCACTCATCATGCCAGTCATGCTGTGTCCTGCGGCCATCTCCGAGGGTTCGTTCCACGCCGACAACCAGCCGGTCATCGTGCTGATCTCCGGGGCCTGCGCCGCCTTGATTTTGGTGGCCAAGGCAGTGACCCGAGGGTCGATGTCCTGCTTGCCGAGGATGATGTCACTCATCTCCACGGCCTGGCTGTGATGCGGGATCATGCCTTGGACAAACATGGTGTCTTCCGCGTTATGAGCCGCGGTGTCCATCGGGGCCGCGCTGCCCGGCATATCGGACGCGCTGTGGCTCATCTCCGGCATGGTGCTTCCGGCAGTTCCGGAACCGGAAGTTCCGGAAGCGCAACCTGCCAGGGCCACTGTGGTTGCAACCAGGGCAGCGGAAAGTGTCAGTGATTTTTTCATGGGAATTGGGGTCCTTCAAGATCGTTGTGGGAACAACGCTGGGCGGAACAGTCGCCGGCCAGCAGTACAGGCCCGATCAAGGGGCCTACGGCAAAGGGGTCCGCGCCGGTGAAGCAGTCGCGGGGCAGTGCCTTTACGTCCGGCTGATGCAGAGGTCCCCGGGCGAAGGAGCCCCGGGCAGATACACGTGGCGGCAGGCGGACCCCTGGTACGGTGGGCCGGCGTCGCCGAAGACGGTGGTGCCCGGCAGCGGGGCCGCGAGCGAGGCCTGGCCCGGCAGCGGAATACAAGCCGGGTCCATGCCCGACATTTCGGCGCACCCGCCCGGTCCGAAGCAGGAGGCCTCCTGGCAGCCTGAGTCGTGACCAGCCGCGGTGCGGGATGCGGCCATGTGCGACGGCGGCTGTTCCGCGCTCGGTGTCGCGCCGGCGTCGTGGCCGGTATGGCTCCCCGCCGGTGTTGGGGCTGAACGGAGTTCCGCGGTGTGGGTGGAGTCGGATGCGGCCATGGAGTGGGGGCCAGCCATAAGGTGCATCCCGAAGATCCCGGCCAGGAGGGCCAGCAGGCCCGCCATCATGCCTGCGCGCCGAAGGAAGCCCGAAGTTCGGCCTAGCAATGCGGTGAACATGGGGATTCCTCCTTCCGGTCCGAATCGCGGTTATGTACTACTGCAACAACACCGAAGCAGCGCCGGTCAGCAGCGCCGGTCACGCCCCACGATGATACCCCGGCGGGGTATGGCTCGGCAATCGGCGGCGCCGTGCCGGGCGCGGAGCGTGGACGCTTTGCCTGGATGCCTTGGCGTGGGCGCGAAGCACGGTTGCCATCGGCACGCGGTATCGCTTCGGGCCCGGCAGGCTCTGCTCACGTAGGGTGGCGCTTATGGAACTCCGTCTTGAAGTGGTGCAGGTGCCCGTGTCCGACGTGGACCGGGCCAAGGCCTTCTATGTTGACCAGCTTGGCTTCGGCCTGGACCACGATGTTGAGCACATCCCGGGAATGCGGGTGGTGCAATTGACCCCGCCGGGTTCGTCCTGCTCCATTGTGATCGGCACCGGCATGACCGGTATGGTCCCGGGCAGCCTTGAGGGCCTCCAGCTCACGGTGCCGGACATGGCGGCGACCCGCACCGAACTGCTCCGCCGCGGAGCCCCCGTCAGTGATGTCCAGGACCTGGGCGGATTCGCGTTCGCCTATTTCAGCGACCCGGACGGAAACCGCTGGGTGATCCAGGAAATCCGGCCCCAACACGGCGCCTAGCAGCCCGCCGCGCCCGTCGCCGGAGCGCGGTATGCCCCGGCGGGCGTGGAGGGTGCCAGTCTGCCCGCGAGCCTCAGCGCGCCGCGATGTGCTCCGCGATGAAGGCGGCGTCCCGGCCCACGCCGGAGAGCAGCGCCGAACCATGCCCGGTGAGCCAGGGCAGCCCCACCGCATACAGCCCGGGGTACTCAGTGACACCGCGGTGATGCCGCGGATAGCCCCACTCATCCAGGACAGGGAGATCCAGAATACTGAGGTCCAGCCGGTACCCGGTGGCCCACAGCACACTCGTGATGCCCTCGGCGGCGAGGTTGAGCCGGCTGTGGGCGGGAGGGAGCCAGTCATCGGCGGCCCGGGGTTCGGCGGCGGGCGCCTGGATTCGGGCCGCCGTGATGTAGGCGTCGATCATCGGCTGGAACCGCTGGCCGAATGCTGCCTCCACCTGCGCCAGGCGCTCGGCAAGGTCATCGCTGACGACGAGGTCGCCGTCGTCGACTCCTTCCAGATGCCCGTGCAGTCGGACCCCGCGCCGGCCCAGTTCGCGCAGGTGCAGGTCGTGGCCGCCGTCGACTCCCGAGACCAGCGGATTGCACGCAAACCTGGCCTTCGGGGAGGGCAGTTGCTCCACCTGGAGACCGTTCAGGCCGACGTCGGGGCCGTGCCGGGCCAGCTCCATCAGCCAGCGGATCACGTCCTGGCCGCGGTACCGGCGCGGCGCCTCCGGGCAGGTGGACACGGCCAGATGGACCAGCCGGCCGGCGGCCAGCAGCTCCTCGGCGATTTGTCCGCCGGACTGCCCGGTCCCAACGATAAGCACCGCGCCGGCGGGCAGCTGCTGCGGATTCCGGTACTGATGGGTGTGAAGCTGCCGGACGTGCCCGGGGATGTCCTTGGCCAGTGCCGGGATTCGGGGGACCTGGTAGGCGCCGGTGGCCAGCACAACGTTCTCAGCCCCCCACGGCCCGGCGCTGGTCTCCACGTGGAAGCCGCCGCGATCGGGTGCGATGCGGGTAACGGCGGTGCCGGTGCGGACCGGAACGCCGGCGGCCTGCGCGTAACGCCGGAGGTACCCGATCACCTCGTCCCGGGGCAGGAACGCCTCCGGATGAGGGCCCCCGTACGGCATTCCCGGCAGGTCCACCGAAAAATTCGGCGTATTCAGGAAAAATCCGTCCCACCGGTCCTGCCAGGCGCCGCCTAGTTCCGCGCGCTGCTCCAGCAGTTGATGCCCGACGCCGGCCCGGCCCAGGCAGTAGCTGATGGCCAGCCCCGCCTGCCCGCCGCCGACCACCAGGGTATTTACATTGCGATTCGGCTCCCCGGCAGTCGCGGTCGCGATATCTGCGGCCTGGACCGGCACGGCCTGGACCGGCACGGCAGTTCCGCCGCCTAGTTCCGGGCCCGCGGGGGCTTTGGCGGTTTCGGCGGCAACCCGGAGACGTGGGAATATGCCTTCGCCACCCACACTCCGGTGCTGTCGCCGTCGTCCTGCCAAGCTTCGGGCAAGCCGCTGTAGTCACGCATCGGCCGTTCCGGGGGTCCGTAGGGCACTGTGCGCTGGTTCGCCTCGAGTTCGGCGCGGTCGGGCGCTGACAGCTTTACGCCCAGGACCGGGCCGAACAACCCCGCGAACATGTTGCCGTTGACGAATGCGCCCAGGTTCCCGAACATGGGCCGCACCACGACGTCGGGGTGCGGCGGCAGCACGGAGCGGAAGCGCTCCTTGTCATTCTCGGACGGTTTGGGCATCTGCATGTGAACTCCCGGTCGCCTCGGGCTCCGCGTTTCAGGCGGGACGTCCCTGCAGGATATGCCCGTTCCGGAACGCGGTCGAGGCCTCCGGGCAAGGTCGGGGCCACCTTCCCGGGACGTGCTGTTGGCCGTGGTGGTAATCCGTCGCGGAAATCTCCTGTAAGGTTGTTCTTGTTGTTGTGTTTATGCAGTTCGTAGTTCAGGCAGTACGCAAGGTTGTAAGACCTTGTTCTTCTGAAGCAGCGGTTTTGAGCACCCCACACAGGAGGACCCGAAAGTCGGGACTTTTCCTCCACCTTCACGAAGGACAAAAAATAATGGCTACTGGTACCGTCAAATGGTTTAACGCTGAAAAGGGCTTCGGCTTCATTTCCCCCGATGACTCCTCACAGGACGTCTTCGCACACTACTCCGCGATCGCCTCTTCCGGCTTCCGCTCCCTCGAAGAGAACCAGAAGGTCTCCTTCGAAACCGAGCAGGGCCCCAAGGGTCCCCAGGCCGTAAACATCCAGGCTCTCTAAGACTTAGCTTTTAGCTAACTCTTCACGAGTCCGGAACCGTAAGGTTTCTAGCAGGGTCCGTCATTGACGGGCCCTGCTTTTGTTTAACCCGGGTGTGCCGCATCCCAACTGACTCGCAGCAGGTGTCGTTTTGAGCCCCCAAAACGACACCTGCTGCGAGTCAGTTGGGGGCCACCGGGGGAGCGGACTGCCGCCGTCAAAAACGGGCCCTCCCGCCGCAGCTTAGCGCTGCAGGGAAGGGCCCGTCCGGGTGTAGCCGCTCCAGGCTGCGGCTACGGCGTCGGCAGTCCGCCGTTGACGTTCAGGGTTTCACCGATCACATAGCTGGACTCAGCCGAGGCGAGGAACACATACGCCGGGGCCAGCTCGGCCGGCTGGCCGGCGCGGCCCAGCGGGGTTTCCTTGCCGAACTCCGGCAGATCCTCGGTGAGCTGCCCGCCGCTGGGCTGCAACGGTGTCCAGATCGGCCCCGGCGCCACGGCGTTGACCCGGATGCCCTGGGGTGCGAGCTGCTGGGCCAGGCCCTTGGTGAAGTTGTTGATCGCAGCCTTGGTGGAGGCATAGTCCACCAGGGTCTCCGAGGGGCTGTAGGCCTGGATCGAGGTGGTGTTGATGATGCTCGACCCGGCCGGCAGGTGCGGCAGGGCCTCTTTGGTCAGCCAGAACATGGCATAGACATTCGTTTTGTAGGTGTGGTCGAACTCGACGTCGGTGATGTCGCCGAGCGCCTTCTGCGCCACTTGCTTGCCGGCGTTGTTGACCAGGATGTCCAGGCCGCCGAGTTCCTGCACGGCAGTAGCCACCAGATCACGGCAGGTGGCGGAGTCCTTGAGGTCCCCCGGGACCTTGACCGCCGTGCGCCCTGCCTTTTCGATCAGCTCAGCGATCCGGCTGGCGTCTTCCTCCTCTTCGGGCAGGTAGGACATTACGACGTCGGCGCCTTCGCGGGCGAACGCGATGGCCGTGGCGGCGCCGATGCCGGAGTCCGCGCCGGTGATGAGCGCCTTGCGGCCCTCCAGCCGGCCGGTGCCGCGGTAGCTGTCCTCGCCGAGGTCGGCCTTAGGCGTCATGCGGGCGTCCAGGCCGGGTGCAGGCTGGCTCTGCTCGGGCGCAGTGAGCGTCTCGTAGGCTGTTACCGGGTTTTTGAAGGTGTACTGGTCAGTCATGATGCTCCTCCGGATGGCGGGTCCCAGCTGGGGTGTTTCCGCTGCTTGTCTCCTGGCGCGGACGCTTGCACGCCGCGCACATGCTAAGCATGCTTAGCATCAACCCTAGCCAAGGCGTCGGTTCCGGCGCAACGCGCGCCCCGGCCACGTCGCCCCGGGCCGCCGTCGGGAGCGACGGTCGTGCCGCTCCGGAAAAACAAAGGCCGGCACGTCCTGGCGTCGCCCGGCGGCAAGATGATCGACGGCGGCCAGCCCCGTGGGACTGTCCCGCCGAGCCAGCGGTTTCCCCGGCCGAGGAGTCCACTGCGTTGATAACGGATCTTGTGGTCCGCCGGCTGCTTGACGGATCGACGCCGCCGTGGGCACTGCGGGCCCGGATCATCGCGGACATGCTGGCCGGGGCTGATCGGGGCGGGATTGACCGGGGCGGGGTTCCGGGTAGAGGACGGCAGTCCGGTCCCGTGGACGTTCCCCGCCACCTCTATGCCAATGTCAGTTGGATGTTCGATAACCTGCAGCTGGAAGTTCCGGAACGCACGCTCAGTGGGTCGCCGTACGTGACCGACGGCGGCCCGAAGATCCTGCCGCAGGTCCAGCGGCTGCTCGTCGGCGGGTGAGGCCCGGGCAGGTCCGCCGCGTGGTGTGACCCGGTACACAGGGGTGGATTTCCGGGCTGTGGGTGCTGGGCGCGGCCGCAGGGGGCTTGGTTTGCCCGCCGTGGCGGGGTTTTTGGGGGTGTGGGGGTGGTGTGGGGGGTGGATTTGTGTGGGGGTCTGGTGGCGTGTAGAGTAATTCGAGTCGCCGCCGCTGTTGCGGAGAGTTTGCGACCGACCCCCTGATAAACGGCCTGTGATTATGGCGCTTTTTTGAGTGCGTGTTGCGGGTGGGGACCTTCCGGAGTGTTTGTGGATCGCAGGAATGCTGATTTGCAAAGGGTTCCGGTTTCGGGTAAGTTTGAAAAGTTGCTCCGGAGCGATCCATGGCTGTTTTGGTTGTGGTGGTGCCGGGTGTGTCTGTTGTTTGAGAACTCAATAGTGTGCCAAGTTTGTTGATACCAATTTAT
>NZ_JASBRC010000009.1:0-168577 GCF_029960715.1 Arthrobacter sp. AL05
CGTTAACGACGTCCATAATGACGCCGCCCTTGAGCATCTCCGCCATACCGCGCTTAACGCGGCTGCTGCCCGTAACGCTCTGTGCGGACGCGCCGGCTTCGCTGCTTACATCAGGTGTAGACACAAAAACCCCTATGGGTAGATAGTTGACCTCGCCGGAGCGCTGACGGCGCACAAGAACCGCTTCGCACGCACCGGGTTACCGGATCCATTGGCCGGCACAGCTAATACTAGTCCCCCGTTGCGTGGCGCTGAATTTCCGTTACACCCCGGGCCGCCGTCGAAGGCGCACGCTCAGGCCGCCTGTTCGGACGCGGTGCCTTCGGTCGATTCGATCCACTGGCGGTGCACTGCGATGATCCGCTGGACGATGGTGACGAGGCTCGCGGCGGCCAGCAGAATCAAGGTCACAAAAAGCACCACGCTCGGCAGGCCCAGGCCGGTGAAGCCCGTCACCACCAGCACGGACACCAGCCGCTCGGCGCGCTCTGCAATGCCCACGTTTGCCTCGAAGCCCAGCGCCTCGGCCTTGGCCCGGGCGTAAGAAACCACCATGCCCAGGACCAGGCAGAGGATGGCGGCCACGGCGATGGCGATGTTCGCCCCGCCGGTGAAGAACCAGACCGCGACGCCGGCGAACAGTGCCCCGTCGGCCACCCGGTCCAGGGTGGAGTCCAGGAAATTGCCCCAGCGTCCCCCGCCCTTGTGCATCCGGGCCATAATGCCGTCGATGACGTCGGAAAAAATGAACGCAGTGATAAAAAGCGTCCCCCACCAAAGCTGGCCCAGCGGGTAGAAAACCAGCGCCCCGACCACCACGCCTAGGGTTCCGACGATGGTCACGGCGTCCGGGGAGACGCCGATCCGCAACAGCCACCGGGCGAGCGGGGAGAAAAGCGCGGTGAAGAATCCGCGCGCGTGCCTATTGAGCATCCGTGGCCCCGACAGTCGCCTGCCCCGCGCCGTTCTCCTGCGGCCACGCGTCAGCCACTTGCTGACGTACCTCGCCCAGGGTCTGCGTGATGGCCTTGGTCTGGGCGATGATCGGGAAGAAGTTTCCGTCCCCGCCCCAGCGCGGAACCACGTGCTGGTGCAGGTGCCCGGCTATGCCGGCACCGCCGGTTACCCCCTGGTTCATGCCCAGGTTGAATCCCGTCGGATTGGCGACCTTGCGCAGCACACGCATGGCCGTCTGGGTCAGTTCGGCGAATTCCGCCGTTTCCGCCACGTTTAGGTCCGTATAGTCGGGAATGTGCCGGTACGGGCACACCAGCAGGTGGCCCGGGTTGTACGGAAAGAGATTGAGCACCACATAGCTGGTCCTACCACGGTGGACGATCAACGAATCATCGTCATCGCGGTCCGGCGCCACGCAGAACGGGCAGTCGTCCACGTTCTTGAACTGGTTCTGGCCGCCCTTGATGTACGCCATGCGGTGCGGAGTCCACAGACGCTGGAAGGCGTCCGGCACCCCGGCCAAAGCAAAGTCGTCCGTCACGCCAGCATCCCCCGGATAGTCCGGGGCGGCACCTGTGGATTCCCGCATCGCTGGTCCCTGTCCGCTAGCTGGTCCGGTTACGGACGGCGTCGACGATCCGCTGGACGGCTTCAGCAACCGGCACACCGTTGTCCTGGCTGCCGTCACGGAAGCGGAAGGACACGGCTCCGGCTTCGGCGTCGTCGCCCCCGGCGATCAGCACAAACGGGACCTTGTCCTTGCTGGCGGTGCGGATCTTCTTCGGAAAACGGTCCGAGGAAATGTCCACCTCCGCACGGATGCCGGCGGCCTTGAGCCGGCCCACAACGTCGAACATGTAATCGTTGAACGCCTCGGCCACCGGAATGCCGACCACCTGGACGGGAGCCAGCCACGCCGGGAAGGCACCGGCGTAGTGCTCGGTCAGGACCCCCATAAAGCGTTCAATCGATCCGAACAGCGCGCGGTGGATCATCACGGGGCGCTGGCGGCTGCCGTCGGCGGCCTGGAACTCGAGTTCGAAGCGCTCGGGCAGGTTGAAGTCCAGCTGGATGGTGGACATCTGCCAGGTGCGGCCGATCGCGTCGCGGGCCTGCACGGAGATCTTGGGGCCGTAAAACGCGGCACCCCCCGGATCGGGAACCAGGTCGAGTCCGGATTCCTCGGCCACCTCGGCGAGGGTCCGGGTGGCTTCCTCCCAGATCTCATCCGAACCCACGGACTTCTCCGGGTCCTTGGTGGAGAGCTCCAGGTAAAAGTCGTTCAGGCCGTAGTCCTTGAGCAGCGCAAGGACGAAGTTGAGGGTCTTGGTGAGCTCATCCTTCATCTGCTCGCGGGTGCAGTAGATGTGGGCGTCGTCCTGGGTCATGCCCCGGACCCGGGTGAGGCCATGCACAACGCCGGACTTCTCGTAGCGGTAGACGGAACCGAATTCGAACAGGCGCAACGGCAGTTCGCGGTAGGACCGGCCGCGGGAGCGGAAGATCAGGTTGTGCATCGGGCAGTTCATCGGCTTCAGGTAGTAGTCCTGGCCGGGCTTGCGGACGGTGCCGTCCTCGTTGAGTTCCGCGTCGATGTGCATCGGGGGGAACATGCCGTCCCGGTACCAGTCCAAGTGGCCGGACACCTCGTAGAGGTGGCCTTTAGTGATGTGCGGGGTGTAGACGAACTCGTAGCCGGCCTCGACATGGCGCTGACGGGAGTAATCTTCCATCGCTTTGCGGATGATGCCGCCCTTGGGGTGGAACACCGGCAGGCCGGAACCCAGCTCGTCGGGGAAGGAAAACAGGTCCAGTTCAGCCCCGAGCTTGCGGTGGTCGCGACGCTCGGCCTCGGCCATCCGCTCCTGGTAAGCCTTGAGTGCTTCCTTGGTGGGCCACGCGGTGCCGTAAATGCGCTGCAGCTGCTTGTTCTTCTCGCTGCCGCGCCAGTACGCCGCTGAGGAGCGGGTGAGCGCGTAGGCGTTGGAGATCAGTTTGGTGTTGGGCAGGTGCGGTCCGCGGCACAGGTCACACCAGACGGCTGTGCCTTCCTTGCGCTCGACGTTGTCGTAGATGCTCAGCTCGCCGCCGCCCACTTCAACACTGGAGCCGTCGGCGTCGGAGCCTGCGCCCTTGAGGCCGATCAGTTCAAGCTTGTAGGGCTCGTCCTTCATCGCCTCACGCGCTTCGTCCTCGGTAACCACACGGCGGACGAACTTCTGGTTCTGGTTGATGATCTTCTGCATCATCTTTTCCAGAGTCTTCAGGTCCTCCGGTGTGAACGGCTCCCCAACGTCGAAGTCGAAGTAGAAGCCGTCGGTGATGTACGGGCCGATGCCCAGCTTGGCGTCGGGGCGCAGCTGCTGGACGGCCTGGGCCATCACATGGGCGGCGGAGTGCCTCAGGACGTTAAGGCCGTCGGGGGAATCGATGGTGACGCCCTCAACTGCCGCGCCCTCGGGCAGCGGCTGGTCCAGGTCCTTCAGCTCGCCGTTAATGCGGGCCACAACGACGTCGCGGCGCTCAAAAAAGAGTTCCGCGCCGGTGGTCCCGGTAGCCACCTTGGTCTCTTCGCCATCGACGAGAAGGGTGATCTGCTGGGCATCTGACACGGGTGTCTCCTATTCAAAGTTGAGGCTTCGTAGCTTGTGGCGTACGGGGGCCACAGCCAGCCCCGTCCATGCTATCGGTTTCTGCAGAGGCCAACCAACGCGCCACTCAGCCTCCCAGCCCGGTAATGGCGAGGTGGCGGCTGATGCCCTCCAGCGGGCCCGGCGGCTCAGCTTCCCGGTAGTCCGGGATCCCGGCCGCCGGGGCCGGGAATGGCAGGGTCTGCGTGCGGCTCAGGTCCCAGGCCATGCTGGCGCTGATACTGATCCCCCTCGGTCCGGTCCGCCGGGTTGTTCCCCTGATCAGCAACAACCGGGTGCCGAACAGCAGCGGGCCTGTAAGCTCCTGGGCTTCATGGAAGAATACCGAGTCCACACAGCCCGTGCCGTCGTCGATGCTGATGAACACCACGCGCCGGCCTCCCCGCATGGGAGGGGTCTGGGTGGCGACCCGGACCCCCGCGACCAGCACCTCGGTGCCGTTGCGCAACCCCAGCAGCTTGTCCGCGGTGGTGACGCCGAGCCGGTCCAGCATCGGCCGGTGGCTTGCCATCAAGTGGTCGCTGACATCCACGGCCATCAGGTCCAGTTCGGCCCTGACGGTGTCCACCAGGGTCGGCGCAGGCAGCCCGGCCTTGAGGTTTTTCAACTCGACATCACCCAGCGGCAGGGACAGCTGACCATCGATCACGTCGATGCCTTTGCGGTGCGGCCGGCTTTGCAGGGCCTGCAGGTGATGGACCAAGTCCGCCCGGTTCGCGGCCCCGCCGGCGGCCCGGTGCAGGGAATCGAAAGCACCGAGCTGCGCCAGCCGCTGGATGCTGGGCCTGCTCAGCCGGGACCTGGCCCGCAGGTCCGCGAGCGAATCATAGGGCTGTCCTGCCACGATCCGTTTCAGCTCGGACCCGGAGAGTCCATAGATGCCGTTCAGGCTCAGCCGGATACCCAGTCTGCCGCGGTCCTGACCGGTATCCACACGTTCCACCCGGTACTCGGCGTGACTCCGGTTGATGTCCAGGGGCAGGATCGGGATTCCCAGCCGCCGGGCCTCGGCCACCAGGAGCCGCTTGGGATACATGCCCGGATCGTGCTCCCACAGTCCGGCGAGGAACGCCTCCGGGTGGTGGGCCTTCAGCCAGGCCGACTGGTAGGTGGGTACGGCAAAAGCAGCGCCGTGGGCTTTGCAGAACCCGAAGCTTCCGAAGGCCTTGAGCGTTCCCCAGACCTTGTCCACCACTGCGGGGCTGTACCCCCGGGCGCGGGCTTCCTTCCGGAAGAACTCCTCCACCTTTCCTTCGAGTACATCGTTGCCGAGGGCGCGGCGGAATTCGTCGGCCCGCGCCAGCCCGCATCCGGTCATCACGTCGAAGGTCTTGAGGATCTGCTCATGGAACACCGTGACGCCGTGCGTCTCCTTGAGGACGGGCTTAAGGTCCGGGTGCGGATAAACCTCGGGTGCAAATCCATGCCGGTACTCCAGGAAAGGCCGGACCATATCCGATTTCATCGGACCAGGCCGGAACAGGGAGATATCGATGATCAGGTCATTGAACTCCCTGGGCGCGAGCTTGCCGATCAGCTCGCGCTGACCGGGTGACTCGATCTGGAAACAGCCCAGGGTATGGGTACTGCGGATCAGTTCATAGGTGGGTTCGTCGTCGAGCGGCACGGCGTTGAGGTCGATCTGACCGTCCTCGGCGATGTAGTCCGGCCCCGTCCCGTCAGGCCCTGCCGGATGTGCGCCTGCGGCGACCACCTCGGCTTTGGAGGGATGGAGCCGGATCACTTCGCGGACGGCGAAGGCCATGGCGCTTTGCATCCGGACACCCAGGACGTCGAGTTTGAGCATGCCCATCGGGTCCATGTCGTGCTTGTCGAACTGGCTCATCGGCAGACCCAGCCCGCTGGGCTGGACAGGCGTCCGGTCCAGCAGGGTCGCATCCCCCAGGATCACCCCGCAAGGGTGCATGGAGATATGGCGCGGCAGCCGGTCCAGCCGTTCGGTGAGGTCCACCAGCAGATCCAGCTGCTGGTTCCCGCTGAAGTCGCGCTGTCCCACCCGGCCGGCGAATTCCTTCAGCTCAGGCTTCTCCACGAGCGCTTCACGGAAGTTCCGGGCTGAAAATCGCCACAACTGCTTGGCGATGTCCCCAATCTCGCCTTCCTCCATGCCCAGTGCCAGGCCGGCGTCTCGCACGGCACCGCGAGCGCGGTAGCCGTTTTGCATACTCATCAGGGTGACGCGCTCGGACCCGAAGCGCTCAAAGATCTTCCGGTACACGTTGTGCCGTTCAGCGCTTTCGACGTCGATGTCGATATCCGGCAGGGTGGCACGGTCCCGGGAGAGAAAGCGTTCGAAGATCAGGTCGTGCTGGAGCGGGTTTACCTGGCTGACGTCGATCAGATAATTGACCAGGCTGGAGGCCCCCGAGCCTCGGGCCGCTGCCCGTACCCCCATGTCCAGGATCATCCGGGACACCTCGGCCACGGTCAGGAAGTACGCGGCGAAGCCCAGGTTGTCGATGATTCCCAGCTCATGCTCCAGCCGCGAACGCAGTTCCCCGGCAGCTTTGCCGGTGATCCCCGGGAACCGCCTGCCGATGCCGGCCTCGCAGCGCAGGATGAGTTCGGCGAGGGGATCCCCGGCGATTCCGATCACTGTGGCTTCCGGCACCACGGGCTGTTTCCAGCCCATGTCCGTTACCGGGTCCATCCTGCAGCGGTCCGCGAGCGCCTCGGTCTGCGCCATCAGGCTTTTGAGGTCGGCAGCGCCGTATCCGGCGGCGTGCATGATCTCCTTGCCCAACTGCAGCATCTGGCCGGAGGATTTCAGCCAGCCCTGCCCGTTGGGCTGAAGCAACGGGGCGGCGGAAAGCTCGGGCAACGATTTCAGCGTGCGGGCGGAATCCAGCACGTCCGCGGTAGCCGCCCCGTCCTCGGCGACGTAACGCACGGCGTTGCTCAATACAGCGGGAACCCCGTGCTCAGCGGCAAGCTTGAGCATCCGTACAGCGTGGGCGGTGCTCAGCGGTTCCCCGGGCGGACTGAGCTGGCTGACCACCTCGGCGGCGATTGTTCCCGGGGGCATGGCATCGAGCCAGCGTTTGAACAGGGTGCGGGGGCGCAGGTAGCGCCTCCCGCCCATGGCACGTCCCACGTCGGAGTCCGGGCCGATCAGCACGGTCAACACCGGCTTGAGCGTTTCCGGGTGCAGGGTCCGGGAGGCCAGCTCGGACCTGGTCACCGCGACCGGCACCGCTCCCCCGGCCTTGCCCGTGGTGCGGGCATGCGCATCGGAGATCAGCCGGCACAGCGCACGGTAGCCCGCACCGCTGTTGTTCCCGTGGGCCAGCACAACCACACGTCCCGCTACCTCGGTGCGGAGGTCGCCGTCGTCGTCAAAGACCGCAAGTTCCACGCCGGCAATCGGATCAAGTCCCGCAGCCATGCAGGCCTTGAGGTGTTTGACTGTTCCATAGAGGCCGTCACGGTCCGTGCAGGCGAGCGCCGTCGCGCCGTCCGCGGCAGCGGCGGCGGCCAGCTCATCCGGCCAGGAGACCCCGTAGTGGGCGCTGAAGGCGGTGGAAACATGGAGATGCGTAAAGCTCATGCTGATTCGGGCGCAAGGAACGGACGCAGGGCGTCGTGGATCCGCAGCAGGCGCCAGCGTCCGCTGCCCACATGCCGGGTGAGGTCAAGGGTGAGGCTGTCGGTGTCGGTGTCGGTGGAATCTGCCGGGCGCACCTGCACCCGCCAGATCTCGTGATCCACCAGCCCGGGACCGCTCCCCAGCGGTGCCCGCTGTTCCTCAGCCCACCATTGACGCCGCTCGTACCAGCGGACCGGTTCCGCACAAAGGATGTAGTGGCGGCCGGCCCAGCCGAGCGTCAAAGGCTCGCCCGAAGGGGTGCAGACGACGTCCACGGTCTCGCTGAACATACCCACTGCGCCTCCCGGACCACACCATGTGAAAAAACGACCGGTAGAAAAACGATCGGCAACTATTCGAACATATATTCGAACAACTCCAGTCTACGACGGTCCTTCGGCAAAACCTAGGTCAGGGGTGGACGGACGTACGCGCAGGTAGCAGGATTGAGCCATGAGCTCCCATAACGCACTTCTGAAACACGTCAGCATCGCCGCCGAGGACACGTCCCTGGTGGCGAAGTTCGATATAGACGGAAACATCCCCGGCCAGGGCGCTTATGTGGTGGGGCTCGTCGCGGCAACACCGGATCATTCCCACCAGCGAAGGATGGGGATCGAGTTTATGAACGGGGAGGCGGTGTCCTTCTACTGCTTCAGCCATGACGGTACGGAGGAGAACTTTGACCTTAAGGGTGTCGACCACTCCGGAAACACCATCACCGGGCATTTCCCGCTCAGCACTGTCATGGGCCTGGCCAAGGGCCACCTGATGACGGCATTCAGCGACTGTGACGGCCGGGAGTACCAGTCAAACGTTGCGGTAGAGGAAGCCCTCTAAGCCGCCCGTCAGGAGCTGGCTTTGTAAACCTCCAGCTCGAGCGTGATAAAAGCATCGACCATGGCCCGGTAGGTTTTTTCGATGAGGTCGACGTCGATGTCCTTCTGCTGGGCCGTGGTGCGGACGTGTTCGATCACCCGCTCCACGCGTCCGGGGGCCCGCACCTCGGCGCTGTCCGCTTTGAGGGTTCCGGCGATCCGGATCAGGCGCTCGCGGCGGCCGATCAGGGACACGATCTGTTCGTCCACCTCGTCAACCGCCACCCGGACAGCCGCGAGCTGTTCCCGGTCGGCTTTGGCAGCTTTATCGTTTTCGTGATTTGTGGACATGTCCATGACAGTATCGAAAGATGCAGCCACGAGTCGATTTAATTTCACTGGGTGTCCGCAGCGTTGGCGCCTCCCGTAGTTTCTACGTCGATGGCCTGGGTTGGCCCGTCCACCGAGAAGTCCGCGGCGAGGTTCTGTTCATCCAGGCCAACCACGGGCTCATCCTCTCGCTCTGGGACGCCGGCCAGATGCAGGCAGAAGCCGGCACCGATCCACCCGCCGGCATTCCCTGCATCACATTGAGCCACAACCTGGCCAGCGCCGCGGAAGTGGACTGGGTGATGGCGGAAGCCGAATCCGCCGGAGCGGCCGTTATCGCGGCGGCCAAGACCCAGCCCTGGGGCGGCTATACCGGCTACTTCGCCGACCCCGACGGCTACCGCTGGGAAGTTGCCTTCAATCCCAGCTGGGCGGTCGACGGCGGCGGGAAGGTGACACTCTGAACCGGCCACCCCGCGTGCCCGCCGCAGCACTGCAGCACGGCTGTGTGCGCATCCCTAGAACAGGCTTCCCACCGGCCGGATCAGCTCCGGGGAATCATTTTTGACATTCCCGACCGCGGTACCCACGGCGTCGATCGTCCAGCCCTCCGCAACGTCGTGCGCGCCCGCCCGGACCAGATCGACCAGCCCTGCGGCATCGTCGGCCTGCGGATCCAGCCACGCCTGCAGCGTCGTCCGGTCCATTGGCAGCGGAACCCGGTCGTGCAGGGCCGTGAGCTCGGCCAGCATCCCCCCGGCATAACCCTCCGGCGGCGCGTCGGTAGTCATGATCGACGTCGAGAGCAGCCAGCGTTCCGGGTCATCGTCGGCCTTGGCGGGGTCTTTCCACCATTCGTAGAGACCGGCGAAAACTATCGGATGGCCGTCCTTCGGGTGCACGTAGTAGGGCTGCTTGCCGCGGCCCTGGCCCTTCCATTCGTAGTATCCGTCAGCGGGAACCGCACACCGCCGGGCCCGGGTTGCCTTCCGGAACGCCGGCTTCTCCAGCACACTCTCGCTGCGGGCGTTAATCATCTTGGAGCCGATCCCCGGGTCCTTGGCCCAGGACGGCACCAAGCCCCAGCGGGCGATATGCAACTGCCGGACCGGCGTGCCGTCCACCAGCCGCTCCAGCAGGATCGGCACCTCCGCGGTCGGGGCCACGTTCCACGACGGCGGAATCACGGTCTCCTCTTCGAGTCCCGCGTCGAACTCGGCCAGCAGGTCTCCGACGGCCCTTGCCATCACGTAGCGTCCACACATGGCACCAGCATGCCACTGCGCCCAAACGGTGTCATCCGGCGGTCTTCGAACCCGGGCCCGCGGCGGCCGGCGTCCGGCCGCCGCTTCGCATCAGGGCGCGTCGTCGACGGTGAGGACTATCTTGCCGCGGGTGTGCCCTTCCATATTGAACCGGAAGGCATCTGCCGCCTGCGGCAACGGGAAAGTCCGGGCAATTTCGACCCGGATTTTGTGCTCGTCCACCAGGTCGGCAAGTTCCTGCAGCTCGGCGCCTACAGGGTTGACCCACATCCAGGTCCCGCCGTGCTGCTCCACTTCACTGTCGGCAATCGAGGCGTGCCGGCCCCCGTCGGCCAGGACAGCGAGGGTGGCTTCGAGATTCCCGCCCACGAAGTCTGCGACAACGTCGACGCCGTCCGGACGCAGGGCACGAACCCGCTCCGCGAGTCCTTCGCCATAGCTGACGGGCTCGGCGCCGAGGGAACGCAGGAAGTCGTGGTTCTTCTCGGAAGCGGTGGCGATTACACGGGCGCCGAGCGCCACGGCGATCTGGATTCCGAGGGACCCCACACCGCCGGCGCCGCCGTGGATCAGCACCGTCTCGTCCGCCGTGAGACCCAGCCGGGTGAGTACCTGATAAGACGTCAAACCGGCCAGCGGAAGACCTGCGGAGGCATTCCACCCCAGGGATGCAGGCTTGCGCGCAAGGAGCCGCTCCGGCAGGGCGATGTACTCAGCAAAGCTACCGCCGTGGACGTAGTCCTTGCGGCCATAGGAAATGACTTCATCGCCGGGCCGGAAATGCGGCGCGTCGATCCCCACCGACTCGACAACGCCGGCCACATCCCAGCCGGGGACCGCCGGGAACTGCACGTCCATCGCCGCGTCCAAGTAGCCGGCCATTATTTTCCAGTCGACCGGGTTCACCGACGCCGCCTTGACCTTTACCAGGACCATGCCCGGCCCTACCTTCGGCAGCGGGAGCTCTGCGAATTCAAGGACGTCCGGATTGCCATATTCGCTATAAGTAATTGCCTTCATGCCAGCGTCAACGGCTGCCGCCGGGACCCTATTCCACAACCTGCCGGAGGGTGTCGGGCCTCACCTCCCGGGCGCTGAGCGCACACGGCGCGGGCATTGCCCGGGAATAGCGCGCCGCAGGTTACGGTTATTTCCAGTGACATCCCACTTTTGCCGGCATGGGCGCTGCCATCCAGCGCCGGCACCCAGCTTTGAGGAGAACTTCGTGGACTTTACCCCCGAATCCGGCACCATCACCATGTTTTCGACCACGTGGTGCGGCTACTGCAACCGCTTGAAGAAGCAGCTGGATGCCCAGGGCATCGGCTACACCGAGATCAACATCGAAGAAGTTGAAGGCACCGCCGATCTCGTGGAAAAGCTCAACGGAGGTAACCGGACGGTCCCCACTGTGCTGTTCCCGGACGGCACTGCAGCCACCAACCCCTCCGCGGCTGAGGTCAAAAGCCGCCTTGCGGCTTAAAGCCCACCCTTGAACCGGTAACGAGCGACGGCAGGGTCTCCCCGGAGGCCGTGCCGTCGCTCGTTATGCGAAAGAATGTTGTGCGGCAAAAACCCCGATACAAGCAGAGGAGCTATTCCCATGGTCCATAAAGTCAAAGGCGTCATAGCCCGCTCCAAGGGCGCGCCCGTCACCCTGGAAACCATCCTGGTCCCGGATCCCGGACCCGGGGAGGCCCTTGTGGACATCCTCACCTGCGGTGTCTGCCACACCGACCTGCACTACAAGCAGGGCGCCATCAACGATGACTTCCCATTCCTGCTCGGCCACGAGGCCACCGGCGTTGTCAGCGCCGTTGGACCCGACGTCACCGAGGTTGCCCCCGGCGACCGTGTGGTGCTGAACTGGCGCGCCGTCTGCGGCGAATGCCGGGCGTGCCGGCGCGGCCAGCCGCAGTACTGCTTCAATACCCACAACGCCACCCAGAAGATGACACTCGAGGACGGCACCGAGCTCACCGCGGCGCTGGGCATTGGCGCGTTCGCCGAGAAGACACTCGTCGCCGCCGGGCAGTGCACCAAGGTCGACCCCGAGGCTGACCCGGCCGCGATCGGCTTGCTCGGCTGCGGAGTGATGGCAGGCATCGGCGCGGCCATCAACACCGGAAACGTCAAGCGCGGCGATACCGTCGCCGTCATCGGTTGCGGCGGTGTCGGCGTGGCAGCCGTTGCCGGTGCCGCGCTCGCCGGTGCCACCACGGTGATCGCCGTTGATATTGATCCCAAAAAGCTCGAACGCGCCAAGGACCTCGGCGCAACCCACACCGTGGACTCCTCCGCCGCGGACCCGGTGGAGGCAATCCGTGCACTGACCGGCGGCTTCGGCGCCGACGTGGTGATTGACGCCGTCGGACGTCCGGAGACCTACAAACAGGCGTTTTACGCCCGGGACCTGGCCGGGACCGTCGTCCTGGTGGGTGTGCCCAATCCCGAGATGACCCTGGAATTGCCGCTGCTGGATCTCTTCGGCCGGGGCGGCTCGCTTAAGTCCTCCTGGTACGGCGACTGCCTGCCTTCGCGCGACTTCCCCATGCTGATCGACCTCTACCAGCAGGGCAAGCTGGACCTGGATGCCTTTGTGACGGAACGGATCACGATCGACCAGATCGAGGAGGCCTTCGAGAAGATGCACGGCGGTTCCGTGCTGCGATCGGTGGTTGAACTGTGAGCGGAGGTTCCGCGCAGGGCCTCCGGATCGACCGTCTGGTCACCTCGGGTACCTTCTCGCTCGACGGCGGCACCTGGGATGTTGACAACAACGTCTGGATCGTGGGCGACGAGTCGGAGTGCGTTGTGATCGACCCGGCGCATAACGCCGGTGCCGTGGCCGCAGCCGTTGCGGGCCGGAGAGTGAAGGCGATCCTGTTGACCCACGGACACGACGACCACATCGCCGCCGTCGGCGATTTCCGCGGCCGCGTCGGCGCGCCGGTATATCTGAACCGGGACGACTGGATGCTGTGGGAGCGGGTCTTCCCGGGAACCGAACCGGACCACGCGATCGAGGACGGCGACAGCTTCGAGGTCGCCGGCGCCCGGCTCGTGGCCCTGCACACGCCCGGACATTCGCCGGGTTCCATGTGCTTCCTGCTGGCGGAGGAGGGAACCGTTTTCAGCGGCGACACCCTGTTCCAGGGCGGTCCGGGGGCCACCGGCCGGTCCTACAGCGATTTCCCCACCATCATCGAGTCCATCAAGGGCCGGCTGCTGACGCTGCCGGCGGACACCGTGGTCCGGACCGGGCACGGTGACCCGACCACTGTCGGTGCCGAAGCGCCGCAGCTGCAGGACTGGATCGCCCGGGGCCACTAGGGGCCAGGGACCACCACCGGCAACAAGCAGGCCGGGCACCGCTGGTGCCCGGCCTGTTTGTTCGAACGTTCACGCGGGCCGGAGGCCAAACCGGGGTGAGCTATCCTGCGGGGGCGAACTGCGGGTCGGCATCCGGGACCGTCTCACCGCCGGTGGCTCTTGCCCTCCGCGGCAGGTTCGCGTAAGAGGGAACCATGAGTTCACAACAAGATCTCCTGCGCGGGCGCGTGGCCGTCGTGACTGGCTCGACACGTGGTTTGGGGTTTGCCATGGCCAGGGTCCTGGGGCACAGGGGCGCCACTGTGGTGCTGGCGTCCAGGTCGGAGGTCGACGTCGCGGCCGCCGTCGAGCGGCTGCGCACGGAAGGGATAGCGGCGTCCGGACGTCACTGCGACACCGGAGAACTGGCCGACGTCGAGGCCCTGCGCGAGGAGGCCCTCGGCCGCGGGATGCTCGACATCTGGGTAAACAACGCAGGTGCCGCCGGCGTCTTTGGGCCGACGGCGTCTACCCCGGTCGACGACTTCACGCGGGTGGTGCGCACGAATATCCTCGGCACGTTCCACGGCTCCAGGGTCGCGTTGCCAGTGTTCCTCGCCCAGGGCCACGGCGACCTCGTTAACATCTACGGCCAAGGCGACCAGGGTCCGGTGGCGCTGCAGAACGCCTATACCTCGAGCAAGCGCTGGGTCCGCCAGTTCACCGAGACGCTGCGCCGGGAGACCAAAAGCAGCGGCGTGCGGGTACATGGCATGAACCCCGGACTGGTGATGACGGACATGCTGGGGCACATCACCTCCCAGCCCGGGTACGGGCACCGACTGGGCGGGCTGCAGATCGTCGTCGGACTCTGGGGGCAGACCGCCGACGACGCAGCGCGCCCCATCGTGGAACTCGTCACCTCGGATGCCGCCGAGTACCGGTATCTGAGCAGGACAACAATGGTGACCCGGGGGGTGCGCAACGTGCTGGCCGGGCGCCTGCGGCGCGCCAACCGCATGCCCCTGGACGTCACAGTCCTTGGCGGGGCCGGCCGGGACTGACTGCGCCGCTACGGCCGCACTGAGGCGGTTGTCGAGCTGCCGTCCGCGCCGCGAAACAGCGCGTGAACAGTCGGCAAAGGCCTTCCGAACTGGGGCCCGGGGGTGGCCGGAGCCGGTGGCGGGGAAGGTAGTTTCGAGCCATGACACCTCCCACTTTGCGAAAAGGTGCGGCCGCAATTGCCGCCGTTGCCCTTGGACTTCCTGCAGCCTTCATTGCTCCAACAGGCGTGTCCTTCGCAGACACCGCGGTGCCTGCATCCCAGGTACACGGACGGCAGGACGGCGGCAAACTCGAACTCGGCGCCCCGGATCTTCCCGAGACGCGAACCGTCACCACCTTGGCCCCTGGCCTGACACGGACTTCCATCACCCGCGGCGCTCCGGACGCCGCGCTGTTCTGGACCGCCGAAGTCGCCATCCCGTCCACATCTGCCGATCCCGACGCTCCGGCTTCCGCATTGTCGGATGCAGCGACAGCCGAGGCGGTGGCCCTCAAACTCCGGGACGCCGGAGTCCAGGCGCGGGTTGAGCACGTCCAGTCACCCCAGCTCGCCGACGCCGGCGGAGACCTGGGATACCGTGTGCGCGCCGGCGCGTTTGAATCGAAGGACGCCGGCACGGCAACGATCAGCCAGCTCAAGGCAGCAGGCTACGCCGCCTCCGCCTTGTACACCGGCTGGGACGGTGATGCCGGGACCGCAGGGACAACCCGGGGCCCCTGGAAGCTGGAAGTCCTCACTCTTGATCCGAAGACTTTCCGGGGTGAGCTCACCTCCGGGTTCGGCCCGGACCTGCAGGACCGGGAAACCACAAGCCAGCTCGCGACAGCCGAAACTGCCCTGGCCGGGGTGAACGGCGGCTACTTCGTCCTGGACCCGAGGGCCGGTGCACCAGGCGACCCGGCCGGAACCGCAGTGGTCGGCGGCAAACTGCTCAGCGAACCCGTCGCGGACCGGCCGGCTCTGGTCATCGACGGCAAAAAGAACGAATCATCAATCAAACGGCTGACCTGGAGCGGTCGCATCTCGTCCCCCGGCCACGGCGCGCCGCTGGCCCTTGACGGCCTGAACCGGGTACCGGGGCTGATCCGCAACTGCGGAGGTACCGGCGATCTTCCCACCAACCTGCCCCTGCACGACGCCACTTGCACGGACCCCGACGAGACCGTCGCCTTCAGCGGGGAGTTTGGTCCCTCCACACCGTCCGGTCCGGGACTCGAAGTAATCCTCGATCAACACGGCACCGTAACAGCGGTCAACAACGCCCGGGGTGCAGCCGTCCCGGCCGCCGGCAGCACAGTGCAAGCCACCGGAGCGGACGTGGCCAAGCTCAAGGATGTGGCCATCCTCGGCAAACGCCTCGATGTCGAATCGGACCTGAGCAATGAAGCCGGCAAGGTGGAGAAGACCGGCGGGGCCACCTCCGTCGTCAACGGCGGGCCGATGCTCGTCTCCGGCGGCGTCGAGAACATCACCGCCCGAAAGGACGGTATGGTTCACGCCGACGACAACAACAGTTTCTATTACGGCTGGGTCCACAAGCGCAACCCGAGGACCATCGCGGGCGTCGACGCCCAAGGGCGCACCCTCCTGGTCACGGCCGACGGACGCCAAACCACATCGCTCGGGCTGAGCATCAAAGAAGCCGCCGACGTCGCCCGGTCCCTGGGAATGGTGGACGCCATCAACCTCGACGGCGGTGGCTCCACCACCATGGTCGTAGCCGGCCAGGTCGTCAACTCCCCCTCCGACGCAGCCGGGCAGCGGCCGGTGGGCGACGCACTGCTGGTCCTTCCGCGCCGCAAGAATTGATGCCACCGGCCCGGAAACGGTTGGGCGGACACGGATGGTCAAGGTGGCCGCCCACCGGGGCCGCGGCGCGGGGCTAATGGCACTCCCGGAGAATCTCCCGGAGTGCCAAGATGGCCTCACTACAAAGCCAGGACCCATTGCTAAGCGAAGTGGAGGACTCATGGACGATAGCGGGAGTTTCAGGATTGTGGTGGGGGTGGACGGTTCGCCGCAGTCCAAGGCCGCCATGGACTGGGCAATCGTAGAAGCCAAGCTCCGCAACGGCCAGGTGCTGGCGCTTGCGGCGTGGAACTTCCCCTATGTCGGCGATGCCCTGGGCCAGGTCTGGGACTACGACGTCTTCCAGTCAGATGCCGAGGCCATCCTCAAGGCAGAGCTGGCCCGCGTCACGGACCAGGGAGTGAACATCACCGGACGCGCAGTGCAGGCTAATCCCGGCTCAGCGCTCGTGGAAGCCTCCCGGGCGGCCGACCTGGTGGTCGTCGGTTCACGAGGACACGGAGGATTCACCGGCATGATGCTCGGGTCCGTGTCGGCAGCTACGGTTCATCATGCGCATTGCCCGGTGCTTGTACTTCGCGAACGCAGCACGGAGTAGGTCCCGATGGTGCGGTGCCCCTGGATCTCTCTTGGGCTATCGTGGGGCCATGCCCAGTCAATTAGCTGCTGTTGCCATCGACGCGATCAGGCCAAAAGTGGTCGCCGATTTCTGGTGCGCCGTCCTGGGCTGGCACGTTGTTGAAGCGGACAGCGACGTCATCAGCATTGCGCCGCAGGATAAAACCCGGCCCTCCATCGATGTAATTGCGGTGCCCGAAGGCAAGACCATCAAGAACCGGCTGCACTTCGACCTGCGGGCCGACGGCTTCTCCACTGCCGAGGAACTGGAGCGCCTGCTCGCCCTCGGCGCGCAGCGCACAAATGTGGGCCAAGGCCCGAATGCCAGTTGGGTGGTACTGGCTGATCCCGAGGGCAACGAGTTCTGCTTGCTGTCCCGAACGGTCCAGGACGTCGACCCGGACTAAGCGGTTGAGCCGCCGGCGGACTCAGTATTTGTAGAAGCCTTCGCCTGTCGCGACGCCAAGCTTGCCCTTGTCGATGTAGCTCTCCTTCAGGTACCGGGCGAACGCCTGCGACCCGGCGTCGGCTGAGGACGAGGCGATGTTGTACGCGGTTCCCAGGCCCACAACGTCGTAGATCTGGAACGGGCCGCTCGGTGCTCCGGTAGCAATGCGCCAGGTTTTGTCAATCGTTTCGGGGCTGGCGACGCCCTGGAGCAGCAAGCCGGCGGCCGCATTCAGGAGCGGGACCAGCAGCGAGTTCAGGACGTACCCCGCTTTCTCCTTCTTGATCTCGATCGGCTCCAGTCCGCTGTTTCGGGCGAAGCCAACGACGGCGTCGAACACCGCCGGGTCCGTGTCGGCGGTGCCCATCACCTCGGCAATGTTCTGCGTCCAGATGTTGTTGGCGTAGTGGATGGCAAGGAAGCGGTCGGGGCGGCCGGTGGAATCCTTGAGGTCGCTGGGCAGCAGGGTTGAGGAGTTGGTGGCGAAGATGGTCTTGGCGGGAGCAAGATCCGCGAGCTTGCGGTAAAGGTTCCGCTTGAGCTCAAGCATTTCCGGTACCGCTTCAATCACGAGGTCAGCGTTCGCGACGGCGGCCCCGAGGTCAGCGGTGAGGTGGAGGTTGCCAAGAGCTGCCTCAGCCTTTCCCGCCACGGCGCCGGCAACCGTTTGTTCCCGGTAGATACCGGCGAGGTGATCGAAGCGGGCCCGGGCCTTTTCGAGAGCCGCGTCGTCGATGTCATAGGCCGTGACCTCGAATCCGTGGAAGGCGGCCTGGTAGGCGATCTGCGATCCGAGCACTCCGGTACCGAGCACGGTCAGCGTTTTGATGTCGGGCATTCGAGTTTTTCCTTTCGAGCCGGGCGCTAGGGGCGGCCGGGGTTGACGGACCCGTAGATACTGCGGATCCAGATGGTTGATAACACGTCCAGTGCGCGTGACTCGGCGATGGCGGGGCTCTCCTGGTTGAGCACCGCGGTGATCACCCGCTCGTTCATCAGGTTGAGGCTCACGGCGAGGTCGTGGGCATCGATACCCCGCGGCGCGGCCCCCCTGGCTTGCTCTGAGGTGATCACATCGGTCGAGAAGTCGGCCCAGGACTGCATCGACTTGGACCAGAGCTTGCGGACCTCATCGTTGCGGGAACGGGCCGTGATCGCCGCCGTGGCGACGCCGCGGTGGGACGCGAACACCGCCACGAACATGCCGATGGAACGGGTCCACGCTGCCGCGGGATCGCTTTCGAAATCCCGCGGCAAGTCACCGACCCGGTGTTCCACCTCGGTGATCACGCGGTCCAGAAGCGCCAGCAGCACCTCGTCTTTGGAGGAGTAGTAGAAGTAGAAGGTGGGACGGGAGATGCCGGCGCCACGGGCAAGGTCTTCAATTGAAATGTCGTCGAAGCCCCGCTCGCCGAGGAGCGCCTCGGCGGCAGCAAGGATTGCATCCTGGCGTTCATCCCCCGAGACCCTCGCGGTACGTCGTCCTCGTTGAACCATGCCGCCCATCCTAATCCAATTTTTCGACGCGGTGTTGACTCTGTCAACGCTAAGTCGATAACTTGGCGACATGAGTGAACACGTGGATGTTTTGATTGTTGGAGCCGGGCTGAGCGGCATAGGTTTCGCCAGCCGGTTGAAACGCGAGGCACCCGGGAAGACCTTCGCAATCCTGGAGTCACGCAGCGCCGTGGGCGGCACCTGGGATCTCTTCAGGTACCCGGGCATCCGCTCCGACAGCGACATGTATACCCTCGGCTACTCGTTCCGGCCCTGGGAAGGTGCCAAGGCGATCGCCGACGGCGACTCGATCCGCGAGTACATCGAGGCGACGGTTTCGGATGAGGGCCTCGGATCGCAGATCCGCCTGAACCACCGGGTCATCTCGGCCGAGTGGTCCAGCGACACCGCATTGTGGACGGTCACGGCCACCCGCACGACCGGCAGCGAATACCGACAGGACGATCCGTCGTCGACCGCCGAGGAAGTGACGTTCACCTGCTCCTTCCTGTCCGTCTGCTCGGGCTACTACCGTTATGACGAAGGCTTCGCCCCGGACATCGAAGGCGCCGACACTTTCGCCGGATCGATGGTGCACCCGCAGCACTGGCCGGCCGACCTCGATTACGAGGGCAAGCAGGTGGTGATCATCGGCAGCGGGGCTACCGCAGTGACGCTCGTGCCGTCGATGGCGAAGTCTGCCGCCAAGGTCACCATGCTGCAGCGCTCCCCCACGTACATCGCGCCCGTCCCGTCCCGGGACCACCTGGCCGACCGCCTCCGCGGAAAGCTGCCCGCTCAACTGGCTTACGACGTCGTCCGGGCCAAGAACATCCTCTTTTCGATGTTCACGTACCAGTTGAGCCGGCGGCGGCCGGAAACAATGAAGGCGATTCTACGCAAATCGGCAGTCGCCAAGCTGCCGGCCGGATTCGCCGTCGACACGCATCTGGCCCCGTCGTATCAGCCCTGGGACCAGCGGGTCTGCGCCATCCCGAATGGGGACCTTTACCGGGCGATCAGCGCCGGTACCGCCGACATCGTGACCGACGAGATCTCGCGGATCACTCCGGACGGAATTGATCTGGCCTCGGGCAGGTCAATCCCGGCGGACGTGATTGTCACGGCAACAGGACTGAACCTGCTTGTGATTGGCGGGATGACCCTCACCGTCGACGGCGAGCCGGTGGACGTGGGCCGAACTTTGACCTACAAAGGCATGATGCTCGACGGCGTGCCCAACTTTGCGCTCACTATCGGCTACACCAACGCATCATGGACGCTCAAAGCCGATCTGGTCGCGGGATACATCTGCAGGCTGCTCAAGCACCTCGACCGCCGGAACCTGCAGTGGGTGGCACCCAAAGCACCCGCCGAGGTCGCGGGCGCTGAGCTGACGTCCCTGATTGACCTGAAGGCCGGCTACATCCTGCGCGGCGCCGACAAGCTCCCCCGGCAGGGGGCAGAGTCGCCCTGGCGGCTGCACCAGAACTACTTCCGCGACTTCGCCCTGCTTAGGGCCGGCCGGGTCACGGACCACGTTCGTTTCGGCCGGCGCGGGCAGCAGGTGCGCGGATCCGGACGGACGACGACGGCGGCGGCGCTCCCGGATCCGCTCGACCTCCCCGGCACCGGGCACGTCGACGTCGGCGGTGCGCGGTTTCGCTACCGGAAGACCGGCAGCGGGGATCCCATGCTGCTCCTGCACGGCATCGGCCAGAGCCTGGAGGACTGGAACGAGCAGCACGAACGGCTCGCGGCGCGGCACACCCTCATCAGCGTGGACCTGCCCGGCTTCGCCTACTCCGACCGTCTCTCCGGACCCGCGACTTTGGCCAAGCTTGCCGGCTCTCTGCCTGCCTTCCTCGACGCCGTCGGGGTGCACGAGCCGCTGCCCGTGATCGGCAACTCGCTTGGCGGCGCCGTTGCCATGAAACTGGCGGCGGACCATCCGGACCGCGTCTCAGCCCTCGTACTTGCCAACAGCGCCGGGTTCGGCCAGGAGGTCGCGCTGGTCCTGCGCCTGCTCACGGTCAGGCCCCTCGCGGCTCTGCTCACGCGTCCTGCTGAGGCCGCTTCCCGCCGAACTGTGGAGTCGATCTTCTACAACAAGGCGCTGGTGACCGATGCCCGGGTCGGCCAGGCTTACGCCCTGTCGCGACGGGCGACGCACCGCAGGACCCTGCTCGAGGTCGCCCGCGATCTCGGCACCGTCTCCGGCGTCAGGGCAGAATGGCGGGCTGACCTCATGGCGGCCCTGGCGCAGTCGGACATTCCGATGCTCGTGGCCTGGGGCGACCACGACCACGTCCTCCCCTTCAGCCACCTCAAGGCGGCGACCGCGGCATTGCCACGCGCCGAGTCCCACGTCTTCCCAAAGACGGGTCACATGCCCCAGATCGAAACACCGGACGAGTTTGCAGCGGTAGTGGAGGACTTCCTCGCACGGCGCGTCGCAGACCGCCGGACGGCACGCCGCTGATCCGCCCTTCGGGGCCAGTCCTGACGGATTTTGGCCGCTTTCATCAGCAAGGAGACCAGCCCCTGGCGGGTGCCGGCAGCTTCACTCCCGGCACCCGTCAGCTGAACAGGCTGCCGAAGTCGCCGTAGGCCAGGGCTGCGTAGCGGGCGTAGGTGTCGAGCACTGCCGCCTCGACGGCATCCACGTCCAGGTGCGGGACAAGGTCGTTGACGGCGCCCGCGGTGGCAGGGTCCCAGTCCAAGCCCAGGGCCGCGTAGCTTGCCTCCAGCACGGCGCGGATCGGCACCGAGTTCTGCACGACGATAACCGAGCTGAACAGCCAGCCACCGGCCACCACGCGCTGCGCGGTACCAACGAGTTTGAGCTGGCGCCGGGGCACCTGCGGATCCTGCCCGTGGACACTGAACTCGCCCGGGCAGTATTCACCGGGAATCTCCCCCACCGCCGCGTCGACGCCGGCGGTCCGCAGGGCGCTCGCAAGCAGTTCGCCAAAGAAGGAGAAACGCCCTTTGGCTCCGGCGATCGCGTCTGTGGCCGGTTCCAGGTGATCGATCACCAGCGTGCCCTCGTGATAGGCGGCGGCGCGTCCGCCTGCCTTGCGGATCAGCGGCTCGAACCCCAGCTCGCGGCAGGCCAGCGCCGCGGCATCGAAGCCCGGCAGGTGGGTGTCCCGCTGCCCGAAGGCCACCGTGGGCGCCGGGCGGTAGAGCCGGAGCATGGCCCCCGCTTCGCCGGTTTTGACCTTCCGGAGCAGCTCCAGGGCGAGGTCCAGGTCCGCGGCTGCCCCCAGCGATTCTTCCTGCCGGAAAATCGTCAGCGTCCGTGCTGCGCCAGCGGCCTCCGGCATCTTGTTATGCTCCCTTATGCTCATCTTGCAATTCCTCGTCGTGGCCGCCGCATTCGCCGTCATCGATTCCATCTGGCTCAAGTCGATGAGCAAGTTCTATCGAAGCCATCTCGGGCACCTTATGGCAGACAAACCCAATCTAGGGTACGCCGTTGTGTTCTACGTGCTGTACATCGCGGGGATCGTCTTCTTCGCGCTCCAGCCCGCGCTCGACGGCGGCAGCTGGCTCACCGCACTCGGCTACGGCGCCGCGCTGGGAACCTTCGCCTACGCCACCTATGACCTGACGAACGCTTCGACCCTGAAGAACTGGCCGCTGGTCATCGTGGTGGCGGACATTGCCTGGGGCGCTGTGCTGACCGGCCTTGCCACCGTCGTCGGCTGGCTCGTGTTCCACTAGGCGGCGCTCCACCGGCGCCAGCGCGGATGGCGCCGGACGGGCCGGCCGCGCGCTAGGACTTCCGGAGCGTCAGGATCTGCTCGGCGCGGCCGAACGGGCCGTTGAGGTCGTGCAGCACGGTGGACGTCAGGCCAATTCCGTCCGTACCGAACGAGACTTCGTTGTCCAGTCCCAGCCACTCCCCTTCGGGGCGCCGGTACATGTGGATCTGGAGGTCCAGGTTGGGAAAGGCGTAGCTGCCGGTGCCCGGCGGAACGCGGGCGGCAATGCCGTTGGCGGTGTCCACCAGCCCGATCAGCCGGGCGAGGTCACTGCTGTCCGCTGTGTCCGTCAGCGGATGGTCCGTGTGCAGCCAGACGGTGCCCGAACCGGCCCGGTGTCCGTCCGCGATCCGCATCTGCAGCGAGGCAATGTACCCGCCCGGCCAGACGGTGGCCGCGTCGTACGGTTCGCAGTCCTCCGGTGCGGGGATCTTCGGGTCCTCAAAGGCCGCGACGGCTGAAGTGTCGGAAGTGATCATCCGCCACGCCGTGGCCCGGATCGCGGTGCGGCCGCCGGCCACCAGTTCGGCCTGCAGCAGTTCGATGGTCCGGCCCGGCCGCAGGGTCGTGGTGACAACCTCGAATTCGCCGCCCGGAATCAGCCCGAGGATCTCATAGCTCAGCCGTGCCATCCGCATATCGTTGCGCGGGTTATGCCGTGCAAGGCAGTCGGCCATAATGCCCGAGGCGGGTGCCATGTGCTGTTCGTGTACATTCCAGGCTCCCTGGGCGTGGATGGTGGAGCGAAAACGCCCGCCGCCCAGCGATTCGTAGTAGAAATTGCCCTCGGCAAGCACCGGTAGTTCAAAAGTCAACGTCTGCCCTTTCGCGTGGCTGGTAATCCCAGAACACACTATCGCTTCCGCTGCGCCGGCAGGCCGGCCCTCAACCGGGCAGGTTTCAGTCTTCTACCCGGACACCGCGCCAGAAGGCAACATGGTCCTTGATCTGCCGGGCGTCCGCCTTTGGCTCGGCGTAATACCAGGCGGAATCATCGTTGCGCTGGCCGCCGACCACAAGGCTGTAATAGCTGGCCTTGCCTTTCCAGGGGCAGACGGTGCTGTAGTTGCTCTCCTGAAGGTAGTCGGAGTTCACCGAGGACAACGGGAAGTAGTGGTTTCCCTCCACCATGACAGTATTTTCGCTCTCCGCGATGACCTTGCCGTTCCAGATTGCCTTTGCCATGATGTTCTCTTCCGTTGGTGGATCGGACGCCTGTTCAGGCGGGCGCGCCCCGCTGCCCGCCATTGGTTCAACGACGGGGGCCGCCCAAAGATTCCACTGGAACGGCCGGGAACCGCGGCGTTAAGTCCCCGCCGATTCACTCGACTGGGTAGACTCGGAAGTGAATTCCCGCGACTATCCGCTGAAGAGGTGCCCCCTGATTCGAGTCATCAGCTACAACCTGCGTAAGCACCATGCCAGCGGCGAGCTGGTTGATCTGGCGCACAATTTTGGCATTGATGCCTTGTGCCTGCAGGAATGCGACACTGACGATCTCCCGGACACGATCGGTGATCTGCACCTTGCCGACTCCACCAAAGGCAACCGGCTGGGCCTGGCGATCTACTACCGCAGGGACCGGTTCCGCGCCTATGAGACGAAGACTTTCGCGCTGAAGAAGTCCCTGCATGACCGGGTCCTGTCCCCCGCCCACGAACGGCTCATCGGTACCCGGGTGGTGGACAACGAAACGGATCACAACCTCGTTATCGCTTCCTTCCACGCGGCTCCTTTGACCGCTTCGAACTCACTGCGGCGGAACCAGATCCATGCGGCCCATGCGGAATTGCTGAGCATGGGCGGTGGCCTCATGTCGCTGATGGTGGGCGACTTCAACTACCCGTTTTTCACGAAGTACCTCACGGAGGAAATGAAGGATGCCGGCTACGACCTGACCCTCAGCGACCGGCGCACCTACACGCGCTACAAGGTGTTCAAGGGACACTTTGATTTCGCCACCTCGCAGGGCCTCAATATCGAAAGCGTGGAAACCCTCCCCCGGGGCGCCTCAGACCACCTCCCCATCCTTATCTCGGCGGAGTACGGCCAGGACGCCACCGGCACCTCCTCGTCCCCAGCTGCGTAGGCAGTTGCACCGTGCGGGGAGCTTGGGTGCCCAAAGCCCCGCCCGGGCTCCTGACGGTGCGCAACTATAAGCGAATCTGGCTGAAATCGGATCTGATGGCCGGCGCGGCCCTCAGTGCCTTCCTCATCCCCACCGGAATGGCGTACGCCCAGGCCGCCGGGCTGCCGGCAGTCACAGGCCTCTACGCCTCGATCATCCCGCTGCTCGTCTACGCCGTCTTCGGACCGTCCAGGGTCTTGATTATCGGACCGGATTCCAGCCTGGCCCCGATGATCGCCGCAGCCCTCCTGCCGCTCGCCGGCGAGGATCCGGACCACGCCGTAGCCCTGGCCGGTCTCCTGGCGCTGATGATCGGCGGGCTGCTCCTGGCGGGCAGGATCCTCAGGCTCGGTTTTGTCACCAACCTGCTGTCCAAACCCATCCGCGTTGGCTACCTTAACGGAATCGCCGTGGCGATTATGCTCAGCCAGTTGCCTAAACTGCTCGGCTTCCCGTCCCCCGGCGGCTCGCTTGTTGGCATCGCAACGGGCACCTTCACGGAAGTGGCACGGGGCGCCGTTCAACCCCTCGCGTTTTTGTTCGGCGCGGGCACCATCGCCGTCATCGTGGTGTGCCGTGTTCTGCCCTGGAAGCTCCCCGGCGTGCTGATCGCCGTCGTGGCGGCCACCTTGCTGACCGCGGCACTGAACCTGGCGCCGGCGCTCCCCACCGTCGGAGCCCTGCCCCGCGGCTTGCCGCTCCCGGCCCTCGGCGGAGTCAGCTTCGCTGACGTGCTGGCCTTGGTCGGCCCGGCGGCAGGCATCGCGCTGATTGCCTTTGCCGATACCTCGGTGCTCTCCAAAAGCCTGGCCGCCCGGAGCGGAGCGCACGTCAGCGGGAACCAGGAAATGGGTGCCCTCGGCATGGCGAATCTGGCCAGCGGCCTCTTCGGCGGATTCCCAATCAGCGGCAGCACCTCGCGGACGCCCATCGCCCTCGAAGCCGGCGCCAAGAGTCCGTTGGGCGGAGTCTTTGCCGCCGTTCTCGTGGCGCTGTTTATGGTCCTGGCGCCCGGCGTCACATCGTACCTGCCCGCACCCGTGCTGGCAGGTGTGGTTGTGGTCGCCGCGGCGTCGATCTTCGACGTCCGAACGCTGCTGCGGTTGCTCAAGATGAGCCGGACCGAGGCCGCACTGCTGGTTGCCACGTTCCTGGGCGTCGCCTTTGTGGGGGTGCTGGAGGGGATTGTTGTCGCCATCGGCCTGTCCCTGATCGCCTTTGTCCTGCGCGCACTGGACCCCTACCGAACCGAACTGGGCAGCGTGCCGGACGTTCCCGGCTACCACGACCTGAGCCGGCATCCCGAGGGCCACCGGGTCCCCGGCCTGGTCATCGTCCGCTTCGATGCGCCGCTGTTCTTCGCCAATGGGGCCGTCTTCACCGATCACATCAGGATGCTCGTCGCCGGCACGACCCACCCCGTGCACTGGGTGATTGTCGCGTCGGAGGCCATCACAGGCCTGGACACCACAGCACTGGATGACCTTGTGGCGCTCGACGACGAGCTCGCGAGGGGCGGGATCAGCCTGGTCTTCGCCGAGATGAAGGGTCCCATCAAGGACCGGCTGATCCGGTTTGGGGCCAGCAGCCGGTTTGGCCCGGAACACTTCTACCCCACCGTCTCCAACGCGGTGCGAAGCTACAAGGCAGCCTTCGGCCTAGAGTAGGGCAGGGCCTCAGTCCTGCAACGTGATCACGTCGATCGTGCCGTCCGGCCTGACCGTCACGAGTACACGGCGTCCGCTCACGCCCTGGAGTTCACCGACCTGCCCGATGGCGTGGGTGCGGGCCCGCCGTCATGGTGCCTTTAGGCCCCACCCCGCCCTGACCTGCTGTTTCGCCGTCGGATTCCCTTGAGGATAAGCCAGCCGGCGACGGCAGCCAAGGCAGCGTAGGCGGCAACGTTGAAAAAGCGGGAGTACTCGTCAATGAGCCGGTACTGCGCCCCGAGCAGTGCCCCCAGCCCGATTAGCAGCGCGTTCCAGATTCCGCTCCCCGCAACCGTGAACGCGCTGAAGGTGCCGAGGTGCATCCGCCCGGCGCCGGCAGGCAACGAGATCAGGCTTCGAACGCCCGGCAGCAGCCTGCCGAAAAAAACCGCGGACTTTCCATGACGGCTGAACCAGTCTGCGGCTTTTTCACAGTCTTCCCGGTCCATCAGCGGGACCCTCGACAACCACCGAATGGACCGCTCCAGCCCCAGCCGCGCCCCCAGCCAATACAGCAGCAAGGAGCCAAGGTAGGCACCCAGGGTACTGGTGCCCAGCACGAGAGCCATGTTTATGCTCCCCTGCCGCGTGAGGAACCCCGCCAGCGGAAGGATGACCTCGCTGGGAATGGGCGGGAAGACCGTCTCCGCCAGGGTAAAGAGTCCCACACCCCATTCACCAAGGGCGTCAACTGCGCGCGCGGCTAGACCGGCCAGGCCACCCACCCCGTCGACGCCATCGACAGCAGGCACTACGCTCGGGAAATGGGAATCGTTCGGAAAATACGTGCTGTCCTCGCTCTCGTGTTGATCGGACTGGCGGGGACCGGTCCGGCGGCACAGGCCGTTACCGCTTCCGACATCGTTGTGGAGGACAAGGCGGGCGTACTTGACCAAAAAACCCTCCTGCCTGCAATCCGGCAGATTGATTTCTACCAGCCCACCAAGGTGGCCGTCTACACCTACAGTGGTGCGGCGTCGGATAACCTCAACGAGGAAGTCCTGCGCTTCGCCCGGTCCGAACATCCGGAATGGATCAGCGAGGACGGGCAAAAATGGGCGAACGGGCTCTATATCTTCGCCCTGGACCCGGTGGGCCGGCATGTTGGCACGTACATGGGCGAGGACCGGAAGGTCTCGCTGGATCAGCGCGAGGACATCCAGAACGCTACCAAGGAGCTCTTTCGCGATGCCCAGTGGACAACCGGCACCATCGCCGGCATCCAGCGCGGCGCCGAACTGATCAACCAGCCCTGGTACCGGTCCACAGCCTTCCTCGTCGCGGCCTGGGGTGCCGCGGCTGCCGCCGTGGCCGGCGCCGCGACCTGGCTGATCGTGCGGTGGCGGACCAGGCTCAGCAGCCGCAAGGAACAGGCTCGCGGCGACGCGAGCTACGCCAGCGTCAGCATGGACCTCCAGGTCACCGAACTGAACGCCGGCACCATCCCGGAAGCGTCCCGCTACGGCAGTACAGTGCTGGAAAAGCACCGGACCTTTATGGCGAAGTACCGCACGGCCACCGGTCTCTCCAACCAGGTCCATTCCTTGTCCGCCAGGGACCTCAGCCGCCGGCCGAACCTGAAACTGATCCGCAGCTACGCCGACGCCGCCGCCGAATTGGATGCCCTCGACGACGTTATCGCCGACACCAATGCCCTGCTCAATCGTGGCTCCGTGTGGGCGCCTGCCTGGGACCGGCAGCTCGCTCCGTTCCGCGCCGACCTCGCGGCAATTGAACAGATGCTCAGCAAGCGCAACGCCGGGGGCAACACGGCGACCGCAGCGGCCCTGCGTTCGTTCCGGGACACAAGCCACCGCGATATCGAAAGGTGGACGGCGGAACTCGCGGACGGAACCATCAGCCCTGAGACGGCCCTGGACCGGCTGCGGGACGCACGCACCCAGCTCTCCGAGCTGCTCAGGGACCACGCGGATACCGTCATCGCCGGCTACGCCAAAAACGAAAAGGAAGCCAACCTGATGCGCAAGGAAATGGAAAGCGCCCAGGCCGGCAGCAAAGCCAAGTACGGGCGTACCTACGAGCCCAGCATCCTTGGCACCGTGTACCCGGCCTACTACTTCTTCTCCGTTCCCACTTTCAACTCCGGTTTCAACACCGGTGTCAGCAGCGTCGGAAGCGCCCGCGGCGGCGGCGGCACCACCGGCTACGGCGCAAGCGGCGGAAGCTTCTCCGGGTCCGGCAGTTCATCCAGCTTCTAACGGTTCGGCCGGAATTGACCCTACCGGAGAGCCGAACTGCGGCGTACGCTCGAACTCCCGGGGTGCCGGGCAGCGAAGGAGTGATGCAATGCACAAAGTCATTCTGATGTTTCAGGTATCCCTGGACGGATTCATCGAGGGGCCGGGGCAGGACCTGAGCTGGCATCGGGTCGATGAAGAACTGCACCAACATTTTAACGAAGAGCTCCGCGGCATGGGAGCGTTTCTAGACGGCCGCGTGACGTACGAGATGATGGCCGAGTACTGGCCCACGGCCGCCCAGGACCCGTCCAGCACGGCCCCGGAGATCGAGTTCGCCGGGATCTGGCGGGACATGCCCAAGGTCGTCTACTCCAGGACCTTGTCGAAGGCCGGCTGGAATACGCAGGTGGTGCGCGAGGTCGTTCCCGGGGACGTGAGGCGGCTCAGGGAACACTCGGATGGCGACCTTGCGCTGGGCGGTGCAGAGCTCGCGGAGGCCTTCAGGCGGCTGGGGCTGATCGATGAGTACCGGATCTATGTGCACCCGGTCCTGCTTGGCCGGGGCAAGCCTTTGTTTCAGGCGGCCGATGACATCACGGCGCTCCGGCTGCTGGAGAGCCGTACCTTCGGCAGCGGGGTGGTGTTGCTGCGGTATTCCCCGGAGCCTGCCTCCGGGCAGACCGAAGGCCGGTGATCCGCTGCCCCCAAGGCAACCGATCGACCGGCCTTCAGTACAGTGCCTGCGGTTGTGCTAGCCGGCGCGGACGAACGTTACGGGCCCCGTGGCGGTCAGCCAGGACAGCGGGTGGGCCATGGTGGCGTTGACACCGTTCATGCCGCCGCTGATGGCCTGGCCGTTGCCGGCGTAGATGGCAACGTGGCCGGACTGGACAATGATGTCTCCGGGCTGGGGGTCGCCGACTACCTTCCCGTAGTTCATAAAGCCCATCGGACCAATGTCACCAACCGGGATGCCGGCAGCGTTCAGGGCCTTCTCGACCATCGCGGTGCAGTCCTGCGTGATGCCGACCTGGCCGTACGCCACGGCCAGAAGGGTGGCATTGACCCCGCCGGCAGCCGGGGCAGCAACAGGAGCCGCTGCCGGCGCAGGTGCAGCCTGGACGTTGACAGTAGCCTTCGCGGCGGCAGGGGCGGCAGGGGCGGCCGCACGGGCCGGTGCTGCGGGGGCCGCGACGGGCTGGGGTGCCTCGACCACGGGCGCCGGGGCAGTCTCAACGACGGGGCGTTCGAAGGTGATCTGCACAGCGGAGTCCGCCATAACCGGGGCGGCGACCACGCCCTTGACATCGACGGAACTCGCGGGTGCGGAGTCGCGCTGGGCAGGCACGTCCGCTGCATTGGCGGCCATCGCGCCGCTGAAAACCATTCCGGAAGCGGCGGCGAAGACTGCGGCCTGACGGCCGATGGTGCGGCGGGTACTGCGAAGATCGTCGCGGTTGGGCGCGTGAGTGTTGCTGAAAGTCATTAGTTGAGCCTCTCCCAATGCCTGCGGGGTGAGCTGTCGGATTCGGATGGGAGACACCCGGCCGCACGCGGACCCGATCATGTCGGGCCGTGCGGCTTCACCCCAAGACCCCTGGAGAACAGCGGGCCAAAAGTGGTTTCCCCGTCTCTGCCGGACGTTGCTGCGAGTTATCCCCGCGCCGCGGCAGAGTTAGGCAATCGGCTGGGGAGAGCCCGTCTCGGAGACAACAGGCACCTAACAAAGATAACGGAATGATCACAACATGTCACGTTGCGGTAACGGCGGACCGGGCTGCGGGGGCCCGCTGGCCCTTCCCGCACGCGGTCACAGGCATAGGATGTTGCCAACACCGTCCCCCGAAGCAGAGGCCCGAAAATGACCGCTCCCCACGCCGCCCGGCCCGCTGTGGCAATCTGCCAGCTCAGTAACCAGCCGTTGGCGGACTTCAGTGTCAACACCGAACTGCTGGTCCTGGAAAACGGGGAAGTCCACGTTTCGACGTGGGACGCCGAGCCACGCGACGGCGGCTTCGATGTTCGCGTCCTGAATGACCGCGTGGATACCCTCGGCTACATGGTGATCACGGATTGGGAGTTCTTCGACGAAAAGGCCTACGCCGTTGTGGAGCGCCGACCGGGCCACACAGGGTAGCTTGCCGGCCGGGACGTCCGGGTCAGAACTCCAGCTCCGGCCGGTGCCGTTCCATCTCGGCGAGCATCAGGGCCACCGCGACGTCGGTGACCGCACTCTCGCCGTCCTGCCCCGACTCCGCTCGGGGTGGGCACGCCAGCGCCGATCGGGCGTGACGCACGAACCGGGGCCAGTCCCCTGCGCCGGTGCGGAGTGCGCGCAGCGGGGACAGCAGGGCCGCGCGGCGCAGCCAGCCGTCGGGATCCCGAATCCAACGGTCCAGGACGCTGTCGGCGCGCACCCTGCCGACGACGTCGAGCCCGGCGATCAGGGGACCAACGACGTCGATGGCCAGCGGATCAACCAAGGCGCCCAGCCGCGCACTCCGCACAAATCCCTCGATCCGGGTCAGGTCCGTATTGGTCAGCACGCCCACTTTTGACTGCAGCAGCACAACGGCGGCGAGGCGGCGTTCAAAGACCGGCACGTCCCACAGCTCGGAGCCCAGGGCGGTGATGTCATCATGGGTCAGTTCTGGATGGCGGCGGAGGGTGTCACGGACGGTTCCGCGGACGGCTCCGACCGATGCACCGTAGTACCGGTGATTGCTGCCGTGCCTGGCCTCAGCGTCCTCGGCTCGGCTCCACGAGGACTCGCGCTGGAGGGCCGCGTCAATAGCATCACACGCATAGCTCATGGGGATATTCTCCCGCAGACCCTGGGCTGTTGATGATCCGGACCGCAAGGGGCGAGCCAACGGGCCCCGCTGCTCAAGACTCCTTGGGCCGGACAACGAGCACAGGGCAGGGCGCGTGATTGATGATCTGTGTTGCCACCGATCCCAGGTGCAGCCCGGGGAATCCGCCGTGACCACGCGCCCCCACGACAACGAGGTCGGCAGCCTTGGCGGCGTCGAGCAATGCAGACGCCGCCGAATCGCCGTGAACGACCTCTCCACTGGCTGCCACGCCCTGGCTTTCAGCAGTCTCCAGGGCAGCAGCCTGCAACGTCTCGGCTGCGCGTCGGGGGGAGTCCTCTGCCACAACTTCGCCGGCGGCCGTTTCCAACAGTGCGGGGTACCAGGCGAGCGGGGGCTTGCTCCAGGCGGTGATGAGGCGAATCCGGCCATTGCGGCGCTTTGCCTCATCCACGGCCCACTTCAGTGCACTGTCCGAATTCTCTGAGCCGTCAAAACCAACCACAATGACAAACGGGCCTGTACTGGTCATGTCTTTTCCATTCTCTAGATTCAGTGGGCGAGGTGGGCGAGTCGGTCGTGGCGGGAGCGAAAGCCGGTGCCAGTGGCCTAGACCTCGACGGCGGGTTTCAGCCCCTTCGCAAAGGCTGCCTGGCCCACGTGCTGGAGGCAATCGGCAAGGGTGCTGACCAGCCGCGCCCCAAGGGTGACGGGCGGGTCCCAGCGGGTATCGACAATGCGGTCGAAGTCCTTGTCGCCGAGGGATTCCAGGAACTGCACGGTCTGCCGGTGAACCGCGTCATAGTATTCCGCCAGGAGCTCCGGGGAGGCTTTCACCGCGTCGACCTGGTCCGAAGTATGGCGGTATCCGGTGTCTTTGGCAGCCAGGGGCAGATCAAAACGATCCGCAAACCCCTCCGCAATCCAGACCTGTTCCAGTCCTGCCGCAGCGGCGAGTTGCGCGTCCTCCACCCGGCTGAGATGCCAGATCAGCCAAGCCATCGAGTTTCCGGTGCCCGCTGGCCGACGGAGGAGGGCCGTACCGTCACTCCCGTCAAGGGTGTCTGCCACGGTTTCACGGAGCCGGCCGAAGGCGTCCAGCAACAGTTCGTTGGATTTCATCGAGTCCCCTCATCGAGTAGCGTCGCTCCGCCCCATGCTTGCACGGAGAACACTCCCCCGGATAGGGCCGAATCGATCCTAAGTCCGGCCTGATCTTCGATCCTGCGTCCCGCCTTCAGCACACGCCTTCAGCACACCGCCTTCAGCACACCGCCGCCGTGCGAACGTATTCAGGAGAGCAGCGCCTGCACCGTCACGTAGCTTGCGACCAGCAGAACCAGGACGCCGAAACTTCGCTTCAGGACTTTGTCCGGGATCCTGGTCCCGAGCCTGCCGGCAAGGAGGGACGTGACCATGGCCGCGCCGGCGAAGGCGGACGTCACGGCCCAGTCGATCTGCAGGTCCCCGAGGTGTGCAGCAAAGCCGGCCACCGAGTTGATCACGATGATCACCAGTGAGGTGCCAACGGTCACAGCCATCGGCAGGCCCAGGACAAGGGTCAGGGCGGGGACGATCAGGAAGCCGCCCCCCACTCCGAGGAGACCGGTCAGGAACCCCACGACGGCACCGGTGGCGATTGCCTTGGGCAGGCAGCTGCGCCAGTTGACGCCTCCGCCGGGCAAGGCGCAGGAACCGCCGGACGCCTTGGACGGAAGCATCATCCGGATCCCGGCGAGGACCATAATGGCGGCGAAGGCGAGCAGCAAAACCTTCGGGTCGAGGAGCCGGTTAACGAAAGCACCAAGATACGCGGTAGCCGTGCCGGCTGCGCCGATGATAAGAGCCAGCCGCCAGTTCACACCGCCCCGCAGCCGGGGCAACACCGCGACGGCGGAGGATGCTCCGACCACAACCAGCGACGTCGGGATTGCCGCACTCAGCGGCAGCCCCACCCCGTAGACGAGGGCGGGGACGGCCAGGATGGACCCGCCGCCGCCAACCAAGCCCAGCAGGCCGCCGACGATCAGTCCGAACGCCGCCGCGGTGATGATCACGCCTTGATGCCCAGGTTCTGCAGCGCCTGGTGTGCGGTGGGCTCATTGACCGAACGGTTCCAGGGCATCTTGGAAAGCATCTGGCCCATGGCGCAGCTGTTGGTCGCAGCCGAGAACGTCAGCCCGGCGCCAATGCCGCCGGCGAGCAGGCCCAGTTTCGGCGAGAGGAACCTGCTGCCCACCACACTGGCCAAGACCAGGGATCCGGCTGTCATCCGGACCTGGCGTTCCATGGCCCAGGTGCTTTTGCCCTTGACTACGTTGCCGCCGGCGGCAGCGAAGGCAGGAACCCCGCCGGCCAGCACGCTGGCGCTGCCCAGGCCAACGGCGTCGAGGTACTTTCGGGCCTGTTCGGCCCGGCTTCCGGACTGGCACACCAGGACCACGCGGGTGCCCATCTTGGTGGCAAACTCTTCAGTATGTTCACTGAGCATGGGCAGCGGAACATGGTAAGAGCCCTTGATATGCAAGGAATCAAACTCGGCGCCGCTGCGAACATCGATCACCATCAGGTCATCGTGGTTGTCCTCCCAGTCCTTCAGGGTGGACGCGTCAATGGTCTGCGGCGCGGGGCGGGCTGAGGCGGTGTTGGGTGCGATAGTCATAATCTCTTTCGGTCTGGCTTGGGCGGTTCCGGCGGTTGGGCGCGGAAGCGGAGGGTGGCCTGGCAGCTCAAAACTGGGAACGATGCCCCGGCACACCCGTAAGGGGTCAGCCTGTGGGGAGTCCGGCCGCGGTCCAGTCCAGCATCCCGCCGGTCATTGTGAAGGAAGTAAAGCCGGCCGCTGCCAACTGCTCGGCGGCGGCTTCGCTACGCCGGCCACTGCGGCAGACGGCAACCACACGGCGGGATTTGTCCAACTCCCCCAGCCGGGCCGGCAATTCACCCAGTGGGATGTGCTTGGCTCCGGCGATCATGCCGGATGCAACTTCATCGGCCTCGCGAACATCCACAATCTGGATGTCGCTGTCCTTCTGGAGGTGGTCGCTAAGCTGCTGGGAGGTCATGTCCATGGGGTTGCACCTTTCGGGATGCTGGTACGGCTACGTGGCGAATCCGGCCCTATACAACATACCCCTCGGGGTATGTGGTTTCAAATTTCAGGCCCGGGTCCGGGCCGATCCCCTCGGCATCGACGTCCCGGGAGGCGCCGGCACCTCAGGCCAGGCGCAGGAACAATCCTCGTATTTCCTCAAGTGTGAGTTGCTGGCCCGCCGCGCCGTCGGGAGTTGTTGCCTCAGGTTCAGGCGGCGCCCCGGCGAGGCACTCGCCCATCGCTGCCGAAATGAGCTCGAAACCCGCCTTGTCCAAGGCGCCGCGGACAGCCGAGAGCTGGGTGACTACACTCCCGCAATCGGGCCCGGACTCGACGGCGGCAATCAGGGCTGCGAGCTGCCCGTGGGCCCTTTTGAGCCGGTTGACAGTCCGGCGCCGGCCGGCATTATTGCCCGGGGTTGGCGCCGGAACGCTGGCTACCGAGGACATGCTCAATCACTTCCGCGGCGATATAACACAGGGCCATATGAAACGGGGTGACCATTGCGGTACCACTCAGTAATGCCGCCCAGGACGTTTACCGCGTCGTAGCCCTGCTCCACCAGGTGCGCTGTGGCCCGCGCACTGCGCCCGCCGGAGGCGCACATAACGTAGACCGCACGCCCGATCGGAATGTCGCCCAGGGAGTGGCTCAGCCGCGACAGCGGCAGGTTCCTGGTGCCCGGAACATTGGCCTCGTTATACTCCTCAGCCTCCCGGACATCGATAATGGGGACCTCGGGTGCGAGCGCTGCCAGATCATCAACAGAAATGCTTTTCATACCGCTTTCCTTCCGGCCTCCCGGGGCTCCGGGCACGGGCCTAATTCTTCCATTGTGATACCCCCGGGGGTATATAGGCAAGCGCCGCCTCCCGAGCGGACAATGTCCGGAACCCAACAAAGGAGCGGTTGCGGTTATACCCCCGGGGGTATACAGTTGAGGCATGGCAACCCTCGACATCTCCGAAAAGACCTTCAACGACACCATTTCCGGCAATGACATTGTGCTGGTGGACTTCTGGGCATCATGGTGCGGCCCGTGCCGGATGTTTGCACCCACCTTCAGCAAGGCTTCGGAGGTGCACGCCGACGTCGTGTTCGCCAAAGTCGACACCGAAGCCGAACAAGGCCTCTCCGCGGCCGCCAACATCACCTCCATCCCCACCCTGATGGTGTTCCGCGAGGGCATCCTGGTCTTCTCCCAGCCCGGCGCCATGAACGCCGCCGGCCTTGAGGAGCTCATCACCGCCGTGAAGGGGCTCGACATGGAGGACGTCCGCAGCAAGATGTCCACCGCAGCCGCGTCCTGACCACTCACTAGCGCCCTCAAGACAGGGCTCCCAGCCGAATCAGCTTCACCACCACAACCAAGGAGAAAACCAATGTGTAGTCCCGTCCGTTGCAACAGCTGTGGCAAGATCACCTGGGCCGGTTGCGGCGAGCATGTCGATTCCGTTATGGCCGACGTCGCCGCAGAACAGCGCTGCACCTGCAAGTAATCCGACGGCGGGCCGGGAAGCTTCTTCACCAACTGGTGGAAGGCTTTCCGGCCCGTCTTCGCAGCGCTCCGGGGACCGCCCTGGGCTAGCATAAGCAGACGGCGTAGCTTCGCTCCACTTCGCACCCGACGCCCTCTTGACCGCCTGCCCGAGGGGATCCACCGCCATGTCAGACACCGCCGCAACCCGCTCCGCTGAAGGTTCCGGCGGCTCCCCGGGCGGCTCCGGCAAACCTGTCCGGTGGGGAATCCTGGGCACCGGATTCATCGCGGGGCTGCAGACCTCGGATCTGGTCGGGCACGGTTTCAGCGTGCAGGCGGTGGGATCCCGCGAGCCGGCGAGAGCCAGGGAGTTTGCCGCTGGATTTCAGCTGCAGTCTTCCCATGGCAGCTATGCAGCCCTGGTAAACGACCCCGACGTCGATGTTGTGTACATTGCTTCGCCGCACCCCTTTCACTACGAGCACGCGTTGCTGGCCCTCAACGCCGGAAAGCACGTGCTGGTCGAAAAGCCGTTTGCCATGAATGCGTGGCAGGCCCGGGCCGTGGTGGACCTGGCCGAGTCGAGCGGACTGGTTGCCCTTGAGGCCATGTGGACGCGCTATCTGCCGCACATGGTCCGTATTCGTGAGTTGATCCGTTCAGGGGCCCTCGGCGACGTCCGGACGCTGATTGCGGACCACAACCAGAACCTGCCCAAGAACCCGGAGCACCGGCTCAACGATCCCGCCCTCGGCGGTGGCGCCCTCCTTGACCTGGGTATTTACCCGGTGTCCTTCGCCTTCGATGTGTTCGGGAACCCCACCAGGATCCAGGGAGCCGCCAGCATGACAGCTACCGGCGTCGACCGCCAGAGCTCGATGATCTTCGACTATCCGGATGGACAGCAGGCCGTCCTGCAGTGCGCGCTGGACACCGCGGGGCCCAACCGGGCCGCCGTCATCGGCACCGAAGGCCGCATCGAAATCGATCCGGTCTGGTACACCCCCACCGGCTTCACCCGGTACGACGACGGCGGCACCGTCGTCGAGCGGTTCGACGAACCGGTCACCGGCCGCGGCATGCAGTACCAGGCGTGGGAAATCGAGCGGCTCATTGCCGCCGGCGCAACGGCAAACGATATCCTTTCGCCCCGCGAGAGTGTGCAGGTCATGCTGGCCCTGGACGCGGTCCGGAGCCAGATCGGGCTTTCTTACGCCAGCGACGAGCGGTAGCGGCCGCCAGTGCCACCGGCTAAGGACGCGAAGCCCGTGCCGTGGCATGCGTTGGACTCGGCAGCCGTCTTTGCCAGGCTGACGTCCGGGCCCTCCGGACTCACCGCAGCGGAGGCGTCCCGTCGACTGGGCGATGCCGGGTCCAACGAACTGACCGTCGCAGCAGCCACGCCCTGGTGGCGGGTGCTGGTGCGGCAGTTCGTCAGCCCGTTGATTGGGATCCTGTTGACCGCCGCCGTGGTCACCCTCATTCAGCAGCACTGGGTGGATTCCGGCGCGATTTTCCTCATCCTGTGTATCAATGCCGCCCTCGGGTATGTCCAGGAGCGCAAGGCTGAGGCTGACGTCCGGGCGTTGCAATCGCTCTCCACGCCCTCATGCAGGGCCTTGCGGGACGGCACCGAACAGGTGGTTGCCGGGCCTGAGATTGTGCCCGGCGATGTGGTGCTGCTCGAAAGCGGTGAACGTGTCCCGGCCGATCTCCGGCTCTTCGAAACCACCGGCCTGCAGCTGGACGAGTCTATGCTCACCGGCGAGCCCTTCGCCGCCACCAAACGCACCGAACAGCTGCCGGCCGATGTTTCCGACGCGGATCGGGCAAATATTGCCTACAGCGGCACGTTCGTGGGCAGTGGGAGGGGCAAGGGAATTGTTGTTGCGACCGGGGCCGGAACTGCGCTGGGTGAAATCAATGCCCTCGTCCAGGGCCCACCGGGCAAATCACCGCTGCAGCTGCTCACCCGGAACCTGGAACGACGAATTGGCCTGATCATCCTTGCGGCACTTGTCTTCATCTTCATCGCCGGGCTGGTGCTGGGAAACGACGTCTCCACCATGTTCCGGATATCCGTGGGACTGGCGGTAGCCACCATCCCGGAGTCCCTTCCCATCGTGCTCACCGTGGCCCTCAGCCTCGGCGTGTCAAGGATGGCGAAGCGCAATGCCATCATCCGCACCCTGCCCGCCGTCGAGACCCTGGGCTCCACCACAGTCATCGGATCAGACAAAACAGGGACCCTGACCGAGAACCGGTTGACGGTGGAAAGGCTTTGGACCACTGCGGGCCCCCTGGAGATTTCGGCCGGAGACCACGACGGCGGCGCGGACACGGCCCTTGTCCGGGCTGTTCTGCGTGCCGGTGCCTTGACCAACGAGGCAACGCTCTCCTCCGAGGACGAGGACTTGGAGTACTCCGGCGACGCCGTTGATGCTGCCATGGCGAAAACCGCCGTGGCCCGGGGCGCCATCAGTGAACAGGACCGTACCGCCCAGGCCCTGCGCCACCAGCCCTATGAACCGCATCTGCGGTACTCGCAGACAATCCACGCCGACGCCCAAGGCGGGCGGACGCTGTACGTCAAAGGGTCCCCGGAAGCGGTCATGGACGCAGCCGGCACAATGGCCGGCCGGGCCGGCGAGGACCCGCTGGACAAGGCATTGATCCATGCGGCCAATGCGGAGATGGGCCGGGATGGCCTGCGCGTTATCGCCACCGGGTCCCGCAGCCTGGCCGCCGGCGAGGAAATCCCTGCCGTATTGCCGCCCCCGTCCGGGCTTATGTTCCTTGGCATGGAAGGAATGACCGACCCGCCCCGGGCCGGAGTGGCTGACGCGATCGCACGGTGCCGGCTGGCCGGAATCAAAGTCATGATGATCACCGGCGACCACCCGGTCACCGCGACGGCCATCGCCGGGCGGCTCGGGCTCTCGACGGACAAACCTGCCCTGACCGGTTCCGAAATGGCGGAGCTGGACGATCACATGCTCGCCGCCCGCCTGCAACAGACTTCCGTCGCGGCCCGGGTCTCCCCGGTGGAGAAACTCAGGATCGTCCACGCCCTCCAGAACGCCGGCAACGTGGTGGCCGTCACCGGCGACGGCGTCAATGACGCCCCGGCGCTCCGGGCCGCAACGATTGGCGTCGCGATGGGCCAATCCGGCACGGACGTGGCCCGGGAAGCAGCCGACGTCGTTTTGACCGATGACAACTTCGTCACCATTGTGCACGCGGTAGAAGAAGGCCGGGTCACTTTCGCCGCCATCCGCAAAACCACGTATTTCCTGCTCTCCACCGGGGCCGCAGCGTTGGTAGCTGTGACGTTGAGCGTCTTCGCCGGCACTCCCCTGCTGTTCCTTCCCGTGCAGATGCTGTGGATGAACGTGGTGACCAACGGGGTCCAGGACATTGCCCTGGCGTTCGAACCGGCGGAAGGTGATGAACTCAGCCGCCCTCCGCGGCCCCCCTCCGACGGAATCCTTTCACGCACCCTCTGGTTCCGGGCCGGAATCACCGGTGCCTGGATGGCGCTGGCAGTGCTTTTGAGCTTCATCGTGGAGCTGCATGCGGGTTACCCCGAAATCCATGCCAGGACCCTGGCGCTGACAGTGTTCGTGATGCTCAGTTTCTTCCAGGTCTTCAGTTCCCGGGCCGAGAACAAGTCGCTTTTCCAGCTCAGGCTGCTGGCCAACAAGCCGCTCCTTTTTACTTCCGTGGCCGCACTCGGCCTGCACTGGGCCGTCATGAGCTGGCCGCTCACCGCCGGACTGCTCGAGCTCACTGCGTTGAGCGCCGGGGAATGGCTCCTTTGCGCGGCCATCGGATCGACAGTGCTGATCATTGTCGAAGCAGAAAAGGCGGTCCGGCGCTGGGCCCACCGCCACGATGCCCCGGCCACGTAACGTCCGCCGGGTATCCTGCGGCACGATGCCGGCCGTCATCAGCGCAACGGGTCTCCGCCGGACACGGCCGTCCTGACGTGCTCATACTTGTCCACCAGCATGCGTTTTTCCGCGCTTGTATAGCTGTGCAACTCCATACTTTCGCGCACCTCGCCCAGCCCGCTGTGCAGTGCCTCCAGCGCAGCCCCTCGCCGGTCACACCAGGCGACCTCTTCGAACAGTGCCAGGAGCCTGCTTCCAACCGCAGCGTCCTGAAGGCCGTAGTGGCGGATTTGCGATACGGCAATGGACAAAAATTCGTAAAACCGGGGCCGGGCCAGGATGACCCGGACCGTGCCGTCAGAGTCTCTAATCCGCTCGTCACTAAGGTCGCGCCCCACCAGTTCGCACAACAGGCTGGACAAGTGTCCGATGACGTGGACCGCCGTCGTCGGATCGTTGGTCCCGGGAGACAATGCCCGGGCCGCGACATCGGCCAGCTGGCGGAAACCAAAGGCGGGATCCTGGTCGTCGGTGCGTTCAAAGCCGATCGTCACCTCGGCACCGATCTTCGCCGTGAGCTCCTCCAACTCCGCGGACGAAAACGGCCTACCGGCCGAAGCCCAGACCGTGGCGAACGGAACGCCGGCAATAAGGGAAGCCCCGGGCCGCTGATCGAGCCGGATGACTGCCCCGGACTTCCGGGCGGCCGCAGCCAGGCCTGCAGCGTCGACGGCGGACAGAAAACCCGAGGACGAGGACATAATCCGTTGACCCCGCGGGTTTTCCGCTACGCCAACGGCGGTGGCCGCGCCGACGCTGGGCGGTGCGTCCGTGGCTCCCGGTGCCTGGTACTGCGGAATGACGCGCCGAATGGTGGCCGAGGTTGCCGTGTGGACATTGCGCATCATCGACTCGACGCGGATCTCACGGGTCAGATGCGCGAGGAACAGCACTAGACCCACAACGCTCGCGATGGCCAGCAGAAAAGCCACCGTGACGGCGATATCCGGGACGAATTCGCTCCCGGTGGAGGTGCTGCTGCGGACAGTCCGCAGCACCGTCAGCGAATACGAGAACGTTCCCAGGAACAACGCCAGGGTCCCGTGCACAAAACTGTCACTGGTGAACGTGCGCAGCAGCCGGGGCGAAAACTGGCTGCTAGCCAACTGCAGCGTCACGACCGTGAGGGAAAAGGTCAAGGAGGTGACCGTGATGAGGGAGCCCGAAATCGACTGCAGGACTGCCCGGGCGGCTTCCGGCCCACCGCTGAAGAGGTACCTCTGCAGCACTTCGGGCAGCTGCTGATCCACCAGGTCATCGAGTATCGGCAGTCCGACGCCCAGCGTGACGGCCAGCGCTACCGCCACGACCGGCAGGGGCCAGAGCCGGGAACGAAAGGCTGCGCGGATCGTGTAGATCCGCGCTCGAACGCTTGAAACGGCAGCTCTGCGGGGCCGTTTCTCCGTGGTGTCCATCATGATGCGAGTCTAATGGCCGTCCGCGCGCCTAGGATAAAAGCCCAAGGACAGCACAATATGCGATCAAGCCGAGCTGTGGCCGTCGCCGGAGGGAATGCCGTGGTTGCGACGCTGACGCTGGTTTTTGCGGTTCTCCTGCTCCTGGCGGTTCTCATCTCGGAACGGGCCAGCCGGACGATTCTTTCCACGGCGGTGTTGTTTCTTTTGGGCGGGTTCGCTTTGGGCGAGGGCATGCTCGGGGTCCTTCCGGTAGCGCCCGGGGATCCGGTCGTCGGGGCCCTTGCCCAGCTTGCCCTGTTTTCTGTGTTGTTTACCGACGGCATGAAGGTGGGGCTCTCGGACCTGCGGTCTGCGTGGCGTCTGCCGGGCCGGGCGCTGCTTCTGGGGCTTCCACTGACGCTCCTCATTACGGCCCTGCTGGCCCATTTTGTGGCCGGGATCCCCTGGCTGGAAAGTTTCCTGCTGGGCGCGGTGCTGGCACCGACCGATCCGGTGTTTGCGGCCGCCATTGTGGGCCGCGCCGAAGTCCCTGGCCGCTTGCGCCACCTGCTCAATGTCGAGTCGGGCCTCAATGACGGCCTGGCCCTGCCGATCGTTCTGGTGCTCGTTGCGCTCGGCGGCGGCGGGGACCTTGAGCTGGGACTCCTGGCCGAGGAGATCGTCCTGGGACTGGTGGTCGGCGTCCTGGTGCCCCTGATTGTCATCCGGCTGGAACGGCTGCCCTTCCTCAAGGCGACAAAGGGTCTTCAGCCGCTGGTAGCGGTATCGATCGGACTGCTCGTACTCGCCATCTGCCTGGTGTCCGGGGCCAACCTCTTCCTGGCCGCCTTCTCCGCCGGTATCACCGTGGCAACCGCAGGACCTGGCTTCCGTGCAGAATTTGAGCAGTTCGGCGAGCTCGTCTCAGAGCTGCTGAAACTCGCCGCCATCCTGGTCTTCGGTGCGCTGATCACCCCAACATTCCTGTTCGGCGAAATTGCCTGGACCGGGTGGATCTTCGCGGTCCTGGCAATTGTCGTGGCGCGTCCTCTTGCCCTGCTGGTCTCGTTCCTGGGCACCGGGCTGCCGGCCAAGGAACAGCTCTCGGCAATGTGGTTTGGCCCGAAGGGCTTCGCCTCGGTGGTGTACGGGTTGCTGGTCCTCGAAGCCGGCGGGGAATACGCCGATGAGGTATTCCATCTGGTGGCGCTCGTCATTGTCCTGTCCATCCTGGCGCATTCCTCGACTGACGTCCTGGTCGCCAAGCAATTCGAACGGGTCACGCCGAACGCTCCCCCCACGCCAGGGTAGGTTCCCGGAAGATCAGGTTCCCCGGTGCAGCGGGACCACCAGCACCGGGACTCGGGAAAACTCAAGAAGCCGAAGGGTGTGGCTGCCGATATAGGGGGCTGCGCTTCCGGGACGGTCCACCAGGGCGACGACGATCAAGGCTGCGCCGATCTCCCGGGCCTCGGCCAGGATTTCCGCTGCTACCTTGCCGGAGCGCTGCTTGAAGGCCACCGCCACGTCTGCCGCAGCGGCCAGTGCGGCCACGTGGCTGAGCGCCGCTTCGGCTGCCAGGTCAGCGTGTTTGGCCAGGGCCGCCGGATCAATGCTCCCGGGGTGCCGGTCCAGCGCCCCAGGTTCCCGGACGGTGACCACGCTCAGGCCTGCGCCGAGCCGGCGCGCGTAGTCGACGGCGACTTCGGCCGCCCGGAAGGCAGCACGGGAATCATTCACTGCCACCAGGATCACATTGCTCATGGTTCCTCCTCCGTGGCCGAAGCCTGCGGTGCCCTGCCGCTGTTCCTTGAGGCCCGGTCAGCGGCCCAGCGCAGGCGGAGGCTTTCTTCCAGCTCCTGTGCGTCAAGCTGCCGCCGGATTTCCAGCAGCTCATTTTCCAGTCGGGGAATCCAGCGGTTCTCCACCGCCCGCTGCCGGGTCCGGGTACCGGCAAGTTCAGCGGCTAGAAGCAGTTCCGCCCGTTGGACCGCGGCGTAGCGCACGCCCGCTTCAAGGGCGCTGCGATGAACGGCGGCGGTGTAGGACAGTGCCGAGCTGCCGCCGGACCGGGCCGCCGCCGGGAGCGAACACTGGGGGTCTTCCGGATACATCACACCCATCGCACTGCCCCACCGCATCCGGACTTCGGCGGGATCCGACGGGACTGCAGCCTCGAGTTGACGGGTTCCGTCCAGGGCGGCGGCGCGGCGCAGCCAGGCCGCGGCTTCCGTTGCCAGCTGTTCCCATTCCCCGCGGGCCAGCTCCGCGCGGAGCTGGAGCCGTTCCAGCTCGTCGGAGAGGATGTGCTGCTTGCGGTCCAGCAGGCGCGCGCCGTGCCGGGCAGTCACCAACCGGCGCTCGATCCGGACCTTGCCGGCCCTCCCCATCCCGCTCACGGCTGTTCGTCTCCGCGGGGCAGGTAGCGGTCCAGGAACGTCGTCGAGACCATGGTCAGCTCTTGTTCCGGCAGCGCGGCGAGCGCCGTCCACGCCCGGCCGAGGGTGTCGTCCAGGGAGCGGATTTCGTCCCGCCCCTGGTTGAAGAGTCCCTCTTCCACGAGCGTGCGGTACTTGATGTAGCTTCGGTCGGTTTCACTCAGGGCCGCGGCGCCTACCAGCTCAGCCAGTTCGGTGGCCTGCCGGGCCCGGGCCATGGCTGCGAGCACCTGGGCCGCAACGTCGAGATGGTCCTCGCGCGTCCGGTCCTTGCCCGCCCCGCTGCGCATCAGACGCGACAAGGAGGACAGGACATCGACCGGCGGGTAGATGCCGCGCGCAGCGATATCGGCGGCAAGGACAATTTGTCCTTCCGTGATATAGCCCGTCAGGTCCGGCACGGGGTGGGTAATGTCCCCGGCCGGCATGGTCAGTACCGGCACGATCGTCACCGAACCGTCGTGGCCCTTGACCCGGCCGCAACGCTCATACAGGGTGGCGAGATCGCTGTAGAGGTAGCCGGGGTAGCCCCGGCGTGCCGGGATCTCCCGCCGGGCCGCAGACACTTCACGGACCGCTTCGGCGTAACTGGTCATGTCTGACATGATCACCAGGACGTCGTGGCCCTCGGTGTAGGCGAGATGTTCGGCAACGGTCAACGCGATCCGCGGAGTGAGGATGCGTTCGATCACCGGATCGTCAGCGGCGTTGAGCAAGAGCACCAGCTCTCCCCCGGCCGAACGTTCTTCAAGGCGGTCCCGGACATAGGCGATGTCCGCATGGGTCAACCCCATGGCGGCGAACACCACCCGGAACGACTTCCCGCCGGAGGTCGCCTGCGCCGCGATCTGGGTCGCCAGCGTTAGGTGTGGCAGGCCCGGGACGGAGAAGATGGGGAGTTTCTGGCCCCTGACCAGCGTCGTGAGGCCATCGATGACCGATATGCCCGTCAACACCGGTTCCTGCGGGGGTTCACGATAGACCGGGTTCAGCGGCCACCCGCTGACCGGAAGGGTTGCGGTGCCCGTCACCGGCGGGCCGCCGTCGAGCGGCTCTCCGCGTCCGTTGCAGACCCGTCCGAGCCAGTCCGTTCCCACCTGGATATGCAGCGGACGGCCCTCAAAGCGGATCCGGATGCCGTCCAGTGCCATTCCGTCGGTGCTTTCGAGAACCTGCAAGGTGGCGAGGTCCTGATCCACTTCAAGGACCAGGCCATGCCGGCGCTCGCCGCCTTCCATGTCGACGGTAGCAAATTCGTCCCAGCCCACACCCTCGATCCCGCCCGCAACGAGCAGCGGCCCGCGGAGCTCCCGCACGTCCCCGTGGGAGATCCGGGCGGCGAAAGATAGCGGTAGCGGTACAGGTTCAGCACCTTCGGCCGTCCGGCGGTTGGCCATCGGACCGTCCTGGTCAGTCACTGCAGGGCCTCCAGTGCTTGTAGTACCTCGACGCTGCGGGCTTTGACAGCCGCCGCGTCCGAGGGCCCTGTTTCTTCACGCGCCCGCAGGACCGGACCCAGATCGGCCTCCTCAATGGTGGTGGCTGCGACGCCTTTTTCCACCAGTGCCTGGCAGGCGTCGACGACGTCGAGCACAAGGTCCAGCAAAGCGGCACCTTTTTCTGCCGAACAAAAGCCGTCGTTGGCGCTCAGCGCGTTCTGCATCAGGACGCCGTCGCGCAGCAGGCGGCCACCGAGCAGCACCATCCGTTCATGGCCAGGCAACGATGAGGCGCCGATGATTTCCGCGAGCTCGGCCAGTCGGTCCGCCTCGGCCAGCAGCGCTGCAGCCCGGGCCCGGCGGGCGGCCCATCCCGGGTTCCCGTTGGCAGCATGCCAGCGGCCGAGGGCTTCCGCGTCGCGGGCAAAAGAGCCGGTCCAGCTGACGGCTGGATAGTGCCGGGAATAGGCCAGATCACGGTCCAGCATCCACAGCGACCGGACGAACCGCTGCGAGTCCGTGGTCACCGGTTCCGTCATGTCGCCGCCCGGCGGCGAAACAGCGCCGATCACCGTCACGGATGCCGTGTTCCCGCCGAGTGTCGTCACCCGGCCGGCGCGCTCGTAGAAGGACGCTAATTCAGATGCGAGATTGGCCGGGTAACCCTCCTCGGCAGGAAGGTCACCGTTGCGGTTCGCGAATTCACGCAGCGCCTCTGCCCACCGGGAGGTCGAATCCGCGATCACTACAACGTCGTAGCCCATGTCGCGGTAATACTCCGCCACGGTGATCCCGGTGAAGATACTGGCCTCCCGCGCCATCATGGGCATATTGGAGGTGTTTGCAATGATGACTGTCCTGTCGATCAGTTTCCCCCCGGTACGCCCGTCCTCAAGCTGCGAGAGCCCGTCGAGGACGTCTGCCATTTCGTTGCCGCGCTCCCCACAGCCCACGTAGACGATGACGTCGGCATCGCTCCATTTCGCGATCTGCTGCAACATCATGGTCTTGCCCGTGCCGAAACCCCCGGGAACGGCCGCAGCGGCTCCGCGTGCCACCGGAAACATCAGGTCGAGGACCCGTTGGCCGGTATGCAGCGGCACCGCAGCCGTGAGCCGGGACCGGAATGGCCGCGGCCGGCGCACCGCGCAGCGCTCGGACAGGGTTACCTCGCGTCCGGAAATCACTGCCACTTTATCCAGCACGTGGACCTGGCTTTCCGGTGCCAGCCAGGTGAGCTCCCCGGAGACTCCGGCCGGCACCAGCACACGGTGCACCACCGACCCGGACTCCGGCACGGTACCGAGGACATCGCCGGCAGAGACTTCCGACCCGGCAGCCGCCTCCGGCCGGAAGGTCCACTGGCGGGCCAGGACGGTGGGGTCTTCAGCGGATCCGGAGCGCTCGGGCGTGAGCCACATCGGCGCGGAGGACAGCGGGCGCATCAGCCCGTCAAACACCTGGCCGAGCAGGCCCGGACCCATCAGCCCCGAGAGCTCCCCGCCGGTGGGGACAGCGGCGTCGCCGGCTTTGAGTCCGCCAGTGTATTCGTAGGCCTGCAGCGTTGCCCGGCTCCCGGCTATCGCCACCGTCTCGGCGCTGATGCGCCGGGGCCCGACGGCGATCAGCTCAAGCATGGACAGGCCTTCGGCCCCCTCGATCTCCACCAGCGGACCGCTGACACGCTTCACCGTGCCCTCCGCCCGGGCTGCTACCTGGTCCACAACTCACTCACCTCAGGCATGGCGTCGAGGGTCATCTCGGCGAGCAGGGGAAGGGAAAGGTCCAGTCGGCGCGAGCCCGCTTCGGCAACGACGCCCCCGTCGGGGCTGGTGGAGACGACGACGTCCGGGCCCAGCAGCTCCCTGCACCGGGCCGTCAGTCGATCCATCAGCCCGGTGTACCGGGGGTCGGACGTGAGGCCGCGGACTGCCTCACGCAGCCCGCGGTGGAGTTCCAGACGCAGGGAATTGCGCTGGGCGAGGACCAGTTCATGAGCCTGGCGGCGTACCCTCGCCGAACGCAGGACGGCTTCGGAACGGGCTGACTCCCCGCCCTCCTTGGCCGCCGCGCCGAGAATTTCCGCGGCTTCGGCCCGTGCGTTGGCCAGCAGCTCGTTTGCTTGCCTGCCGGCACTGTCCCGGAGCTCGGCTGCCTGCTTTTCGGCCGCCGCCCGGAGTGCGCGGCGCACCGGTTCCAACGCCTTCTGTGATTCCGTTGCGAGCCCGGTCATGAGGGCAGCACCACTGTCATGGGCGAATGGGGATCGGCCAGTAGAAGCTGCAGCGCCTGCGCTGAACGGGGCGTGAGGAAAACGATTGCCGTGTTCCCGGGCAGCTCCGTCCACGCACGACGGATCTCCTGAGCAGAGGCTGCGGAGAAAACGCTCACGCCCGCGAGCCGGAATCCGTCCAGCAGCGTCGGCTCGCCGATCGCGGCAATAATGTCGGTCAAGGTTCCAGCTCCCCCTCAGGCCTTGCCAATAAGGATGATGGCGATGATGAGGCCGTAAATGGCGATCCCTTCCGCCAGCCCCACCACAACCATGGCCCGGCCGAAGATTTCCGGGCGTTCACTCATTGCAGCCAGGGCAGCGGATCCGGTGTAAGCGACAGCAAAAGCCGCCCCGATCGAGGATCCGGCAACGGCGATGGCGGCGGCGATCAGGGCTGATCCGCCGGCACCTGCCGGGGTGTCGGCGGCTGCTGCGGCGAGGGCCGGGACCGCTGCGCCTGCCGCGGCTGCGGGCGCAGCGCTCAGCGCGCCGGCCAGTACTGCCAGGGATCCTCCCATCACCACGACATTGAGTGCGGCGAGGATCTTGAACGCGGACTTTCGCCAGCGCCTTACGCACAGGATGGCCCCAGTGGCCGCGAGGAGAAAAACAGGAACGGTTCCGAACCAGAGATTCACAGGAGTTGCCTTTCAGCCGGTATGCCGGACGGAGCACTGGACGAATCGTCGCCAGGACCGGAAGCGGCGGTGAGTTCCGGGGACCACGGCGTGAAGGGGCGCCCCTCGGATTGGAAGATGCGTGAAAACAGTTCGTAGTATTCAAGGCGGAGGGCTTGGATGCCTGCAACCAGGGCCTCAAGGGCAAAGGTGACCGCATTGCCCACAATGAACAGCACAATGGCGGCCGCAGCACGCCAGTCCGGGGCCCACAACGCCGTCGTCCCGTTCCAGACCACCATCAACAGCGCAGCGTGCGTCAGTCCGAAGGCTGCCAGACGCGCGAAGGAGACAAGGTTCGAGCCGAGCCGGATGACGGTATCCACCAGTTCGATCACGGCCTGGAAGCCGGCAGTGGCTCCTCCCCCGGCCTCAACGAAGAGTCCGATGAAGATAAAGACCAGCGCAGCGAGCGAGACAACGACGGCGGCCGCCGTCAGGATCCCGGTGCCGGTGCCGACCCCCCAGACGAGGAGTCCGACGGCAACGAACAACAGGGAACCCGCGATGCCGGAGCGGGAATAGAGGGCATAGCCCCAGCCACCCTCCCTGACCCGGTTGATGGTTCCGATGGCATAGGCGCCGGCAAGCAGGAAAGCCCCCACCCCGAGTCCGGCCACCAGGAGCGGCACCGGATTCGCCAGGGGTTCCAGCCACAGCACGGGTATCAATCCGGTGGGACCGAACGCCTCCCCGTAGAGTGCCCCGAAAACCATGGCGGCCAGGCCGGCGCCGGTCACGAACAGCCAGGTCCTTTGCAGCTTGGCCAGCTTCTTGATCCGGCCACTTCGCAACAGGAGTCCGACGGCGAGCAGGACCGCCCCGTGTCCCACATCGCCAAACATCATCCCGAACATAAGCACGTAGGCAATGCCGGCGAGGCGCGAAGGGTCCAGATCTGCGTAGGGAACCGTCCCGTAAGTGTCCACGAGGGTCCGGGACACTCGGCTCCGGTCCCCGCCGGCGAGCATCGTGGGTGGCTGTGTCCACCTCGGCCGGGGCAGCGGGACAACGGCCGCCCCAAGTGGCGCCAGCGTGGCTTCCAGTGCGGGAATCTCACGCCGCGGCGTCCAGCCTACGAGCGCCGCCGAAGGCCCGGAGGCGATGAAGGCAGCCGCCGCCTTATCCAGTTCTTCGGCGTCGTTGCCCGGTGTGTACGGGAGGTCAAGCTCGACGACGGCGCTGGCCGCCAGGTCCACGAGCATTTGGCGCCGGTTCTGCTCGGGCACCACCAGGGCCACCCGTTCCATCCGGACCGGGGCCAGCGATTCACGCTGCCTCATCGAGCACCTCGCTTGATCCTGCACCGGCGGCAGCGGCCGCCAGCGCCGCCCGGACACGCCAAGCATCCACGGACAGCACAGCGATGGCGCCCAGCACCACATCCGGGCCCGGCATGGAACCGCGCAACAACCGGAATCCGTCCTTCTCCACCCCCGCGCGTGCCCGGGCCTCCGCACGCCACAGCTCTTTCGGTGATGCAATACCTCCGAGGACCGTCCGCAGCGACGGCGGAAGCGCGGATGAAAGCTCGGCGATGGTCCTGGCGGTTTCCCACGAGCGGCCGAGCACGGGGTGCAGCAGGTGCAGCACCGGCGGCGCCGGGGATTCGGCGTCGACGGTGAGGATCCGGGCCGCGATGAGAACGCACGCCGCACCGCACCACGGCTGCGCCGGCGGTGCGGCAGCGGCCAGCCGCCGCAGCCAGGCGACGGTCAGGGCGTCCCGGAGCGGGCCCTGGCCGGCAGCGCCGACGTCGCCCCAGGCCGTCGCGCGCAGGGTGATGGCGAGATCCTCCGGTGATCCCGCGGACCGCACACGGGGCCATGCGGTCGCAAGTGCACCAAGCCGATACGGCTCCGGCGCCTTTGCTCCACCGCCGAGCTGGTGGGCCAAAGCCGTGATGTTCTCGATCTCAAAAGCCCCCGCTGCCGCCCGGGCGAGTGCTGTGCCCGATGCCGGGAGCCACCCGGCAAGCACCCGCAACTGCCACAGGACGGTCTCCTGGACGGCCCGCTGGGCAGCGGCGAGTCCTGCGGCCGCACCGAGACGTTCCGCGTAGCTTGACTCCTGCAGCGCGGACAGCGCCCGGTCCAGGTTCGGCAGGGCCGCCGTCGTGCGGCTGGCGCCGGCACCTACACGGCGCTGCGCCATGGACCGTGCCCGCACGGATGCCGCAACCCAGTCCGCTTTCATTGTTGCCCGGCGCGCTGCGGGGCCAGGAGCACGTTGATGACCTTGTCGACGGCGGCGGGGATGCGGGCCGCACCGGACTCTTCCAGGGCTGCGGCCTCGTGGTGTGCCTGCTCCAGCGCCTGCGAATCCCGGTCCGCTGCTTCCTTGGCCACCCGCGTGGCTGCATTTGCCCGCTCGGCCGCGGCGTCCAGCCGCGCCTGGGCGACGATGGCCGACGCCTGCACCCGCGCTTGGGAAACGTCGCTTTCCGCGGCGGCCCGCGCGTCCTCCACCAGGGCCGCACACGTCAGCACATCAGCGGCAAGTGCTGCGAATACCGGTGCCAGTTCAGCGGCGGGACCCTGGTTGTCCGCGGCAGGCACACCGGCCGGACCCGCCGGGCCAGGGGCGCCGACGGGCCGGAAACGGTCCAGGATACTTAACCGCGGCATATCCGGTAACCGGGGGCGTTGGCGGCACACGTGAGCATCTTTTCAGCATCCACGCAGATGCCTACGGCAACAAGGGCACAACGGCCCGCCCGGTGTTGGCCCCTAGTGGTTGGCGACTTCGTCCCGGTCGCCTTCGCGGTGGGCCTTGATGCTGTCGGCGACGGCCATGGCGACCAGCACCAGCACGCTTATGGCCGCCGCGCCGACTTTCGGCAGCGGCAGGGTCGCCGCGGCGAGGAGGGCAAGCGCCACGAACGCTAAGGGGCGGGACGCCGGCAAGTCCCCGTCGACCCGCCACAGGTACCACCCCTGGGCGAGGACAAACAGGGCCGGGCCGCCGAAAATCATCAGGTTGGTAAAAACGTCCGTCGTTTCCAGCGGGTGCGCAATTGCGATCTCGTCGCCGACGGATGCAAGGATCAGGCCCGCCACCATGCCCATCAGCGCGTAGATGGCCTTGCGGCTCAGCCGGGCAGGGTCCGGGCTATTCTTCAGCGTTTCCATCGTGACTCCCTCGGAGCGGCGGAAGTAGCTCCACCACAACGCGATCGTGCCGATGATCGCCACGCCGGTGACGAGGCCTGTAGGTACATCCAGTTTGACGCCGACCACGGTTGATCCGGTTACCAGGATGGTGTCGCCGAAGGCGATCAGCAGGAAGAGCCGGCACCGCTCGAACAGATGCTCGCCAACGAAGGGAAAATGCCGCGTATCCGTCCGCCGTCCCGGCAGCGGGTGCCCGGAGACAAATCCCAGGAGGTCGATCAGCGCCGCAGCGCCCCAAAGTGCCAGCCGCAGCTCGCCGTCGGCCATGGCGCCCGGAATCCAGAGGAACGTGGTTCCGAGGATCCAGACCAGCATGCGGCCGTGATGATCGTGCATGGTCTTCTCAAGCCCCAGCCGGAGGGCCCAGATGTTTCGGCCGATCTGCAGCGGCAGGTAGAGGGCGACAAACAACCAGCCGCTCTCACCGAAGGCCTCACCGAGGGTGCTGTTCATAAAAAAGCCCAGGAACATGGTGGTCAGCAGCATCCAACGGACCGGGTTCTTTTCCGTGTTGGTCAAGGACGTCAGCCAGGCGGTAAAAGACCACACACTGAACACGGCCAGGAATAGGATGGCCGTCTGCCCGGCTCCCACCCAGTCACGGTGCTCGAGCAGGTGGTGGGAGATCTGGTTAAGGGCAAAGACGTAGACCAGGTCGAAGAAGAGTTCCAGTGGACGGACCTCAGCGTCGTCAGGATGCCGCGTCATGCCGGCCGCGACGCCTGCCTCAGTGGCGGGTCCGTCGTCGTGCGCGTGGTGGTCCGGTTGCTGCACAGGGGTGCCTTTCCTGGCCAGGCCGGATGAATACACCGGCACAAGAAATTGCTGCCTGCGGGTCACCCCCGGATCCGCTCGGCAACGCTGAGTACAGTGTGCCACGCACCCCCCGGGGTTCGCCCGTCCGACGCCGGCAGGGAAGTGCGCAAGCGGGCAGATTCCCACGCTGAGTTGCCCACGCCACCGGCGCACACAGACTGCCCGGCGAGTCCCAGCAGGTCCCTCGAACGCTGAGACGCTCCCTGCTGACCACGGGCAGTCGGAGAATCGATCTTTTGTTCAACAATTCCTTGCGTAGATTGTTCAACAGTCTGTAGAGTGGCGGAAGACAATAATTGTGACGCCAGTCACCCAATCGTTGGGAACTCCCATGGAAACCACCTCCGTCAAGGCCGGCCTCAAGCCAGCCGCCCGGCGTTCGGCCCTGCTTGGCGCCATGTTCCTGATGGCCACCAGCGCCATCGGCCCGGGCTTCATCACCCAGACGACGGCCTTTACCGTCCAGCTCGGCGCCGCCTTTGCCTTCGCGATCCTGGTCTCCATCCTGGTTGACATCGCCGTGCAGGCGAACGTCTGGCGGATCATTGGCGTCTCGGGCCTGCGGGCCCAGGAGCTCGGCAACAAGGTTCTGCCCGGCGTCGGATGGTTCCTCGCCGCGCTGGTCTTCCTGGGTGGCATCGTCTTCAACATTGGCAACATCGCGGGAACAGGGCTCGGGACCAACGCGATGATGGGTGTGGATCCCAAAATCGGCGGGGCGCTGTCCGCCGTCGTGGCCATTATGATCTTCCTCAGCAAAAGGGCCGGGGTGGCCCTGGACCGGATCGTGGTGATCCTCGGGGCCCTGATGATCCTGATGACGCTGTATGTTGCGGTGGTTTCCGCCCCGCCTCTGGGTGAGGCGCTCAAGAACACCGTGATGCCGGAGAAGGTCGACTTCCTGGTCATCACCACCCTCATCGGCGGCACCATCGGCGGCTACATCACGTACGCGGGTGCCCACCGCATGCTTGACACAGGCATCACCGGCGTCGAAAACGTCAAACAAATCACGCAGAGCTCGATCGTCGGAATCCTGGTCACCTGCGTGATGCGCATCCTGCTGTTCCTGGCGATCTTCGGCGTCGTCGCCGGCGGCGTGGCGCTGACCGGCAGCAACCTGGCAGCTTCGGCATTCCAGGCAGCAGCCGGCGATATCGGCATGCGCGTCTTCGGCGTCATCCTGTGGGCAGCTTCCATCACCTCCGTGATCGGTGCGGCGTACACCTCGGTCTCCTTCGTGACGAAGTCCAGCACCAAGGCGCGGACCCGGAACCTGATCACCGTCGGCTTCATCGCTTTCTGCAGCGTTGCCTACCTGCTGATCGGCCAGGCCCCGCAGCAGCTCCTGATTTTCGCCGGCGCCTTCAACGGCCTTATCCTCCCGGTTGGTTTCGGCGTGCTGTTGTGGGTGGCGTGGCGGCGTCGGGACCTCCTCCACGGCTACGTCTACCCGAAGGGGCTGCTCATTATGGGAGTGGTGGCCTGGCTGCTGACCCTGTTCCTTGGTTATAGCTCGCTGACCAGCCTGGCGAAGCTGTGGTCCTAGAACCCATGATCTCTACTCCGGTCAATCCGCGGTCCGCCGTCGTCCCTCCTGAAAACCCGGCTGGCCTGCTCCCGGCGGCGGCACGGTCCCTGTTCCGCGCCGGCCTTGTGACTCCCACCTCCGGCTGGAGCAGCGGCTACGCGCAGGCCAATCTGATAATTGTTCCCAAGGCGCAGGCGTTCGACGTGCTGCTGTTTGCCCAACGCAACCCTAAGCCGTGCCCTATCCTGGGCGTCCTGGACGCCGGGGCGACCTCCGGAGCGCTGCTCGCCGGCGGCGATATCCGCTCCGATGTGCCCAAGTACGTGGTGTACAAGGACGGCGTGAAGGTCGACGAGCCGACCGACATAACGGATCACTGGCGCGATGACCTCGTTACGTTCATTGTGGGGTGCAGCTTTACCTTCGAATCTGCCCTGCAGGACAACGGCATCCGGGTGGCGCATATCGACCAGGGCACGAACGTGCCCATGTACCGGACGTCGGTTCGCTGCGACCCGGCCGGCACCATGGCCGGGCCGTTGGTGGTCTCCATGCGCCCCATGCCGGCATCCCTGGTGGCGGACGCCGTTCGGATCACCTCCCGCTATCCGGCCGTGCACGGCGCCCCGGTCCATGTCGGCAACCCCGCAGAACTTGGCATCGCTGATCTGGGCCGGCCGGACTTCGGCGACCCGGTCCGCATCCCGGACGGCCAGGTGCCGGTATTCTGGGCGTGCGGGGTAACTCCGCAGGCAGCCGTGATGGAATCAAAACCTGCACTGGCCATTGGACATGCTCCGGGGCACATGCTCATTACGGACGCACGCGATACGTCCTACCAGGTCCCGTAGGCCAGCGGACTACGAGCTCCGAGCTCCGAGCTGGACTGTTGACGGCGGTCCGCCGGAATCCCAATTCTCCCGAGGGCAGCTGGGCTCAGCGTCGAAACTCGCCCGGCCGCAATTCACGCTGATGATCGCGTAGCTACGATTCGCCGAGCGCAATGTCATCGCCGGGTTCTGCTAGTCCAGAACTTGAAGTGCCAGAACTTGCAGTGATCGGAGGTTGTGGCCTGTTTCCTTGGCCCGGGAAGTTACGTCTGGGAAGTAGACGTCTGGGCGAAGAGCCGTGCCGAAGCCCGCGATGCCGCGCCTCGTTCATCCGAAGCCGTCTGCACGCAATGTCGACACTCGTCTGCACGACCCACGATGTGTCCGTGCCGGGAGCCTTGGGTTCTTGCGGGCACCGTCGTCGCTTTGGGCGCGCAACGCTTCGCAGGTGGCGCGCTTATCCAAGGTGCTATCGATTACGATGACGCGCATCTCGCCAGTGTGAAGCATCAGTTGATGATTTCGCCCCGCTCGCTCGAGAGCAGCACCGATAGCCGTTCCCGCCACGTCTGCAGCTGTTCGGGTGTCAGTCTGGCCCACTCGGTGATCTCGCCGCAAATCCTCAACGGGTCTCTGCTCCGGTACGACAGGGTGGGGTTACCAGGGAACTTCTTGTCGGTCACGTTGGGGTCGTCCTCGAACGCTCCGGTGGGCTCGACCACATACACCCGTGGAGTCGTCGCGCCCTCTGCAAGTTCCGCGGCGATTTCCGCTGCGAGGCCGGCTCCGTCGGCAAGAGCTGTGAAGTAGATATGGTTCATCACGATCTCGGGGCGGTAGTTCGATCGGTTGCCCGATGTGAGCAAATCGCCCACCTTCAAATCCGCGACCGTGCCATGGAAAAAAGGGCCCTCTTCGAGCGGTCTGGACACCTGGACTCCTTCTGTTGGCATACTCAACTCCGCGAGTATGCCACGTCAGCAGTCCCTTGCCGCAAGTCCCCCTCAGCGCTTTATCCTGAGAGTAGTGGAGGTACAACCTGCATTGCAGCGAGTAGCACGACTCCGCAGAAGAGGTTTGCTTAGCGCGAGGTCAGGACGCCGTATTGGCGCCGCGCGGCGACACGCACGCACGAGGACGCTCGGTAAGGAATCGCTCACCGGACACAAGGATCCCGGACGTTTGGTGATCTCAGCGAACAAGCACCGAATCTGAGATCTGTTGCGTGGCTTGTTCCGGCGTGCGGCATGGGGTGTCGATGACCTCGGCTTCATCATGCAGCCAGGTTTGAGCTGCCTGGGCGTCCGGTTCCAGGTACGCGAAGCGGAATGTTGACGGGGCGAGGCGCGACCGCCACTGCGGCGGCGGAGGGGGCAGCCAACGACGGCGCCTCCGCCGCGGTCACGTCGCTGGCTTCCTTGGTTCCACCGGAGCAGGACCCCAGTGCACTGCCGAGCAGCAGCACGCCGGCGGGGATGAGGAAGCGCTTCATCTTGAAGAACGGCTTAGTGTGCGGTTAGCAAGGTGGTAACAAGCCTTTCTGCTGACGTCCGTGCATCGTTTCCCTACGCCTCGGGCTTCTCGCCACGGAACCCCCGCTTCATGAAGTCCTTCGCTCAGGAGTGGCCGGACTTCCCAATGTTGCATCAGCCTGTTGCAACATTGCCTTGGGGCCACAACGTCATTCTTGTGGACAAGCTCGGCGACGCTGAGACCCGGCTCTGGTACGCAAGGTCTGCCGTCGACAAACGTGCTCCCGGAATGTTCTGTCTCATCACATTGAGACCAGACTCGACGAGCGCACGGGTAATGCCGTCACCAACTTTACGCAGACTTTGCCGCCAGCTGAGTCGGACCTAGCCCAGCAGGCATTCAAGGACCCTTACGTCTTTGACTTCCTGTCGCTGACAGGCCAGCAGAATGAGCGTGGGTTAGAGGATCAGCTGATTGGCCACGTGGAGAAGTTCCTCCTGGAAGTTGGCCAGGGTTTCGCCTTTGTGGGACGCCAGTTGCAATTGATAATCAGCGGTGATGAATTCTTTGCCGATCTGCTCTTCTACAAGTTCAAGCTCAGGTGCTTTGTGGTGGTCGAACTGAAGGCAACGGCGTTCAAGCCGGAGTATGTGGGCCAGATCAATATGTACATGTCTGCGGTGGACGATCTGCTGGGCCATGCGGAGGACAAACCCACCGGATTCAACTCAAGCCGCTCATCTTTTTGTCCTGCCTTGAACAACTGCCCGGTGTGCGGCCCATGGAACTGCTTTTGAGATCTGGTCGTCGTGATTCAGACGCCCGATTCGCTGAATGCGCCGACGATAATCGTTTCGAAGGCCTCGCGCGTACGACGATTCTCCACATTCTCGGCGACGCGAGGGGCAAGTTCGGCATGCATTTCCTGAATCGCCATATGGAGGTCGTCGCTGCCGGGGTCAAGGCTTCGGTACGGCGCCGCGTGGACGTCCATATTGATGAATTCTGCGAGTAGTGCTTCCGTCAACACCTGGAGTACCAGGACGGCTGCCTGCGCTCCGAACTCGGCCTCGATCCTTGCAGCGGCAAGGCCGGGTCCCTCACCCGCGGACAGAGTTGCCCAGCCGTCACTCAGAGGAAGGGCTTCGACCTCACAAGGGCTCAGACCCGAATCCTCCACAGGAAGGGAGAGCTGCCCAACGCAGTGCCGCCAGTCCGCGGTATACGTCAGCCCGTCCTGATCGACGCCCGCAACGACGACCGGATACATACTCAGCTCCAGCATCGGCAGACCGTGCTCATCTACTCCGGCGACGACGAGTTCCATCGCGAAGCTGCCGTCAACGTGCAGGTGGTTCTCTTCGTACATGTTCATGGTTTTGACCTTTTATAGGTTCGGAGTGGCTTGAGACGCGAGAAGACCCCCGCCGGCGATGCCGTGCGGAGGTCTTCTCCTGATGATGCGATTGTGTTCCGCATTGCGCTACAAATGCAAGAAAGCTTGTCTAAGACAGTCTCAATGTGGTGCAACTTCCGTTTCACCGTCAAGCCACGCAGGGGCCGCGCCCCGGGAAACACATACTGACTAAGCGAAGACGGTCTTTTCGACCTTCCACTGCATCAGTCGCGGGTAGACCCAGAAGGTGTAGATGCCCAGCGTGATGATGCTCAGGAGCGCCCATTTGATCCACAGTCCGAAGATGCCCCACCCGGTGCCGACGAAGAGGAGCTGCCGGCCGTGAAGATAGGTGTTCTTGGCCCGCCATCGCTCCACGAGGACAAGGGCGAACGGGTAGCAGATTCCAATGGTGCAGATCGTAATCAGCACGCCGAGAATCTGGGTGCCGAACCAGGATGCGGCCCCGCCACGGAACTGATAGATCTGGGCCACAGGGACGGCCCCGGCGCCGCTGGCCACTATGGTTCCGGCGTCTGCGGCGGGCATTTGCCCAGATGGCGAAACGTGCTCTTTGTTGATGCTCAAGGAATCCCCCAATTGATAACGCGAAAGTGAACAGTTGAACTGTAAGGGTCGAGAGGGAGCCGGGCACCCCCGGACACGGCTCCACAGTTGCACTACCCCGGGATCTGGATCCGTGCGGCTTCCTGCATCAGCGGGGTGGAGATCATCACGGTCGAAGCACCGGCCGCGGTGTCGAAGGCAATGAATCCCCGGGTCTTGTCACCCGGCAGAACGTCGCCGGAACCAAGCTGGTTGTCCGCGAAGAGGTTCAGATCGGCTTTTCGCCCGTTGGAGTCCTTGGCCGAGAAGTAGAACGGGTTGGAGCTGGTTTTGCCCGTCTCCGTTTCCCACAGGACGTCCAGGAGCAGGTAGCTTCCACTCTTGGGTGCCGCCGCGAAGGCAGTGGTGGTGACAGCGTCAGTGCGGACGGCAGAGACAATCGTGATCTTCGCGACGTTGCCGTTGCCCATCTTGACGCTGAACGGAGCGCCGACGGCGGGTCCGGCAGGCGCCGCCGGTGGAGCAGGTGGAGCAACAGGGGCGGCCGGCGTTGCGGCCGGCGCAGCAGCTGCCGAAGAAGCAGGTGCTGCTGCCGCAGGAGCTGAGGTCGCGGCCGCCGGCGAGGCATCGCTGGCCTGCTTGGAGCCCCCGGAGCACGAGCCCAGGGCCATGCCCAGCACCAGGACTCCGGCGGGGATAAGGAAACGCTTCTTTTTGAAGAACGGCCGCGGCTGAGGCGCTGCAAGCGCAGTGGTCAAGGGCTGTTCCGAAAGTTCGTGGGACATGTGGTGCCTTTCCAAGGTGAATGAATGATGCGAGGCGTGGAACTGTTACTGCTTTTCCCATTTGCCGCAGCGGCTGGACTTGAAGTCCTGCCCGCCGGAGAGCGCCACTGAGGGCCGGCCGCCGCCGGGGAGATCGTTGTCGATAATGGTGCTGCCGTTGCTTCCGGTCGCGTAGATGCCCCAGTAGCAGGAGGAGCCGACGTCGGCAGTGGCCCGGTAAGTGCCGGCCTCAAGGTCCTTGCCGACCGTCCAGGTGCCGTCGGCGATGGTGTTGGCCGCCTTGGTCTTCTCGGCGCCGGTCACCGCATCTTCGCGTATTTTGACGGCCGCATCGGCGGTTTTGACGGCCGCATCTGCCTTGCCAACCTCAAATTCCCTGGCCGTGAGCTTCGCTTCGCGGGCGGCATTGCCGTTCTGAAGGGTGTCGTACTTCGACTTCATCGACTGGTAGTCGGTCTGAGCCGAGTCGCGCTCAGACTTCGCAGCGGCTTCCTCCCCCGCCAGCGCCAGGTAGGCGTCGCTGGACCTCGGGTCAGGCAGCGTCGTGCCGAGCACCGTTCCGCCGGCCAGGAGCGCGATGGCGGCGACAGCCAGCAGGGCCCGCTTCTTGCGCGCCGGCTTCAACTTCCCCAGGAACGGCGTCTCGTCCGTTCCGTGGCCCGTGACGGAGTTCAACATGATCTCGTCCTCTCTTTGCTGTAGCTACTGAGCGGCGGCGGGATACCGGTCCCCCAATGCGTGGTTCCCCGCCGCCGTCGCAGCATCGGAGGATTCCCTCGGCGCTGCAGAACCGAAGCTACGGCGGCCCTGCACCGGCACGACGAAAGACCACTGATAACCCCCCTTATCAGCACTCCAGCAGGAATGTCACCACATCCCGTTAGGCTTGGGGCGACGTCGTAAGGAGACGCACATGACCAAAGCAGAAGCCCTGCGTATGACCCTTTCCGACGTCGCCGCACTGGCGCAGGTCCAGCGGCCCGTCGTGTCCATTTGGCGCAAACGCAGTGCCGGGTCAGCTCACCCGTTTCCCGAGCCCAGCGCGCTGGATAGCGGCCGTGAACTGTTCGACGCCGATCAGGTCGCCGGCTGGCTGGACGCTACCGGACGCGGCAACAACCCTGATGCCGTGAACGACGCCGCCGCTTTCGCCCGGATACCCGTAACGGCGGCCGGCGGCGTCGAAGGGAACACCCTGGCTGCCCTCACCGCCCTCCTGACTCTCAAGGCCATGACAGGAGCCGGGATTGGAACCCTGACCACAGCTGAACTGCTGGACGCCGCGGACGAGTGCGACCCCGATGACGGGTTTCTTTACTCGGAACTGGAGGCCCAGGGCCCGTCGCTCGCTGCTACCGCAGCGTTCGCGGACCGGCTGGTGGACAGCGCCTACAACGCACCTGCCGCCTTTGAACAGCTTCTGGCCGCCCGGTTCCGGGCGGGGCTGCGGGAGCACTCGGATACCGCCCTTACGGAATCTGCCGTGGAGCTAATCGCCGCCGCGGCGGTCGAACTGTCCGCGGTGCTGGGCGGGAGTCCCGTCTTTGCCGACTCCACCCGCGGCGGCAGCGACCTCCTGATGGGCGTCGTGCACGCTTCCGGCGAGGGTGCGCCCGTCACCTTTCTGACAGCGGACGACGACGGCGGCGCCGGCCGGCTGGTGCGTCGCCGCCTGCGCGTCCATGGTGTGGACTCCGGACAGATCCGTGTCGAGACCAGCGGCGAATTCGCCATGCATGGAGCCGTGGTCCATGTGGCGCAGTACCCATCCCCCGGCCAACCAGGCATGGACGCCACCCAGATTCTCTCCGCGGTGGAACACCTTGTCCTCCAGATGGACGACCAGCAGCGGGCGGTCATCATTGCCCCGGCACGTGTTCTCTGCGATGTTCCGCTGGCCGCCGGGGCCGCGGGTTTGCGTTCGGGGCTGCTGCGCACCGGCCGGGTACGTGCCATTGTCCGGCTGCCCCAGGGCCTGCTGCGGTCCAAGCCCCGCGAAGCGCAGGCGCTGTGGGTGCTGGGACCGTCGTTCGCAAAAGTACCGATTGCGGAACGCTGGACCATGGCGGCGGACCTCAGCGCCTGTGCCCTCACCGACGACGTGAGGCAGGACCTGGTGAGCGACATGGTCGCCTCTATGGGTAACCGCGCCACCGTGCGCGCCCACTCCTTCAGGTTTGCCCGACTGGTCCAGACCCGTCTGCTGCTGGCCGCCCGGACATCCCTCGTGGCAGCTCATCACCCCGGGCCGGCTCCGAGTTCCGGCGGCGCGGGGGCTGTCCTTCGCGTCGAGGAACTGGTGCGTCTGGTCGGAGCCGGAGGAACGAAGCCATCAGCTGACATGGCCGTTCTCCCGGGAGGTCCAGCCACGAAGGCCCAGCCCGCCGCAGTCCAGGGACTTCTGGCCGCCGGCACCCTGAAATACATCAAGGGGAACCGGATTGTCGATGCGGACCTGGCGCCGGGCGGCACCACACGGGTCCTGGGGCCGGCCGAGCTGCTCCACCCGCACACCGCCCCGGCCCGGTACATCAGCTTGCTGGAGTTCGCCGCCAGCAACCCCGGGGGCCGGCTCACCGAGCCCGGCGACGTCGTGTTCTGCACCAGCCCGCGTCCGGCGGCCACTGTTGACGCTGACGGCGGCTCCGCCGTCGTGTTCCCCGCGAGGGTGCTGCGGATCGACGCCGGGGACCCCGGCGGGCTGCTGCCCGACGTCGTCGCCGCGGACATCAACGCACTGTCCGGCAGGGACAAGGTCTGGCGGCACTGGCAGCTGCGCCGCCTGCCGGAGGCCCAGCGGGAGAAGCTTGCCGAAACGCTCGCCCGGCTGCAACACGGGCAGCATCTGGCCCGCGAACGCCTCAAACGGCTGGAGGAACTCGCTACCCTGATTACGGACGGCGTAGCGGGCGGAAGCCTCACCCTGACAGACCCCAGCACTAAGCTCGCCGAACCACAGACCAAAGGAACCCAGTAATGCCCCCGAAATTAAAGGTGGACCTCGCCCCGTCCACCATGAAGGAACTCAAGGACACCCTCTGGAAGGCCGCGGACAAGCTGCGCGGTTCCATGGACGCCTCCCAGTACAAGGACGTCATCCTTGGCCTGGTGTTCCTGAAATACGTCTCGGACGCTTTCGAGGAGCGCCGCGCCCAGATCGTCACGGAGCTGGAAGCCGACGGCCTCAATGAGGACCAGATCGCCCAGCTGATCGACGACGTGGACGAGTACACCGGCCGCGGCGTCTTCTGGGTCCCTGCCCGTGCCCGCTGGGACTACCTCGCGGAGAACGGCAAGGGCCTCGCCGCCGCGATGGGCGAGGCACCGAAGAGCATCGGCCAGCTGATCGACGAGGCCATGGACCTCATCATGGCCGCCAACCCCACGCTGGCGGCCACGCTTCCCCGCATCTTCAACCGCGACAACGTGGACCAGCGCCGCCTCGGCGAGCTGCTGGACCTGCTGAACTCGGCCCGCTTCACGGGCCAGGGCGTCAGCAAGGCCCGCGACCTGCTCGGCGAGGTCTACGAGTACTTCCTGGAGAAGTTCGCCCGGGCCGAGGGCAAGCGCGGCGGCGAGTTCTACACCCCGGCCGGCGTGGTCCGGGTGCTCGTGGAGGTGCTGGAACCCAACCGCGGGCGGGTCTATGATCCCTGCTGCGGCTCGGGCGGCATGTTTGTCCAGACCGAGAAGTTCCTGGAGCACCACCAGAAGGAGGGCTCGGACATCTCGGTCTACGGCCAGGAGCTTAACGAGCGCACCTGGCGGATGGCCAAGATGAACCTCGCCATCCACGGCCTCAACGCCAACCTCGCCTCCCGCTGGGGCGACACCTTCGCCCGGGACCAGCACCCCGAGCTGACCGGGACCAACGGCGCCGACTTCATCATGGCCAACCCACCCTTCAATATCAAGGACTGGGCCCGTTCCGAGTCCGACCCCCGCTGGAAGTACGGCCTCCCGCCGGCCGGAAACGCCAACTACGCCTGGATCCAGCACATCATCTCCAAACTCGCCCCGGGCGGGTCCGCCGGCGTGGTCATGGCCAACGGCTCCATGTCCTCCAACTCCGGCGGCGAGGGCGAGATCCGCGCCCAACTCGTGGAGGCGGACCTGGTTTCATGCATGGTGGCACTCCCCACCCAGCTCTTCCGCAGCACCGGCATCCCCGTCTGCACCTGGTTCTTCGCCAAGGACAAGACCGCTGGCAAGAACGGCTCCGTGGACCGCACCGGGCAGGTCCTGTTCATCGACGCCAAGAACCTCGGCTACATGGTGGACCGCGCCGAACGCGCCCTGTCCGATGAAGATATCGCCAAGATCGCCAACACCTACCACGCGTGGCGCGGCACTGCGTCGGCCGTCGAGGCCGGCCTGACGTACGACGACGAAGCCGGCTTCTGCTATTCGGCCACGCTTGCGGAGATCAAGGCTGCTGATTATGCGCTAACGCCGGGACGGTATGTTGGGGCGGCTGAGCTTGAGGACGACGGCGAGCCGATCGAGGAGAAGATCGCACGGCTATCGAAGGAGCTCTTCGAGCAGTTCGACGAGTCGGAGCGGCTGGCGCAGGTTGTGCGCGAGCAATTGGGGCGCCTGGATGTCTAGGAATACCTCCATCGGCGAACTAGCAGCTCTCGGTGCCCTCCAGTTCGGAGACGGTTACAGAACCAAACGAAGCGAGCATGGCCAGCCGGGTTACCGGATCATTCGTGTTGCCGACGTGATGGACGATGCTGTCAGCTTCGAGGGACCGGACTTCGTTTCGGCTGATTACGTCAGGGCCATCGGAACGAAATTGGGACATCCCGGTGACATCCTTCTGACCACAAAGGGGACTGTTGGCCGAGTGGCCGTTCTACCCGAAACCGGTGAGCAGGTTGTTTACAGCCCGCAGCTCTGCTATTTCCGGGTTCTGGATTTCGATGTAATAGCCCCGCGCTTCCTACGCTACTGGTTCAGTAGCCAGGAGTTCTGGCTTCAAGCCGCGGACAGAATGAACAACACGGACATGGCCGCATACATAAATCTGGCGGACATCCGGTCCCTCAAGATGACGCTGCCATCGATTCACAACCAACAGGCAATTGCAGAGGTGCTCGGTGCGCTCGACGACAAGATCGCCGCCAACACCACACTCCTGGCCACACTCGATTCGCTCCGCCGTGCCAGATTCCACTCGATGCTCAACAAGGAGGTGTTGGAACTACCACTTTCTGGCACAGCGGAGTTCGTTAACGGCAAGGCATTCACAAAGAACGCAAGCGGGACCGGCCGGGTAGTTATCAGGATCGCCGAGTTGAACTCAGGACTGGGTGGTTCGACAATCTACAACGACATCGAGGTTGGGGAACGGCATCTGGCCCGCCCGGGCGACATCTTGTTTGCTTGGTCTGGCTCACTGACTCTGCACCGGTGGTACCGCGACGAGGGAATCATTAACCAACACATTTTCAAAGTGATTCCCAATGCCGGGTTCCCCCACTGGTTGGCGTACGAATTGATCCAAAACAAGCTCGATGCGTTCAAATCGATCGCTGCCGACAAAGCAACAACTATGGGGCACATTCAACGCAGGCACCTCGACGAGCCAGTTCGAGTACCGTCCGAACGCAGCGTGAAGACTAACAACGAAGCAATGGAAGCCTTGTGGAAGCGAAGTCTGCTTGCTGAGAGGGAGAGCTTGGAGCTGGCCACCACCCGCGACGCATTGCTCCCCCAGCTCATGTCCGGGAAGCTCCGTGTCAAAGACGCTGAGAAACTGTTAGTGGAGGCCGGCGTCTAGCTGTGCACCAAACTGCACGCCGGCCCAGAAGATCCATGCCCCTCGTGTGCCGCTTTCACAGGGACTCCAGACGACGCGGCAACGATGCAAGGACTGGCGGCCACTTTCCAATCTTGCAAGTGGTCCTTGCAACTTTGCCGGAACGGCGTGTCCTCAATGTTGCAAGGCTGTTGCAACATTTTGCGGACACCCGCGGCCTTAGCGGATGGCGTCAGACGCTTGGCTAAGCTGGACAGCAACACGACATTGGGGGAACAACCGTGAACACAGCATCCATCAAGATACCCGCGCTCGGCTTTTCGGAGGCCGACTGGGAGGGCGTCGCACTCGACCGGCTGGCTGAGCCGCTCGGCTGGCAGCCCAAAGCCGGCCAGGACATCGCACCCGGCACGGGTGAGCGCGACTCCTGGGACGAGCTGCTGATCCGGCCGCGGCTGCTCGCGGCCCTGCAGCGGTTCAACCCGGCGGTCCCGGTTCAGTATCTGCAGCAGGCCCTCGCGGAGATCGCCGCGCCCAAGTCCAAAGACGCCGTCGCCGAGAACCACCGCATCCACGGCTACCTTGTGGACGGTTTCCGGCTAAGCTACATCGACTCCGACGGCACCGAGGCCAACCCCACCATCCGGCTGCTCAGCACGGACCCGGACCAGAACGACTGGCTCGCCGTCAACCAGGTCACCCTCATCCAGGGCGACTACAAACGCCGCTTCGACCTCGCGCTCTACTGCAACGGCATGCCCGTCAGCATCATCGAGCTCAAGAAGGCCGGCAGCTCCCACGCCGACGTCGCCGGGGCGCACGCCCAGCTGCAGACCTACCTGCGCGAGTTCCCCCTGGCGTTCCGCTTCTGCGTATTCACGCTCGCCTCGGACGGCATCGACGCCAAATACGGCACGCCCTTCACGCCCCTGAATCACTTCTCCCCTTGGAACGTCGACGACGACGGCGTCCCCCTGGCGCCGGGCTATATGGAAGACGGCGAAGCCGTCACGGCGCTGGAAACCGCCCTGCACGGGCTGTATAACCAGGACCGTTTCCTGCAGCTCCTGCAGAGCTTCACCGCGTTCGACGGCGGCTCCGACGGGCTCACCAAACGCATCGCCAAACCGCACCAGTACTTCGCCGTGACCAAGGCCGTGGGCAGCACCGTCCAGGCCGTGGAGAGCAACGGCAAGGCCGGCGTTGTCTGGCACACGCAGGGCTCGGGCAAGTCGATGGAGATGGAGCTCTACACCAACCTGGTGGCCCGGCACCCCAGGCTGAAGAACCCTACCGTCGTCGTCATCACGGACCGCAACGAACTCGACGGACAACTTTTTGAGGGCTTCTCCCGCAGCCTCCTGCTGGCCGAATCGCCCAAGCAGATCAAGAAACGCTCCGAGCTGCGCGAGGAATTCTCCAACCGCACCACCGGCGGCATCTACTTCACCACGCTTCAGAAGTTCGGCCGCAGCAAGGCCGAGAAGGACGCTGGCACCGACCACCCGCTGCTGTCCGACCGGCGGAACATCATCGTGGTGGTGGACGAGGCGCACCGCAGTCACTACGACGACCTCGACGGCTACGCCCGGCACCTGCGCGACGCCCTGCCGCACGCGACGCTCATTGCCTTCACCGGCACCCCGATCTCCTTCGATGACCGCAACACGCAGGACGTCTTCGGCGACTACATCGATGTCTACGATCTCTCCCGGGCTGTGGAGGACGGCGCCACCGTGCCGGTCTACTTCGAACCGCGGCTGATCAAGGTGGGACTGGCCTCTGAGGTCACGGAGGAAATCCTGGACCGGGCCGCCGACGAGGCGACCCTGGGCCTGGACGACACCGAACGGTCGCGGATCGAGGCGAGCGTCGCCGTCGTGAACGCCGTCTATGGCGCGCCCCAGCGGATCGCCGCGCTGGCCGCGGACCTCGTGGCGCACTGGGAGAACCGCAGCGCCCGGATGCACAAGTTCATCGAGGCGCCCGGCAAGGCCATGATTGTCGGAGGGACACGGGAAATCTGCGCGAAACTGTACTCGGCGATCGTGGAACTGCGGCCGGACTGGCACTCGGATGACCTAGGCAAGGGCAAGATCAAGGTGGTGTACTCGGGCAATGCGACCGATGGGCCGCCGGTCTCGGACCATGTGCGCCGCGACTCCTTGAACGCCCAGATCAAGGAGCGGCTCAAAGACGTGGATGACGAGCTGGAACTGGTGATCGTCAAGGACATGATGCTCACCGGCTACGACTCCCCGCCCCTGCACACCCTGTACTTGGACCGGCCGCTGAAGGGCGCGCTGCTCATGCAGACCCTGGCCCGGGTGAACCGCACCTTCCGCGGCAAGGAGGACGGGCTGCTGGTGGCGTACGCCCCACTGGCGGAGAACCTGGCCAAGGCGCTGAGTGAGTACACGCGCTCGGACCAGGACAAGAAGCCGGTCGGGAAGAACATTGATGAGGCTGTTGGCCTGACGGTGTCGCTCGTAGATTCGCTGCGTGCCCTGCTCGCCGGGTACGACTGGAAGGCGGTGCTGATGAAGGGCGGCAACAAGGCGTTTCTGAATGCCGTGACCGGCGCGGTGAGCTATCTGCGCAACCCGGGCACACCCGGTAACCAACCAGCCGACGGCGAGGAGTCGCTCGCCGCCCGGTACCGCAGGTTCTCCAGCCAGCTGTCCAGAGCTTGGGCTCTGTGCTCAGGGTCGGAGACACTGGCGGAGCTGCGCCCGGAGATCCAGGTTTACGAGGAGATCCGGGTCTGGATGGCGAAGTACGACGCCGCCGACCGGCAGGCCTCCGGCGAGCCGGTGCCTGAGGACATCCAGCGGCTGCTGGGCGAACTGATTGCCTCGGCCACTTCGTCCGGCGAGGTCCTCGACATCTACGAGGCCGCCGGCATGCCGAAGCCGTCATTGGATGACCTGACACCGGAGTTCATCGCCAAAACCCAGCAGGCGCGGAACCCGCAGCTGGCCATCGAGGCGCTGCGCAAGTTAATTTCTGACGAGACCGTTACGGCCACCCGGAACAACGTGATCCGCCAGCGGGCCTTCTCCGAGCGCATCACCGAGCTCATGAAGAAATACACTAACCAGCAGTTGACCTCAGCCGAGGTCATTGCCGAACTGGTGGAACTGGCCCGCGAAGTGGCTGCCGAAGCCAAACGCGGGGCGCACTTCACTCCCCCGCTCAACTCGGACGAGCTCGCCTTCTATGATGCCGTGGCTTCAAATGAGTCGGCGGTGGAGGTCCAGGGCGAAGGCATTCTGGCGGACATCGCCCGTGAGCTGGTTTCGGTCATGCGGCGGGATGTGCGCACCGACTGGACCGTCCGCGACGATGTCCGGGCCAAGCTTCGGTCCTCGATCAAGCGGCTTCTGGTACGTTTCGGCTACCCGCCGGACAAGCAACCCGAGGCCATCAAGCTGGTCATGGAGCAGATGGAGTCGATGGCCCCGCGGTTCGCTGAGGCCCGTGGCTAACCGCACCGGAGTTTCCGCCGTCAGGCGGTCGCAACAAACAACACGAAAAAATGGGGAAATGACTACTTACGAAACATCCACTGGAAACGCGATGCCGGAGGTACCGCCGACTCCGGACCACGAACCGCAGCTAAAGTCCAAGAGGCTGAAGTTAGCGAAGCTCCGGTCGGCCAACGGCGCCCGGATCATTTTGGGGGCGCTGCTGGGTCTGCTGATGATCATCACATGGATCGTCAACAACCCGGCCTTTCAGAGTGGCAGCAGCCCTTCCGATTGGAAGTCCGGGCTCAGCGCAGCCGATCTTAAGAACACCATGAACAACGGCGAGACAAAGGGCGCACCGCAGCAGACTGTTGTCAACGGTTGGTACGCCAATGACATCGCCGCTGTCACTGCCGCGCAGAACACGTATATTGCGGCGAGTTCCGCCAGGAATGGGAATCTTTTGATGCTGCTGGGGATTGGAGCGGCAGGCGAACTGATCATCCGTGGTGCGGAGCGCGCACGCATCAACCTCCGAGCTACCGCGTAGCGAAGGTCGCCTGCACGTCGCCGGAAGTCACTTCTGGTAGACGTCCCGACGGTGCCCGAGGTTTACGACCACTACCAAGAGCACGTCGTCCTGGATGGTGTAGATGATCCGGTAGTCGCCGACACGGACCCGATACCCGGGACGGCCGCTCAAAGCAATTGCTTTGGGCGGCCGTGGGTCTTGGCCTAGCAGCGCGATCGCACCTTGAATGCGTTCTTTATCCTCGGGATGAATTTTTCTCAGTGCGCGGATGGCGGCAGGTCTAAGCTCAATCCGGTAGGGGCTCATGCCCAGCCCAGATCCGCCTTCACTTGTACCCAGGGAATGTTCTCGCCTTCTTCCGCCATTGCGGCATCAAACGCCGCAATGTCCTCGACTTCTTCCAAAGCATCAAGCATCTGCTCATATCGCTCAGGCGATACTAGAACCGCCGCCCGATGTCCGCGGCGTTCGATAAATACCGGCTCAAACTCGGCCTTCTCGATGAGCTCCGGCAAGTGTGATCGCGCGTCCGTGATGTTGATGGTCGACATGCAACAAATGTACATCCGAGAGCATCAGATGTACATCTGCCGCATCCCCGCCGAAGGAGAGAAGAAGACTAGAAGTCCCAGTCGTCATCCTCGGTATTAACAGCCTTGCCGATCACGTAGCTCGAACCGGACCCCGAGAAGAAGTCGTGGTTCTCGTCAGCGTTCGGCGACAGGGCCGAGAGGATCGCCGGGTTCACGTCCGTGACGGAGGCCGGGAACATGGCCTCGTAGCCCAGGTTCATCAGGGCCTTGTTGGCGTTGTAGTGCAGGAACTTCTTGACGTCCTCGGCCAGGCCGACGGAGTCGTAGAGGTCGTGCGTGTACTGGACCTCGTTCTCGTACAGCTCGAAAAGCAGCTCGAACGTGTAGTCCTTGATCTCCTGCTTGCGCTCCTCGGACAGGCCCTCCAGGCCCTTCTGGAACTTGTAGCCGATGTAGTAGCCGTGCACGGCCTCATCGCGGATGATCAGGCGGATCAGGTCAGCGGTGTTCGTCAGCTTGGCCCGCGAGGACCAGTACATCGGCAGGTAGAAGCCGGAGTAGAACAGGAAGCTCTCCAGCAGCGTCGAGGCCACCTTGCGCTTCAGGGGATCGTCGCCCTGGTAGTAGTCCATGACGATCTGCGCCTTCTTCTGCAGATTCGCATTCTCGGTGGACCAGCGGAACGCCTCGTCGATCTCCTTGGTGGAGGCCAGCGTGGAAAAAATGGAGGAGTAGCTCTTGGCGTGCACGGACTCCATGAAGGCGATGTTCGTGTAGACGGCCTCTTCATGCGGGGTGATCGCGTCCGGAATCAGCGAGACGGCGCCGACGGTGCCCTGGATGGTGTCCAGCAGGGTCAGGCCGGTGAACACGCGCATGGTGAGCTGCTGCTCGTCGGGCGTCAGCGTCGCCCACGACTGCACGTCGTTAGACAGCGGGATCTTCTCCGGAAGCCAGAAGTTGTTGACCAGGCGGTTCCAGACGTCAACGTCCTTCTCGTCTTGGATGCGGTTCCAGTTGATCGCATCAACATGGGTGAGAAGCTTTACTTTTGCTGTCATGACTCCGACTCGCTTTCTGCAGAGAAACTGGGTTTGGCTGAGTCCTCGATGCAATAGCTGCACTCGGCGTTCTCGATGCCTTTGTTGGTGTGATGTCTGGTGTGTGCGCTGCGCTGGCTGGCAGGCTTGGGCTTGCCTTTTTGAGCGGCTGACAGCTTCGCCCGGGTTTCCGCGCTTAGCTTCTTGCCAAAGTTAGGATTCCCCGGCCCCTTCCTGGCGTCGGAAAGAGCCCTCCGTGATTCCTCACTCATCGTATGGCCAAAGCCCGGGTGCTCCGCTCCGAACTTACCAAAGTTGGGATTGTCCGCACCGGAGTAGGTTCCCTTGCGGTCCTGAGACCACTTCCCGCGTTGCTCCAGGCTGTGCCTGCCACCGTAGAAGGGGTTCTCCGGCCCGGGCCGGAGAACCCCTTTCCGACCCGTGCCACGGATACTTGCGGCTTCCCGCATCTCCTCAGTCCACACAACTCCCGTGGGACCCAGACCGCCGTCGGAGAGATTCAGGAGACGGTCTCCCTCACGCCGCAGATAACTGATCCACTCGATCTCGGCCCGGCCGAGCTCCGGCAGGCCTTCAATCCAGTCCAATTCATCTGCAATGAGATCAGCCGGATCATGCTTTCGGAGCCAATCGTAGAAGGGCGTCTTTCGCCCTTCAGCGGCAACGCGCAGGTGCTGATGGAAACGACGACTGGCCGTCTTAGTCGTGATACCGACATAGCGGTACTCGACCTCCCGCCTAAGCCGGATGCCGTAGACCAAGCCGCCCGTCGCCGTCGTCGGTTCCATCATTTCATCCCTAAAGCAAATCAACCTATTTCAGTTGATTACAACATACACGAGACACAATTTTCCACCTCAGTCCCTTCCAGCGCGAGCTGGCGGAGACGGATGTAGTAGATGGTCTTGATGCCCTTCTTCCAGGCGTAGATCTGGGCCCGGTTGATGTCGCGCGTGGTGGCGGTGTCCTTGAAGAACAGCGTCAGGGACAGGCCCTGGTCCACGTGCTGCGTGGCAGCGGCGTAGGTGTCGATGACCTTCTCGTAGCCGATCTCATACGCGTCCTGGTAGTACTCCAGGTTGTCGTTCGTCAGGTACGGCGCCGGGTAGTACACGCGGCCCAGCTTGCCTTCCTTGCGGATCTCGATCTTGGACGCCACCGGGTGGATCGAGGAGGTGGAGTTGTTGATGTAGGAGATCGAGCCGGTCGGCGGGACAGCCTGCAGGTTCTGGTTGTAGATGCCGTGCTCCATGACGGACGCCTTCAGCTCGCGCCAGTCATCCTGGGTGGGGATGTGGATGTTCTGGAACAGCTCGGCAACCTTGGCCGTCTGCGGGACCCATTCCTGGTTCGTGTACTTGTCGAAGAACTCACCTGTTGCGTACTTGGACTTCTCGAAGCCGCCGAAGGTCTGGCCGGTCTGGATGGCCAGCCGGTTGGAGGCCCGGACGGCGTGGAACACCACCGAGTAGAAGTAGATGTTGGTGAAGTCGATGCCCTCTTCGGAGCCGTAGTGGACCCGCTCGCGGGCCAGGTATCCGTGCAGGTTCATCTGGCCCAGGCCAATTGCGTGGCTCTGGTCGTTGCCGCGGGCGATCGAGGGGACCGAGGTGATGTTGGACATGTCCGAGACGGCCGAGAGGGACCGGATGGCCGTTTCGATGGTCAGGCCGAAGTCCGGCGAATCCATGGCCTTGGCGATGTTCAGCGAACCCAGGTTGCAGGAAATGTCCTTGCCGGTGGTCTCGTAGGACAGGTCGTCGTTGTACGTGGTGGGCTGGGAGACCTGGAGGATCTCCGAGCACAGGTTGGACATGATGATCTTGCCGTCAATCGGGTTTTCCCGGTTCACGGTGTCCTCGAACATGATGTACGGGTAACCGGATTCGAACTGGATCTCGGCGAGGGTCTGGAAGAACTCGCGCGCCTTGATCTTGGTCTTTTTGATCCGGGAATCGTCAACCATCTCGTAGTACTTCTCGGTGACCGAGACGTCGGAGAACGGCATGCCGTAGACGCGTTCGACGTCGTACGGCGAGAACAGGTACATGTCCTCGTCCTTCTTGGCCAGCTCGAAGGTGATGTCCGGGATCACGACGCCGAGCGAGAGGGTCTTGATCCGGATCTTCTCATCCGCATTCTCCCGTTTGGTGTCCAGGAAACGGTAGATGTCCGGGTGGTGGGCGTGCAGGTACACCGCGCCGGCACCCTGGCGGGCACCGAGCTGGTTGGCGTAGGAGAAGCTGTCCTCGAGGAGCTTCATCACGGGGATGACGCCGGAGGACTGGTTCTCGATCTGCTTGATCGGCGCGCCGACCTCACGGATGTTGGTCAGCGCGAACGCCACGCCGCCACCGCGCTTGGAGAGCTGCAGGGCGGAGTTGATGGAACGGCCGATCGACTCCATGTTGTCTTCGATGCGGAGCAGGAAGCAGGAGACCAGCTCGCCGCGCTGGCGCTTGCCGGCGTTCAGGAACGTGGGGGTGGCCGGCTGGAAGCGGCCTTCGATGATTTCGTCGACCATCTGCAGCGCGAGCTGCTCGTCGCCGCGGGCCAGGTGCAGGGCCACCATGCAGACGCGGTCCTCGTAGCGCTCCAGAAAACGCTTTCCGTCGAACGTCTTGAGCGTGTAGGAGGTGTAGAACTTGAACGCGCCGAGGAAGGTCTCGAAGCGGAACTTCTTTTTGTACGCGCGGTTGTAGAGCTCGCGGATGAAGTTCATCGTGTACTGGTCGAGGGTTTCGCGCTCGTAGTACTCGTTCTTCACGAGGTAGTCGAGCTTTTCCTCAAGGTCGTGGAAGAAAACGGTGTTGTTGTTCACGTGCTGCAGGAAGTACTGGTGGGCAGCCTCGCGGTCGGCCTCGAACTGGATCTCCCCGTTCGGGCCGTAGAGGTTCAGCATCGCGTTGAGCTCGTGGTAGCCCAGGCCCTGGAAAGCGGCCGGCATGGCCGGCTTCTCGCCGGGAACGGTGTGCTTCTCGACGGCGGAGCTGGTCTTCTCGGCTGAGCCGAGGGAGCCCGGCCCGGTCACTTCGGTGTCTGCGACAGTCGTGTCCAAAATTCTTCCAATCCTTGGTGAACCCGGCTGACGTCTTCCGGCGTCCCCATAAGTTCAAATCGATATAAGTGCGGGACCTGGCATTTCGCGGCAATAATGTCGCCGGCCATGCAGTAGTTGTCCCCAAAGTTCGTGTTGCCTGCCCCGATCACGCCCCGGATTTCTTCCCGGTTGCGCGGATCGTTCAGGAAGCGGATGACCTGCTTCGGAACGGAACCTTCTCCCCCGGTGCCGCCGTAAGTCGGGAGCACCAATACAAAGGGCTCGGTGGCCACCAGCGCCGGTTCCCGCCCATGGAGCGGAATCCGGGCGGCGTCGATGCCCAGCTTCCCGACGAAGCGGGCGGTGTTTTCCGAACTGGAGGAGAAGTAGATGAGGTGACTGGCAGTGCTCCGGACCGTAGCCGGGTTCCGGTCGTCTGCCGCCGGCGAAGTGTGGGCCGTTGCCGTTGCCACTGGTGCCATGGGTGTCACCTCATCGAACGTGATTTCGTGTCAAGCGTTTTAGGCGACGGCGACGGCGTACGCCTGCGCCAGTTCTTCGATCTTGTCGGGGCGGAAACCGGACCAGTGGTCCTGGTCCGTGACGACAACCGGGGCCTGCATGTAGCCGAGGCCTTTCAGGCGCTCGAGGGCATCCGCATCCTGGGAGATGTCGACGCTCTGGTAGGTGATGCCCTTCTTATCCAGCGCGCGGTATGTCGCGTTGCACTGAACACAGGCCGGTTTCGTGTAAACCGTAACGGTCATGGTCCCTGTCCCCTTTGTTGAAGTCTTTGGTACTGCGTAATCCACGGCGAACTGCGTGCTGCGCAGAGGCTGTTGCTGGTGAGCTGAGGCTCTGGTGCCAGTGGTCCGGGCGGGCCGGTCCGGGACAGGAATCCTGATCCGTTACTGGTCTTGCCTGGCGAGCACTGCTGCTCCGCTGGAACTGTATGTCGATACTACATGTTGTGCAAGAGCCCGATGTGGACCCCAAGATGATGTATTACAAGTATGTCATTTAATGCACCATCAGTCCACAGGCAGGGTGGCTCAAAATGTCCGGAATTCCGCCGTTTTGACGGACGAAATCCACAGGCTGTGGAGTACCTTTGCACAATTAACTCCCTGCGTGTCGTGGGGTGGACGGCGTGTCGCGGGAGCCGGGAACCGGGTCCCGGCGTGGCGTTAAGCACCCGGCGTGGTGTCCGGAAACACGAAGAAGGCGGACACCCCCCGGGTGCCCGCCTTCGCCGGCGTGCGGCGACTCAAAGTTGCTGTTACCTGCCGGTCTCCGGCCTGCTGCAGAGAATCTGCTCCACGCCCATCCGGCGTTCGGCAAAGCTGCGCAGCGCGCCGACCAGGTACAGCCGCCAGACCCGGGCGACTTCCGCCCCCATCATTTCGACGGCGGCCGCGTGGTTCTCCTCGAACCGCGCGTACCAGGCCTCGAGGGTCCGGACATAGTCACGGCGCATGCCCTGCACGCCCTCGACCTCCAGGCCAGCGTCTTCCAGGAAGCCCAGCGTGTCCCCGACCGGACGCATGTGCATGTCCGGGGCAATAAAGGACTCGATAAAAGGACCCCCGCCGGGATGCTTGCCCCGCCGGGACATTTGCTGGACCAGCACCCGGCCACCAGGGGCGAGGTTATTAAACAGGGCGGCGGCGTAGACGGGGTAATTCTGCTGGCCAACGTGTTCGCCCATTTCCAGGGAGGCGACGGCGTCGAACGGTCCGTCCGGGATTTCCCGGTAATCCTGGACCCGGATCTCAACGCGCCCCTCAAGGCCGCGTTCCTTGATCCGGGCGTCGATGAACGCCTTCTGCTGCACGGAGAGGGTGACGCCGACGACGTCGACGCCGTAGTACTGCGCCGCATGCAGGCTCAGCGAGCCCCAGCCGCAGCCAACGTCCAGCATCCGCATCCCCGCCTTGAGCCCGATCTTGCGGCAGACCAGGTCCAGCTTGTCCCGCTGGGCGTCTTCCAGCCCGTAGTTCGGGGACGAACTGCCGTCCGCTGCCCGATCCGTCCAGTAGCCGCTGGAGTAGGCCATCTGCGGGTCCAGGATCAGCGCATAGAAATCGTTGCTGAGGTCGTAGTGGTGGCTGATCGCGGCACGGTCCCGGAGGAGGCTGTGCAGCCGTCCCTTGACCCTGGCCTGGCTGGCCGGCGGCGGCGGCGGCGCGCCGAGAGCCCCGGCGGCGCGGGCAATCCGTGCGACGCCGGCCAGCACCGCCGGCGTGGGGCGGATACCGGCGAGGCCCCGGTCCCGTACCACCTTCCAGAGGTGCTCGAGGGTGCTGTTCAGGTCGTCGTCGAGATCCAGCTCACCGGTGACATATGCCTGCGCGGCGCCCAGCTCCCCCGGCGCCCAGAGCAGGCGCCGGATGGCATCCGGGGAGTTGAGCCGGACCACCGGGGCGCCGGCCGGACCGGCCTCGCTGCCGTCCCAGGCGACGAGCCGGACGGGGAGCTCCCCGCCGGCAAGCGGCCGCAGGACCTCCTCGACCATTGTGGCCAGCGGCGCCGTCATTCGGCGGATCCGTTGTTCGACTCGCCCACTGTCCGACGGTCCAGCACGATCTGCTGCACGTCGAGGTAGCCGGTTTCGAAGCCTGCCCGGGAGTAGCAGAGGTAGAACAGCCACATACGCTGGAAGATCTCATCGAAGCCCAGCGCCCGGACCTCGGCGGAGCGGGCCATAAAGCGCTCTTCCCAGAGCCTGAGCGACTGGGCGTAGTGCTCCCCCATGGCCAGGCGTTCGCGCACGCGCAGTCCCGTCTGCTTGGCCGTGGTGTCCTCGATGGCGCGCACCGAGGGAATGACGCCGCCGGGGAAGATGTACTTGTGCACCCAGGTGTAGCTGGTGCGGGTGGCCATCAGCCGGTCGTGGGCGATGGTGATGGCCTGGATGGCGACCTTTCCGCCCGGGGCCAGGAGACGCTCGATCGTCTGAAAATACGTAGCCCAGTATTCGAAGCCCACGGCTTCGATCATCTCCACGGAGACGACGGCGTCGTACTCGCCTTCAACCGCGCGGTAGTCCTTCAGTTCGATTGTGACGGCGTCGGCGTACCCCGCGTCGGCGACCCGCTTGCGGGCAAGTTCCTGCTGCTCGCTGGAGAGGGTGACGGAGTAAACGGTGGCCCCGCGCTGTGCTGCCCGGAGGGCGAGCTCGCCCCAGCCGGTGCCGATTTCCAGCACCCGGGTGCCCGCCCCGACGCCGGCCTTGTCCAGCAGGCGGTCGATCTTGGCCTGCTGCGCCGCGGCAAAACCGTCCCAGGCCACGCTCTTGAGGGCCTCGCCGGTCTCCGGGAACAGCGCACTGGAGTAGGTCATGGTCTCGTCCAGGAACGTGGAAAACAGTTCGTTGGAAAGGTCATAGTGCCGGGAGATGTTCGAGCGGGTGTTCTGCTCGGTGTTGCGTTCCTTGCGCGGCTGGCGCGGCAGGTAGAACGCACGCAGTTTCTGCAGCGGCTCCGGCACGAGGGTCCCGACGCGGGCGGCAAAAACCTCCATCACGGCTGTCAGGTTGTCAGCGTCCCAATCGCCGGCCATAAAGGACTCGCCCAGGCCGATCAATCCGCCGTCGCCGAGCCGGGCCGCAAAGGCCTGGGGACGGTTCATGGTCATAACCGGGTAGCGGTGGCCCGGCGTGGCTGCCTTGCCCAGGACGGTCCCGTCCGGGTAGCGGACCTCCAGCGGGAGCCGGCGGACCGCGGCTTTGAAGATGGCGTCAGCAGCACGGCCGGCCAGCCGCGCCTTCAGGCTTGAGGGGACTGTGGCGATGCTGGGCCAGATGGCGGCGTCAACCACCGCCGGAGGCTGCGGAACGGTGTAAGGGGCTGCGGCCTCATTCTCGCGGCGCGCCGCGCCCGATCCGGTCGCTTCGGTCATTGTCACTGTACTGCCTCCTGGGAAGGGTGGTGCGGTCGTTTGATAAGGGGCAGCCGGCGTGCCCACAGTTTGATTCCCTGCCAGCGGATCTGCGCCGAGACGCGCAGCGGCGCAAGCGGGACGGCGAGCGCCGTGGCGAGGATAGTCCGCACCGTGGCGTCGTGCCGTTCACCGTCCATGCTGGCGATAAAAGGCCGGTGCCCTTCGCGTTCCAGCACTATCGAGACGGCGAGCCGTGCGCCGGGTTCCGGCAGTTTCATCCGGTACTCGCCGTCGACGTCGTTGAACGGTGAAACGTAAAAGGCCTTCGGCACGCTGGCCCGGCCGGCGTCGTCCGTCTCCAGCAGGTAGCAGTGCCGTTCACCGTAGGTGTTATGGACCTCCGCCACAACGCAGCGCAGTTCCCCGGCAGCGTCGTGGCACCAGAACAGGCTCAGCGGATTAAACACGTGCCCGAATACCCGGGCACTGGCAAGCATCGTGATCCGGCCGCCGCCCAGAATGATCCCGCGGGTGGCCAGGAACGCCTCCACGTTCCCGCGCAGCGTGCCCTCCGGGTCACCCAGATGGTCCGCGACACGAAAATCGGCCAGCGGACGCAGCAGCCGGGGCACCCTGGGCAGCCGGTCGACGTCGACATACCAGCTGTAGCTGCGGTACGTGAAAGCGTTCTTCAGCGGGGTGCGCCGCACATGCGCAATCGAGGTGCGGTAGATGGCCGCCGCGGCGCTCATAAGCCCTCCGCGGCGGCGCTTTGCAGGTCCGGATCGATCGCGACGGCGCGGTACTCCGCGTTCAGGGCCACGGCTGGGACGTCCCAGCTGCGACCGAGCCGTTCCGCGGCCCGGACCCCGGAAAGGGCGCCGTCTTCGTGGAATCCCCAGCCGTGGTAGGCCCCGGCGAAGGCCAGCCGCGCGTCCCCGAGGGCCAGGATCTGCCGCTGGGCCCGGAGCGATTCGGGTGTGTACTGCGGGTGCTCGTAGACCATCCGGTCAAGCACCGTATGGTCGGCAATCAGCTCGGACTCGCCGAGGCTGACGATGTAGCGTCCGCCGTCGGCGGTGTCCAGCCGCTGCAGCCGGGTCATGTCGTAGCTGACCAGGACCTTGTCCGGGCGGGCGTCACAGGCGGGCAGCCGGTAGTTCCAGGACGCCTTGGCATTGTCACTGGCGGGCAGCACGGCGGCGTCGCGGTGGAAGACGGTGTGGTTGACCGAGTACGGCATGCCGCCGAGCGCGGCCTGCTCCGCGGGCGAGGCGTCGGTGAGCATGCCCAGCGCCTGGGCCGGGTGGGTGGCGATCACCACGGCGTCGAAGTTTTCGGTGCGGAAGCCGGCGTCGGCGTTTCCGGTCGTTAGTTCCACGCCGTCCGCGTGCCGGCGCACGCCGGTGACCGGGCTGGCGAGCCGGATATCGTCAAGCGTGGCCGCAAGCTTGTCCACGTAGGAGCGTGAGCCGCCGGTGACGGTGCGCCACTGCGGTGAACCGGATACTCCGAGCAGGCCGTGGTGGCCGAGGAAGGTAAAGAGGTAGCGGGCCGGGTACGCGAGCGCCGTGGCCGGGTCGCAGGACCAGACGGCGCTCACGATCGGGGTCATAAAGTGCGAGATGAAGTAGCGGCTGAACTTCTCCCGGGCCAGGAACTCCGCCAGCGTGATGTCGGTACCGGCCGGATCCGTCTCGGCGAGCAGGGCGCGGGCCTTCCGGTAGAAGCGCATCACCTCCAGCAGCATCAGCAGGTATCGTCCGCGCAGCAAGGTGGCAGGCCCCGGAAGGATCCCGCGGCCCTTGGCCCGGGCACCGGCGTATTCCAGACCGCAGCCGTCGCAGCGGACGGACATGGACATTTCGGAGTCCTGGGTTTCAACGCCCAGCTCCGCGAAGAGCCGGAGCAACGTGGGGTAGGTGCGTTCGTTGTGAACGATAAAGCCGGTGTCGATGCCCAGCACCGGCCCACCGTCCTGCGGCACGTCGTGGGTGTGGGCGTGGCCGCCCAGCCGGGAATCGGCTTCGAAGACGGTGACAGAGTCCTCACGGTTCAGGACGTACGCGGCGGTCAGCCCCGCCACGCCGCTGCCAATCACGGCGATCCGCCGGCCTTGCGGAATCCCTGCTGCATCTGACACTGATTTGCTCCTGTTGGCTGCTCTATCCATTGCCTGGATCGTCCTGGTTAAACTTCTTACGGGCAATTCGTCGCCGAGGCGCCCGCGGATGTGTGCGGTTCCCCAGCTTTCTGCTTGAAACCAATGTGCCAGAATGAAGCGGGATTGCGGTCCCGCCTCACCGGAATCCGAGAAGGGCACCCCTTGATTAACCCCGTCCATCTGCGGACACTGGTCGAAGTGACCCGGCTCGGGTCCTTCGCGGCCGCCGCCACGCGCCTCGGGTACACGGCGTCGGCCGTTTCCCAGCAGATGTCCGCCCTGGAGCGTGACACCGGCGTCGAACTGTTCCAGCGCTCGGCCCGCAGCATCCACCCCACCGAGGCCGCCCAGGTTATGACCCGGCACGCGGCCAAGGTGCTCACCGACATCGAGGCGCTGATGGCGGCGGCCTCCCGCACCGGTGACACCACCCGGCAGGAACTCCGGCTGGGCATCTTCCCCAGCCTGGCCACCTATGTGCTGCCCCGGATCCTGGCGAACCCGGCCTGGAAGAAGCTTGGCATCGACCTGCGGGTCTCCGTCGCTGAGCCGGCCCAGACCATCCAGGGCCTGCGCACCGGCGGCGAACTCGACGTCGCCTTGGTGTACCAGGTGGGGCAGTCGGGCCTCGCCTGGCCGCACACCGTCAACCGGCAGTGGATCGGCGATGACAACTTCCGGGTGGTGCTGCCGGCCGCCTGGGGCATCGGCACGGATTCGAAGATCGCGGCCGACCACCTCTCGGACATGCCCTGGATTGTGCATCATCCCGGCACATCCGACGCCACGGTGATCGAGCGCCTCTTCGCCAGCTGCAACCTGCACCCCCGGGTGGTGGCGTACAGCGATGACTTCCATGCCAGCCTGGAAATGGCCGCGGCCGGGCTGGGGGCTGCGCTGGTTCCCGAACTGGCCCTGCTGCACCGCCCGGCCGGTGTGGTGGTGCTGGACGTTCCGGAGATCCGGCTGGCCCGCAACGTTTTTGCCCTGCTGATCAATGAAAAGCAGACAGCCCAGGTGCAGCTGTTTGTCGAGCTATTGGGCGAAACGTTCAATTCACCGTCCGTCCAGCGTGCCGTCACCGGCAACGGGTGAGTCAGTTCTTGCGGAACCGCTTGCCAACGGGTGCCACCAGCGTGCTGACGACCCAGCGTTTGGTTTTGTTGTAGGGCGGATAAATCAGTTCCAGCGTGTCCGGCCGCAGCGGCTTGGCCAGGGTTGCCCGCTCGTGTGAAAAGGTCCGCAGTGAATACTCCCCGTGATACGCGCCCATTTCGCTGGCGCCGACGCCGCCGAACGGCAGCCCCGGAACCATCAGGTGCGCCGCGGGGACGTCGAAGCACAGCGCTCCCGACGATGTCTGGTCCGCGAATGCCCGGCGGGTGCCCTCGTCGCCGCTGAACACGTACAGCGCCAGCGGCTTGGCGCCGTCGTTGATTCTCCGGATGGCTTCCTCCCGCCCGGCGACGGGAACCAGCGGCAGCAGCGGACCGAAGATCTCCTCCCCCATCAGGGCGTCCCCGGGAGCGGGCCGAAGCAGGGTCGGGGCGAAGTACCGGGTCGCGGCGTTCCGTTGGCCGCCGTGGACGACTGTGCTGCCGTCGGCGAGGGCCGCGAGGCGCGCGAAGTGCTGATCGTTGACGATCCGGCCGTAGGAGTCGCTGCGGGAAGCATCCGGCCCGAAGAGCTCGCCGATTGCCTTAACCAGCTCTCGCTCCAGCGGCACCAACACGTCCTTGGTGGCCAGGACATAGTCGGGCGCCACACAGGTCTGCCCGGCATTTATGAACTTCCCCCAGGCGATCCGCTTGGCTGCCCCGGCCAGGTCCGTGGAGGCGTCCACATAGGCCGGTGACTTGCCGCCGAGCTCCAGGGTTACCGGTGTCAGGTTCTCCGCCGCCGCGCGCAGCACCACTTTGGCGGCCGTTTCCCCGCCGGTGAAGAAGATATGGTCAACCTCCGCAGCCAACAGCGCAGTGGTTTCCGGGATTCCGCCTTCCACCACCTGCACCGCCCCGGCCAAATATTCGGGAATCCACCGGGCCAGGGCCGCCGAGGTCGCGGGCGCGTGCTCGCTGGGTTTCAGCACGGCTGTGTTGCCGGCGGCGAGCGCACCGGCCAGCGGCGCCAGCAGCAACTGCAGCGGGTAGTTCCAGGGCCCGATCACCAGCACCACGCCGAGCGGGGTCAGCTCGGTCCAGGCTTTGGCGGGCCGGACCGCAAGCGGCACGGCGACGGCACGCGGCCGCAGCCATCCTTTGAGGTTTTTTTCCAGATGCGCGGCTTCTGCTGTGACAAATCCGACTTCCGCCAGCAGCGACTCGGTCGCGTGTTTGCCCAGATCGCTGCCCAGCGCTTCGGCAAAATCGTCGCTGTGATCGGCCAGCATCCGGCGCAATCCGGCGAGCCTTTCAAGCCGCCAGGCCAACGGACGCGTGGCTCCGCTGTCAAAAATTTCACGGGCGCGGGCGACGGCGGCGGCTGCGGGTTGCATGTCATAAATGTACCCGGACGTTGCCGCCGGCAACGGTGTCCGCACCCTGGCTGCCAGGAATCCCTGCTCCCAGCCGGCTCTCAGGCAGTTAGGCTAGAAGGATGGCCGAAAATACTAGACCCCGAATCGTAGAACGGTGGGTCTTCTGGCCCGCTGCAGTGCTGGTGACCGTTTTCGCGGCATTTGCACTGCTGGCTCCCAAGACCGCCGAAGCAATGTTCAGCACCATCCAGTCAAACATCGTGAACTCCTTCAACTGGTACTACGTCCTGATTACCAGCTTCTTTGTTGCCTTTAGCCTCTTCCTTGGCTTCAGCCGTTTTGGCGACATCAAGCTCGGCCACGACGACGACGAACCCGAGTTTTCCCTGCTGGCCTGGTTTGCGCTTCTGTTCGCAGCCGGCATGGGCATCGGCCTGGTTTTTTATGGTGTCAGCGAACCGCTGAGCCACTTCGCCAATCCCCGGCCCGGGGTGAGCGGTACCCCCTCGGAACTGGCCCAGCAAGCGCTCAGCCAGACGTACCTGCATTGGGGGGTCCACGCCTGGTCCATCTACGTGGTGATCGGACTTGCCCTCGCCTACGCGATCCACCGCCGCAAACGGCCCGTGTCCATCCGCTGGGCCCTTGAACCGCTGCTGGGCAAGCGGGTGCAGGGTTCGTGGGGAAACGCCATCGACGTTGTCGCCTTGGTGGGCACCCTGTTCGGCGTGGCGACCTCCTTGGGCCTGGGTGTGCTGCAGATCAGCGCCGGGCTGGAAAGCATCAACCTGGTGGAAGCCAGCCGTGGCTCCGAAATCGTTATTATCATCATCATTTCCTTCTTCGTCCTGCTCTCCGTCCTCTCCGGACTGACCAAGGGCATGAAATGGCTCTCCAGCATCAACCTCGTGCTCGCCGGCCTGCTGGTGGTCTACCTGCTGGTCTTTGGCCCGTCGACCTTCCTGCTGCGCGAATTTGTCCAGTCCATGGGCGCCTACGTCCAGAACTTCGTTTCGCTCTCCTTTAACGTCAATGCCTTCACCGGTGCTGCCGGCGAAGCATGGCAAGCCTCCTGGACCTCGTTCTACTGGGGCTGGTGGATTTCCTGGGCCCCCTTTGTTGGTATTTTCATTGCCCGGATTTCCAAGGGCCGCACGGTCCGCCAGTTTGTTGCCGGCGTCATCCTGGTCCCGACCCTGATCGGCATCCTCTGGTTCAGCGTCCTTGGCGGCACAGCCCTCGCTGTCGAACTCGGCGGCAACGGCACACTCCTGGAATCCGACGGCAGTGTCAATGTCTCCAGCGCCCTGTTCAGCATGCTCGACTTCATCCCCGGCACTCCGGTCCTGACTGTGGGCGTCATCCTGCTGATCGCCATTTTCTTTATCACCTCCTCGGACTCCGGGGCCCTGGTGATGGGCATGATCGCCACCGGCGGCCAGGTCAACCCGAAGAAACGCATCAGGACCTTCTTTGTCCTGATCACCGCGGTCCTGGCCATCTCCCTGCTGATCTCCGGCGGGCTGGTGGCCCTGCAGACCGCGGCGATTATCATCGCGCTGCCTTTCAGCGTGGTGATGCTGCTGATTTGCTGGTCCACGTTCATCGCCTTCAGCCGTGAGCGCCGGGCCTACGACAGGGCCCGCCGCGCCCAACTGGTAGACCACATCGGTGACTTCTACGGCCTGGAAGTGGAAGAACTCGCCGAGAACGGGATCCTCGGCAATACACCGCGCTGGATGCAGCTGCTGCGCCGCCGCGGCGCCCCGGCCGGGACGGCAGTCCCGGCGGAAATCCTGCCAAGCCCCGAGCCATCCACCGCGGCCGTCGACACCCTGATGGCCGAGGCGCCGCAGCCACGGCACGCCTCGGAACGGGCCCTGGCGATCGAAAACGCCGAGTCCCATGACGTCCTGATCTCCGACGTTGACAACGTTGTGGAACACGATCCGTTTGTTTCCCGGGATGCCAAGGACATCCCGGACCGGGGCGATCAGGAACCCTCGCGCTGGTGATCCTGCGCTAAAAAGGCAGGGCGAACGCTGGAACGGAGCGGTATTCAGGGCTATGTTGAAAGTATGAGCAAGGTAGCCAGCCAGCATTTCGGAGAAGTCGAGCTCAACCACGGGAGAGACCATAATTTCTCCGCCAAGCATGATCTGGCGGGTCAAACCCTGGAGCTTGACTTAAATGTCCAAGCGCACGACCACTTCGATGAAGCGGCCCTGCGCAAGGTCGACTACCGCCTCCGGTTCCTGCCCGAGCTTGTGGACGAGGTCCGCGACATGATCGCCGAGGAACTCGATGAAGACGGAACCAGCCCGCAGGAATACCGCCATTTTCACTGCAACGCGATTAAGGCCGAACACCTGCAGAAGGTCTTTGGCATCACGGACAAGAGCCAGCTGACCAATGAGGTATTCCTCAAGGCCCTGAAACTGGGCCATGTGGGGATTTTCCCCGGCCAGCCGGAGCGCTACTTCGTCCTGGATTTCACCCTCGGAAACCATTTCACCGACGAAGTCCTGGTCGCTTCGGCGGACGAGGACGGCGTCGTGGATGATGAGATCCTCTGGGAGAGCTGACTTCACGGGCACAACTTCAAACGTACGACGCCGGCCGGTCACCTTTGCGGGGTGACCGGCCGGCGTCGTTCCTGGCGCTGGGCTAGTTGGCCGCCGCAAGCAGCCCGGCACGCACCGTGCGGGTGGCGGCGACGAGGTTGCGCAGGGATTCTTCGGTTTCGGCGTAGCCGCGGGTTTTCAGGCCGCAGTCCGGATTGACCCAGAGCTGGCGGGACGGGACGTGCCTGACGGCGGTGCTGAGCAGCTCGGTGACTTCCTGCTCGCCCGGGACGCGCGGCGAGTGGATGTCATACACCCCCGGGCCGACGCCGCGGCTGAAGCCATGGGACTGAAGATCATGCACAACCTCCATCCGGGACCGGGCGGCCTCGATCGAGGTGACGTCGGCGTCGAGGCCGTCGATCGCGTCGATGATGGCGCCAAACTCGGAGTAGCACAGGTGCGTGTGGATCTGGGTCGCATCCGCGGCGCCCGCGGTGGCGAGGCGGAAGGAGTTCACCGACCAGTCCAGGTACGCGGCCTGGTCCGCCGTGCGCAGCGGCAGGAGTTCGCGCAGGGCTGGCTCGTCCACCTGGATGACCTTGATGCCGGCAGCTTCGAGGTCCGTGATCTCATCGCGCAGGGCCAGCGCCACCTGGTTGGCGGTCTCGCCGAGCGGCTGGTCGTCGCGGACGAAGGACCAGGCGAGGATGGTGACCGGTCCGGTGAGCATCCCCTTCATCGGCTTGCCGGTGAGCGACTGCGCATAGCTGGCCCAGTCCACTGTGATCGGTGCACCGCGGGTGACATCGCCCCACAGGATGGACGGGCGCGTGCAGCGGGAGCCGTATGACTGGACCCAGCCGTGCACCGTGACGTCGAAGCCCTCGAGGTTTTCGGCGAAATACTGGACCATGTCGTTGCGCTCCGGCTCACCATGAACCAGGACGTCGAAACCGAGCTCTTCCTGCAGCTCCACAACACGCTTGATCTCATCCTTCATCAGCAGCCCGTACTGTTCTGCGCTGATCAAGCCCTTGTTGGCGCGGGCCCGGGCGGTGCGGATCTCACCGGTCTGCGGGAAGGAGCCGATGGTGGTGGTCGGCAGTGGGGGCAGGTGCAGCGCCGCAGACTGCGCGGCTTCGCGGACGGCGTAGGCGGAGCGGCTGAAGTCGGCCCCGGTCAGCGCGGCGGTGCGGTTCCGGACCTCGTCGCGGCGGACGCCCTTGGCTGCGGCACGGTCGGCGATGATGCGGGTGGCCGCCTCGATGGCGGGCCGGGCTGCTTCCGGCCCGGCCAGCCAACCGGCCAGGGTAACAACTTCGGTAGCCTTCTGGTCGGCGAAGGCGAGCCAGCTGCGCAGCTGCTCGGGGAGCTGGACTTCCTCGTCGACGTCGTGCGGAACGTGCGCGGTGGTGGTGGAGGTGCTGACGGCCAGCCGGGCGACGGACTTCCGGAGCTCGGTGAGCTTCCCGGCCGAGGCGGCAAGATCGTTGCGCCAAATGTTGTGGCCGTCCACAACGCCTGCGACGAGGGTTGTATTGCCCAGCGCGGCCAGGGCCGCCGCGGCGGGCACACCGCCCTTGTAGACGTCCAGGTGCAGGGCGTCGATGCCGGTGGCGGCGAGCGTGCCGAGCTGGCCGTCAAGCGCGCCGTAGGGGGTGGAGACGAACAGCCGGGGGCGGTTGGCGGCGGCGGCGAGCACCTCGTAGGAACGGGCTACGGCGGCCTGGATCTCTTCGGCGGGGGTGTCCTGGTCCACCACCAGGGCGGGCTCGTCGAGCTGGACCCAGCTGGCCCCGGCGGCGGCGAGCTTCTCCAGCAGGACTGTGTACACCGGCAGGACGTCCGCCAGGCGCGAGAGCGGGCTGAAGCCGGCGGGGGCGTCCCCGGAGGCCTTGCTCAGCAACAGGAAGGTGACCGGGCCGACGAGGTACGGCCGGGTCTCGACGCCGTTGGCCAAAGCGTAGGCGAATTCCTCAACGATGCGGCTGGAAGTCAGCGAGAAATCGGTTTCCGGGCCGATTTCCGGGACGAGGTAGTGGTAGTTGGTGTCGAACCACTTGGTCATTTCCAGTGGCTGCTGGTCTTTGGTGCCGCGGGCCAGGGTGAAGTAGCCGTCGATGCCGAGCTGGCCCCCGGCATCCAGGAGGTTACCGAAGCGGGCGGGCACCGCGCCGAGGTGGGCGGCGGCGTCGAGCACCTGGTCGTAGTAGGAGAAGGTGCCGGGCACTGCTGCCGCCTCGGTCAGGCCCAGGCCCTGCAGGCGCTTGGCGGTGCCGAGCTGGATCTCCTTGGCTGCGGCATCGAGGGCCGCGGCATCGATGCTGCCGGCCCAGTAAGCCTCGACGGCCTTCTTGAGTTCGCGGCGCCGGCCGATGCGCGGGTAGCCCAGGATCGAAGCGGACGGGAAGGGGGTGAGCGTGTCAGTCATGGGAAGTCCTAGAAGTTGGTGGTGTGGTGCGGAGGAGAGTTTTTGGTGAGCCGTCAGCCGGCGAGCTGTCGGCGTCCGGCCGTGCGCTGGTGGTTTCTGTGCCGGCTGGCGCTCCGCGGGCGCGGCAGCGCGAGTTTGTCCAGCACGTCCAGTGCAGCGGCATGTTCATTGAAGGTATAGAGGTGCAACCCGGGGGCTCCGGCGTCCAGCGCCGCGTTAGCCAAGTCCACTGTGGCGCCGACCCCGATCCGGGTCCGGTCGGTGTCGGTGCCCGCGGCGGTGAGCCGGTCGATGAGGACCGGGTCCGGCGCGACGCCGGTCAGCTCGCTGAGGCGGGTGAGCCGGCGGACGCTGGTGAGCGGCATAACCCCCGGAATAATCGGGATGGTGACGCCGGCCCGGCGTGCCCGTGCCAGCAGGTCCGCGTACTGGCCGGTGTGGAAAAAGACCTGGGTGATGGCAAAGTCCGCGCCGGAGCGCTGCTTGGCCAGGAGCACCTCCACATCATGCGCTTCGCTCGGGGACTCCGGGTGCCGGGTGGGGTAGGCAGCGACGCCGATCGCCACCTTACCGGCGCAGAGCAGCGCGGACCGGCGCTGTTCGACCCGGCGGATGAGCTCAATCAGGTCCTGTGCGTATCGCAGCGAACCCGCGGGCGGCACAACGCCGCCTTTGGGCTGGTCGCCGCGCAGGGCAAGGATGCCACGCACGCCGACGTCGAGCAGTTCGCCGATGATGTCGGCGAGCTCCTGCGGTGAGTTTCCAACGCAGGTCAGGTGCGCCAGCGGCCGCAGCGTGGTCTCCTGGACAAGCCGGTTGATCAGTTCGACGGCGGTGGTCCGGTTCGAGCCGCTGGCGCCGTAGGTCACGGACACGTAGTCCGGGTCCGTGCTTTCGAGTTCGCCGATGGTGGTCCAGAGCGATTCCGTGGCAGCGGGTGACCGCGGCGGGAATAGCTCGTAGGAGAGGGCGACAGGAGCCGTTCCGGCAAGATCTGGATGGGTGTCAATAAGGCTTGGTGGAGACATTTGCGTCCTTGGCTGTGACCACTGACGGCGTTGCCGTCGGTGAATTGAGTTTGGGGAACACGGAGGAGACTCCAGCAGGACGCAGCCGCGACTGTTACGCCTGATACGAAGTATTCCGTGAGCAAATGTCAGGCCCACATGGGGGCACCCACACCCTCCTGGGCCGCCGGTGGGCAGGCCTTCAGCGGAGGATCGCTGACACGTTACCGGGGTAACTTGGATAGAACTTTACGGCCCGCCCGGTCAGCGTTCAAGTCCACTGCCGAATTAAGACGTGCTCTTACGGAACTTTCCGGCTGGTGACAGAACATTCTTCGCTTTAATGCGCCAGGGGCCGGTTTGCGGACGGTATACCCGGCGGAAGTGTTGGCGCCGGCATCTGCCTTTCACACCCGCGCAGGACTATTCTTTTGCCATGATCCAGCTTCCAGCCAGCTACCAGGAGTACCTCGCCGGCAAGAGCGAGAGTTTCATCAACGCCGTGCGTCCCATTTTGATGCAGTCCGCGGCGGACAAGATGCACGGCGTCCGGGTTGTGGTGCACCCGCACGACCACCAGGCCCATCTGGACTCCACCATCCCGTTCGGTTCCGTTGTGGAGGACATCGACTGACGCCTGCCGGCAGGCTTTAGCCGTCCAGCAGGAGGCGCTGCGAGCGCGGTGCCAGCGTGTGTTCAAGCACGAGGCAGGCGGCGCCGACAGCGCCGACGTCCTCGCCGACGCCGGTGCCGACCACTTCGATCTCGTGGATCTTCCGGGTGGCGCTGCCGTCCCGGACGAGCTCCGGGACCCGTTCAAGGTAGCGCTGTGAGAGGCAGGTCCAGAACGGGCCGCCGAAAACCACACGGTCCACGTCCAAGGCGTTGGTAACGATGGAGACGGCGCGGGCCACCAGCACGGCGGAATGGTCAATGATCGCCTCGGCCCGGGGCTCGCCTGCGACCGCCGCCGCGCACAGCGCGGCGAAGCTCTCCTGGAGGGCAGGACCTGTCTGGACCGCAAGGGGTCCCGCCAGGACCCCCGTTTCGACGGCGCGGGCCACCAGGACCTGCGGGATGCAGGAGGACAGGACGCAGCCGCGCGCCCCGCACACGCACGGCGGGCCGTCAGGATCCACGATGATATGCCCGATCTCGCCGGCGTTGCCGGAGGTGCCGCGGACCACCTCGTCATTGAGCACGATCCCGCAGCCGATGCCGGTGCCCATGTACATAAACACGAAGCTGCCGGAGCCGCTCGGACCGCCCGCCCAGGTCTCCGCCACAGCGGCGCTTGTTACATCCTTATCCACGATGGTGGACAGCCCCGTCGCCGCTGCGAGCGCATCCCGGAGCGGCACTCGGTCCCAACCGAGCAGGAGCGGAGGGTCAACCACCGAGCCCTCCTCCAGGTCGATCGGTCCGGGAGAAGCGACGCCGAGGCCGGCGATCCGCGCGGGGTCGACGCCGGAATCCAAGATCAGCTGCTTGATTTCGGCGGCGATGGTGTTGATAACGGCGCCGGGATCCGAGCCCATCGGGGTCTTGATCCGGGAATGCTTGACCACTGCTCCGACCAGGTCCAGCACGACGAACGTTATGACGGCGGGATCCAGATGGACACCCACGGCGTACATCCCGGAGGACTTGAGCCTGAGCATGGTCCGCGGCTTGCCCGGGCCGGTGCCTTCCTTGCCCGCCTCGTAGATCAGGTCCTGGTCCAGCAGCCGCCGGGAGATGTTGGAGATCGTCTGCGGGGACAGCCCGACAATCTGCGCCAGTTCCACCCGGCTAAGGCCCGCCGGGGACCGACGGATGGCGTCGAGGATCACCGTGAGGTTGAAATCCCCCATCCGCGGCAAGTTGGTTCCGCGCCTCGGCGAGGGCTGGCGGATTTCAGGCACTGATACCCCTAAACGTCTTTGGCTGCGCACTGCTTATCTCAGAATCGTACGTTAAGCTCCGGTGGCGGCCCATACACCCCGCTTCACACTGCAGCGGATTTCCGGATGCTCGCTGTCACGGTGAATTTAGGGTTTCTTCCGACCTCGCGGGTGGGGCCAATAAGCCGCTGCAGCGTGGGCCGGTAGTGCAGGTGGCTGTTGAACACCGTCCAGAGCTCCCCGCCCGGAGCCAGCACCCGGCCTGCCGCCTCGATAAGTTTGATGCCAGCCCCGGAATGCACCGCCGCACCGACGTGGAAGGGCGGGTTGAGCAGGATTAGCCCGGCGCTGGCCTCCGGGAGTGAGCCCATCGCATCGTCCTGCAGGGCCGTGATCCGGTCACCGAGGCCGTTGGCCTGCGCCGTGGCTCGGGCGGACTCGACGGCGGCGGCGGACTGGTCCGTGGCCGTGACCCGGGAACCGGGGTGGCTGCGGGCATACATGGCGGCGAGGATGCCGGTCCCGCAGCCGAGGTCGACGGCGTGCCGTGCGGCCGGCATCCGGGGCAGGAACTCCAGCAGGAACCGGGTGCCGATGTCCAGCCCGGTGCCGGCAAAGACTGCGCCCCGGGCACAGACAGCCAGTCCCAGGTCGGTATTGACCGCCGTGCTGGGGAACGGCGGGGCCCCGGTGGCGGGGCGGGGACGCCGGGCCAGCAGGATCCGGGACTTTTGCCGGGCACGCTGCGGCTGGACTTCACCGAAGTGACGCTCCAGCACGGCGTTCATGCCCAGGCTCATGTGTTTGACCCGGCCGCCGGCCAGCAGCACAACGTCGGGCGCGGCGTAGCGGGCGACGGCGTCGGCAATCTCCTCGAGCTCAGCCAGCGACTTGGGCAGCTGGAGCAACACCAGGGTGGCACCGGACAGCAGCCCGGCGCCGAGCGGAAACGGCTCAAAACCGCCGTCGACGCCTAGCTTCTCCGCGTTGTTGCGGAGGGCACGTTCCCCGGTGATGAGGTCCTGGTGCACACGGACCGGGCCATTCAGCGCGCCCGGCTCCCCGGTGTTCCACCTGTTCAGCGCCAGCGCGCCGAGGGTCAACGCTCCGTACCGGTCCCCCACGATGGCCAGCCGTCCGCCCGGAGGCAGCAGCCCGTCCGCGAGCAGTCCGCCGGCGGCCTCGAGCAGGAGCGGGTCCGTGGCGTCCCAGGCCTGCAAGTTGGGCGCCTCCACATCCGGAGACCTGCCCAGCCGGGAGAAGAGGGATTCAAGAGTGTTGTCCGCCACGCGCGAGTTGCCGCCTTATGTGAGTCCGGTGAGTGAGTGTTCAGGACGGGTAAACGAAGTCCCCTGCCAATTTATCCTGCCCGCCAAGTAAACGCAGGATGCCTGCCACCGCGGACCGGCCCGCCCGGTTGGCACCGATGGTGGACGAGGACGGACCGTAGCCCACCAGGTGGACCCGTGGTTCCGCGGCCACCTGCGTGCCGTCCATGGCGATCCCGCCGCCCGGGCCGCGCAGGTGCAGCGGGGCGAGGTGTTCAAGCTCCGCCCGGAAGCCGGTGGCCCAGAGAATCACGTCGGCGGCCAGGAAGCTGCCATCTGCCCGCCGCACTCCCCCGGGCTCGATGCCGGTGAACATGGGCTGGCGCTCCAGGACACCGCGGTCCGCGGCCGCGCGCAGGGCCGGGGTCCAGAGCAACCCGGTCACCGCGACGATGCTTTGCGGCGGCAGTCCCTGCCGGACGCGTTCTTCCACCAGCGCGACGGCGTTGTGCCCGGCCCGGCGGTCAAAGTCCGTCTCCCGCCAGACCGGTTCCCGGCGGGTGAACCAGCTGGTCCCGGTGACGTGGGAGATCTCGTCGAGCAAACCGACGGCGGAGATTCCCCCGCCCACCACGATCACGTGCCGGCCGCGGAACTCTTCGGCGGAAACGTAGTCCGCAACGTGCAGCTGCCGCCCCTGGAAGGTGGCCCGTCCAGGGTAGATCGGCCAAAACGGCCGGGTCCAGGAACCGGTGGCGTTAATGATGGCCCGGGCGGACCAGTCGCCGCCCGTGCTGGCGATCCGCAGCCGCCCGTTCGGCTCCGCGTCCTCCCGGGTGACCGACCGGACTTTGACGGGGCGCTCGACGGCGAGCGAGAGCTCGTGTTCGTAGCCGCCAAAGTACCTCGGCAGGAAGCTGGAGCTCGCTTCGTCCGGGTCGACGGCGGGCTGCGGCCGGCCGGGCAGGTCGCTGATGCCGTTGACGGTGGACATCCGCAGGCTCTTCCAGCGGTGCCGCCAGGCCCCGCCTGGACCGTCCTCCCCGTCGAGGACATGGTAGCTGCCGGCCGGCCCGCCGGTTCCTCCGCCCTCGGCCGTTCCTCCGTTGTCGGGGCGGGCCGTGGCCGGGACCAGGCCGCGGCGGCGCAGGTGGTAGGCGGCGGAGAGCCCGGCTTGGCCACCGCCGATAACAACCACGTCGGCGGACCTGAGCGTCCCGTCACCCGCTGTGGACATTACGGCTCACATTTTCTTGACGACACTGGATTTCAGCTGCATGGGTCCGACGCCGTCGACCTTGCAGTCGATGTTGTGGCCCCCAACCCCGTTGACCAGCCGGATTCCGCGGACTTTGGTCCCGACTTTGATGACGGTGGAACTGCCCTTGATCTTCAGGTCCTTAATGACCGTCACTGTGTCCCCGTCGGAGAGGACGTTGCCAACGGCATCCTTGACCGGTGCTGGTTCCTGTCCGCCGGTCTCTGCTTCCGCTGCGGGCGACCATTCGTGGGCACACTCGGGGCAGACCAGGAGCGCACCCATCTCATAGCTGTATTCACTGGAGCATTCCGGGCACGGCGGCAGGGTCTCATTCACGACCCCAACAGTAGTCGAGGTGCCGGGCCGAATCGCGGGAAGGCCGGCATTGCTAAGCTGAGCTCCCCAGAGTGAAGGCGGCGCCCCATGGCCCAGAGCCCAGTTCAACCCCACCGCCCGGTCCCAACACCGGGTTCGCCTCCCGTGCCGGGGGATTCCCGGCTGCGCTCCGGCGTCCGGACTGCAGGCAGGATGCTGCTGGGAGGATTCCTGTTGCTGGCCGGTGTCAGCCACCTGAGCTGGGCGCGGGAGGCGTTCCATGCCCAGGTGCCGCCATGGTTGCCGTTGGACGTGGACTTTGTGGTGGTTGCGTCCGGACTGGTGGAAATCGGCCTGGGCGTTGGCCTGCTGCTGATCAGGCGGCGGCGGGTTGCCCTCGGTTGGCTGGTCGCTGCCTTTTTTGTCGCCGTTTTTCCCGGGAATATCTCCCAGTTCGTAACCGGCACCGATTCGTTTGGTCTCAACTCGGACACCAGCCGCGGGATCCGGCTGCTGTTCCAGCCGCTGCTGGTGCTCTGGGCCTTGTGGTCCACGGGCGCCTGGCGGGCCTGGCGGATGAATCGGCGCGCCGGCCGGTAGACCGGCACCGCTGCCTGCCCTTGTCCCGGCTGGTTCGTGCATTGCAGCCGGCAGCCCGCTCCGGGCCCAAAAATTCCCCGAAAGACAAAAGGTCCTGCTCACTGAGCAGGACCTTTTTCGGTGGAGCTGAGGGGACTCGAACCCCTGACCCCCTGCATGCCATGCAGGTGCGCTACCAGCTGCGCCACAGCCCCGAACGTGCCGGGAAATCCGTCCTGCGAAGGAACGTCTCTCCGGAAGCAACCTGTTTATCTTAAACCACAATTCCGGTTCACGCGAATCGGCGGGCCGGCTCGGAGAAACCGGCCCGACCCCGACGTTCCACGCCCGGGCCGGACAACCGCCATACGCAAAAAATCCGCCGGAATCTTTCGATTCCGACGGATTATCCGGTGGAGCTGAGGGGACTCGAACCCCTGACCCCCTGCATGCCATGCAGGTGCGCTACCAGCTGCGCCACAGCCCCGAATTTTCGCTGCCCCGACCCCGCCGGCTTTCGCCTCCGGGCTCCGTACTTGGTCCGGATTTCTCCGAAGCAACTCAAATATCTTAGAACAGTCTTTCGGAAAATTCCAAATCGGGCATATTCCGCAGCTGCATGCCGGGTTACTCCGCTTCGGGGCCCGCCGCTGCCTGCGCGGAAACGTCGTCGCCAAGCTGAAGGTCCACAACGGGGCAGTCCTTCCAGAGGCGCTCCAGGGCGTAAAACACGCGGTCTTCCTCGTGCTGGACGTGAATAACGATGTTGCCGTAGTCCAAGAGGACCCAGCGGCCGCCGGAGCGGCCCTCACGGCGGATCGGCTTGAGCTCGAATTTGGAGAGTTCGTCTTCGATGCCGTCCACAATGGCATTAACCTGGCGTTCGGACGGCGCCGAGGCAATCAGGAAGATATCCGCCAGGGCCAGCCGTTCGCTGACGTCCATGGCGACGATGTCCTCAGCGAGCTTCTCGGCAGCCGCTCGGGCTGCGTGGCGGGCTGAGGCGATGGATGAATCTGTTGCAGTCACGGGACTCCTTATTGGGTACAAAAGTGTTGGGTAAAAAGCGTTATGGGTAACAAGCGTGTGTTCTGAAACTGCGCGGGTGGCCACCGGGCGGAAGCGCGCGGCCCGCAGCGAAGGTGGCTAGCCGGAGATGGCAGTGACAATCAGCGTGATGCCGGCGATCAGTGCCAGCACCCCCAGGGCCAGTACCACCAGGCGCAGGCGCCGCGCCCTGCCCAAACCGGCCGTGACCGCGTCCAGGGGTTCAAGCCCGTAGGCTGCGCTTGCGGCCACCGGCGAGCCGCCGGCGAAGTCCTCCTCGGACCGGAGCGTTGGCGGTTCCCCCGCCTCCGGCTGGGATTCTGCCGGCGGCACGGACGAAGCACGGGCAGCGGCCTCGGCGCGGGCAAGCACCCCGGCACGACCGGTCGCAGGGCCGGGTTTGCGCTGGCGGGATGCACCGGGGCGGTGGCCGCCGGACTTGCGGTTGTCACCAACCCGGGGGCCCGGGTTGGTGACAACCGGAACGTGTGAGGTGGCAGGGCGCTTCAGGACCGGCCGCTCCACGCCCGGAAACTGGACGAACTCCAGGGGTGTGACCATTGCCAGGTTATTAGCTGTGGTCGGATCATTGCGCACCGGCTCCGGCACGCTGTTCTGCTCGGCCAGCTTCTGCTTCGCGGCGGCACGGCGTCCCAGTACTGCGGCCCGTTCGGCCACGGCGATCTGCTCCGCCAGTGCGCGCGGATCCACGGCATCGGCGTCCACGGCGTTGATGTGTTCCATCTTGGCCAGTTGGTTCTGCGCCTGCTGGGCGAGGAGTTCGCGTGCGGCGAGGGCCTGTTCCACGCTCATCCCCACGGCGCCCGGAGCTCCCGGGCCGGCTACGGCTTCCTCGTCCGCCGGGGCGGCGGTTTCCGCACCCGCGGCCGGCGCGTCGGCTTCCGCCCCCGGCGGGGGCGCGGAGGGGCTGACCCGGGTGCGGGGCGAGGCAGGGACGATCAGATTGGCGGACGTTGCCGGGGCTGTCTCGGCGGCCAGCTGCAGCAACCGCAACTGGCGACGCGTCGGCGGTCCGCCGGCGGCGAGGTTGCCTTCCTTCTCGGCTAATTCCTTGATGGTTCGCAAGGTGGCGCGGTCGCGGGCCCGGATCTGCGAGGACCGTTCGGTTCCCGGGGAACTGCTGACCGAGTCGACCGGGCCGGGAATCCGGCGCCGGCCGGTGGTTTCCGCTTCGGTGGGTTCACCGGGATCAACGGCGTCCGGCCGCGGGGCATCCTTGTTTGCGGCGTCCTTGTTTGCGGCGTCCTTGTTTGCGGCGTCCTTGTTTGCTGAGGCCGGGCTATTCGAGGCAGGGGGAACCGCGCCGGAAGCGGGGGCACCGGGCTCCCGGCGTTCATCTCTGGCCTGTCGCAGTTCGCGACGGCTGCGGATTGGTGGCTGTTCCTGACTCATTGCAAACTCATTCGATGCTGGCGGGGTGGGCTAACTCGGTACTGCGGTCGTAGCGTGCGGCGCCATTTCCGGCGGAGGTGTCCCCGACGTCCGGGTGGCCGCCGTACAGTCCGTATTTGGCGATGTACTGCACTACACCGTCCGGCACTAAGTACCAGACAGGGTTTCCTGCAGCTACCCGGGCGCGGCAGTCGGTCGAGGAGATTGCCATCGCTGGCACCTCGAGCAGGCTGACGTCCTTGCGGCCCATTCCGTCCAGGACGTGTCCGGGCCTGGTGACGCCGACGAAGTGCGCAAGGGACCACAGCTCGTCAATGTCCTTCCAGGACAAGATCTGCGCCAGGGCGTCGGCGCCGGTAATAAAAAACAGGTCCGCCTCCGGGCGCAGGGTTCGGAGGTCACGAAGGGTGTCGATAGTGTACGTGGGACCGGGCCGGTCCACGTCCACCCGGCTGACGGTAAAGCGCGGGTTTGACGCCGTGGCGATGACTGTCATGAGGTAGCGGTGCTCGGCCTCGCTGACCTTTTTGCTCATCTTCTGCCACGGCTGGCCGGTCGGCACAAAAACCACTTCGTCCAAGTCGAACTTGGCTGCCACCTCGCTGGCGGCAACAAGGTGGCCGTGATGGATGGGATCGAAGGTACCGCCCATCACGCCCAGACGCAGACGGCGCCGGGCACCGCGCTGCGTCACGATGGCGGAAATATTAGTGGCCTTGGCTGTGATCGTGCTTGTTCGGGTGCTGGCGGTGCGGATCCGCGTGCTCCTCAACGGCTGCATGGCGCCTGCCCAGGTTGCCGTAGGACAGTGTGACCGACAGCATGACCATCAGCAGCGCGAACATCACGGCGCCAATTACGATCGGCGGTGCGATGAGCGGCGCGAGTTCCTCGTGGCCTGATCCGCCCACGGCGGCGACGATTGTGGCGATCTGCTGGGACAGCATGTTCTCCCCTAGTGAGTTCACAATTTAACGACGGCGGATATCCCCGCCGTTCCGGACTTCTGTTCCATGTTACAGCGTTGCTAGGACCTGATCTGGCCCTCGCCCTGGACGATCCATTTGGTGGTGGTCAGTTCCGTCAGGCCCATGGGTCCGCGGGCGTGCAGCTTCTGGGTGGATATACCCACCTCGGCGCCGAGGCCGAGTTCACCGCCGTCGGTGAAGCGGGTGGACGCGTTGACAATAACGGCGGCCGAGTCAATCTCGGCAATAAACCGCTCGGCGTTGCCAAGGTCATTGGTCAGGATGGCCTCGGTGTGGCCGGTGGACCAGGTTCGGATGTGCCTGACGGCGTCCTCCACGCTGTCGACCATGGCCACGGCAAGGTCCAGGTCCATGTATTCGGTGGCCCAGTCCTCGTCCGTGGCGGGGACCGAGTCTATCGAGGCGGGCAGTGCAGCGCGGATCCGATCGTCGGCATGCAGCGTAACGCCGGCGTCGCGCAGGGCAGCGGCGACGGCGGGCAGCACTGTCGAGCCGGAGTGGACCAGCAGGGTTTCCACGGTATTGCAGACGCTGGGCCGTTGGGTCTTGGAGTTCAGCAGGATCTCCACGGCCATCTCCTCGTTCGCGGAAGCGTCCAGGAAGATGTGCACATTGCCTTCGCCGGTCTCAATCACGGGAACATTGGCGTTGGCCACAACGGACTGGATGAGGTCACGGCCGCCGCGGGGAATCAGGACGTCCACCCGGCCGCGTGCACGCATCAGGGCGTTGGCTCCTTCGCGGCCGAACTGGTCAACACTTTGCACTGCGTCGGCGGGCAGGCCCACCGACTCCAGGGCGTCACGGAGCACGGTAACGAGCGCTGCGTTGGTGGCGGCGGCGGCGGTTCCGCCGCGCAGGATGACGGCGTTGCCACTCTTGAGGCCGAGCCCGGCGATGTCCACCGTGACGTTGGGACGCGCCTCGTAGATGGCGGCGACGACACCCATCGGGACGTTGACCTGGCGCAGCCGCAGCCCGTTGGGCAGGGTCTGGCCGCGCACTACGTTGCCGACCGGATCCGGCAGGTTGGCGAGGTTCTCCAGGGCGGCGGCGAGGCCCTGGATGCGGGCATCGGTGAGGGTGAGCCGGTCCAGCAGCGCCGCGGAGGTGCCGTTGGCCTTCCCGGCGGCCACGTCCGTGGCGTTGGCGGCGAGGACCCCTGCCTGACGCTCCAACAGCGCTGCGGCGATCGCGCGCAGCCCCCGGTCCTTCCAGGCCCGGTTGGCGCGGGACATCCTGCGGCCGGCGGCACGGGAACGGTCGGCGATGGCGTGGACGGCGGCCTCGACGTCGGCCGGTGAAAGCGAGGATGGTTCAGGCACGGAAGAGCCCGTGGTTGAGTCGATGGAATTCGCTGCGGATTCGTGAATCAGTGCCTCAGTCATCATTCCAGTCTAGGCGAGCCTCCCGGTTAGACCAGAACCAGGTCATCTACGTGGATGACCTCCCGGTCGAAGCCCCTGCCCAGCGACTCCCCCAGTTCCACTGTGGAACGGCCCAGCATTTGCGGGAGCTCATCGGATGAATAGTTGACCAGCCCGCGCGCAACGACTGTCCCATCCGCTGCAACCATCTCGACGGCGTCGCCGGATTCAAAGGTCCCTTCCACGGCAGTGACGCCAGCCGGAAGCAAGGAGGTGTGGTGGTCGCGGACGGCTGTGACGGCGCCGTCGTCGAGGATCAGCCGGCCCTGCACATGGGCGAGGTGGGCCAGCCACATCATCCGCACGGACTTTCGTCCGCTGTTGACAGTGAACAAGGTGCCGACGTCCTCCCCCGCCAGTGCGGCGGCAGCGTTTGCCGTGGAGGTGACCAGCGCGGGGATACCGGAATCCGCGGCCATCGTGGCGGCTTCGACTTTGGTCTGCATTCCGCCTGTTCCGACCCCCGCCTTGCCGGGCGAGCCGATGGTGACGTCCTCCAGGTCCGCGGGGCCGTCGACCCGGGGAATGCGCTTGGCACCTTTGGCGGGCGGGCCGTCGTAGAGGGCATCGACGTCGGAGAGCAACAGCAGGGCATCGGCCCGGACCAGGTGCGCCACCAGGGCGGACAAGCGGTCGTTGTCGCCGAAACGGATCTTGTGCGTGGCCACCGTGTCATTTTCGTTGACAACCGGCACAACGCCCAGGTTCAGCAAACGGTTCAGCGCCCGGAACGCATTCATGTGGTGACTGCGCCGCATCAGGTCATCTGCGGTCAGGAGCACCTGGCTGACGGTAATCCCGTGGGCACCAAAGGCGTGCGTGTAACGGGCCATCAGCAGCCCCTGGCCCACGCTGGCGGCGGCCTGCTGGGTGGCGAGGTCCCGGGGACGCTTCGTCAGGCCCAGCGGCGCGAGCCCCGCGGAGATCGCTCCCGAAGACACCAGGATGATTTCGGTGCCGCTATTGCTTTTGGCCGCCAGCGCGTTCGACAGTTCGATCAGCGCGTCCTCGGAGATTCCGCCCTTGATACTGGTGAGCGACGACGAACCCACCTTGACCACAATGCGGCGAGCCCGGGCGAGCAGCCTGCGGTCGTTGGTTTTGGGTTCCTCGATGACAACTGCGGACTTGTCGCTCACGTGTTAAGGCTCACTCCTCATTCTCGGTGTCAAGGGCGCTTTCCTTAAGCGGCTTGGGCCGGCGGCCGCTGACGGATTCAGTCCAGATACCGGCTTTGCGCTCGGCTTCGAGCTCGGCGCGGGCCGCAGCCTTGGCCTCGCGGCGCTCCACCTGTTCATCGCGCTTTTGGCCACGGGTGGGGCGGTCGCCGATGTCGGCAAAGCGCACGTCGGTTCCGCGGGGTGCTGCCAACAGTTCGGCGCCGGCCATCATGGTCGGCTCCCAGTCGAAGACGACGCCGTCGTCTTCACCGATGACCACCATGTCGCCCGGGGTGGCGCCCTGTTTGAACAGCTCGTTTTCTACGCCGAGCTTAGCCAGTCGGTCAGCAAGGTAGCCGATAGCCTCCTCGTTGGTGAAGTCGGTCTGCTTGACCCAGCGCACGGGCTTGTCGCCGAGGACGCGGAACAGCGGCTCCAGGTTCTTCTCCTCGCGGCGGATTTTGAAGCCGGACTCGTTGACGGCGCGAGGTTTGAGTACCGGGGCGTGGACCTTCGGCGGCGCGGCAGCAATGGCGTCGCGGGCAGCCTGGACGATCTCGCCCATCGCGAAGCCAAGCTGGCGGAGACCTTCGTGGCTGGTCGCCGAAATTTCGAAGACCTTGAAGCCGCGGGATTCGAGTTCGGGGCGGACAAATTCTGCCATGTCCTTGCCGTCCGGGAGGTCGACCTTGTTCAGGGCGATCAGGCGCGGGCGCTGGTTCAGCGGAACAACTTCACCGTCGGAACCGGCATAGCTCATGTCCACCGCGTATTTGTCCAGCTCGGCTTCGATGACGGCGAGGTCCGAGAGCGGATCGCGGTCTGATTCGAGCGTGCCGCAGTCGAGCACATGCACCAGGGCGGCGCAACGCTCAACGTGGCGCAGGAAGTGGTGGCCGAGGCCCTTGCCTTCGCTGGCGCCTTCGATCAGGCCGGGGACGTCGGCGATGGTGAAGCGCACCTCGCCGGCCTGGACCACACCGAGGTTCGGGATCAGGGTGGTGAACGGGTAGTCGGCGATTTTGGGCCGGGCGGCAGACATCGCGGCAATCAGGCTGGACTTGCCGGCGGAGGGGAACCCGACCAAGGCAATATCGGCGATGGATTTCAGTTCCAGGACAACGTCACTGGATTCGCCTTCGATGCCGAGCAGGGCGAATCCCGGGGCGCGGCGTTTCTGCGAGGAGAGCGAAGCGTTGCCCAGTCCACCGATGCCGCCGGCCGCGGCGATGTATTCGGAACCCTCACCGACCAGGTCTGCGAGGACCCTGCCGTCCTTGGACTTGACCACGGTGCCCTCGGGAACCGGGAGGATCAGGGTTTCGCCGTGCTTGCCGGCGCGCCAGTCGCCCATACCGGGTCCGCCGTTGGTGGCGTGGCGGTGCGGGGCGTGGTGGTAATCGAGCAGGGTCGTGGTCTGGGGGTCCACGCGCAGGATAACGTCGCCGCCGTTGCCGCCGTTGCCGCCGTCGGGACCGCCGAGCGGCTTGAACTTCTCGCGGTGAACGGAGACACAGCCGTGGCCGCCGGTACCGCCGGATACGTGCAGTACTACCCGGTCTACAAAGCTCGCCACGTGGATCTCCTCAGTGCTGTTCCCGTAAGCGTGCAAAGACGCTCAGGATGATTGTAATGCGGTTAAAACACCGGTGGAGCGGACCTAATGGCCCGCCCCACCGATTTAAAACGTAGGTACTACTCTGCAGCTGCTGCAGCCACAATGTTCACAACGCGACGACCGCGGCGGGTGCCGAACTCGACGGCTCCGGGAGCCAGGGCGAACAGGGTGTCGTCGCCGCCGCGGCCAACGCCGGCGCCCGGGTGGAAGTGGGTTCCACGCTGGCGGACGATGATCTCGCCTGCGGAAACTACCTGACCGCCGAAGCGCTTGACGCCGAGGTACTGGGCGTTCGAGTCACGACCGTTGCGAGTGGAACTCGCGCCTTTTTTATGTGCCATTTGGAAATGCCTGCCTTAAAATTCTGGGGAATCTGCTGAAAACCTGAACAGTAACGAGTAGTTACTTGATACCGGTGATCTTGACCTTGGTCAATTCCTGACGGTGACCCTGGCGCTTTTTGTAACCGGTCTTGTTCTTGAACTTCTGGATGACGATCTTGGGACCGCGAAGGTCCTCAAGGATCTCAGCCGTAACCTTTACCTTGGCCAGGTCCGAAGCAGCAGACATGACCTTGTCACCGTCTACCAGGAGCAGTGCGGGCAACTCAAAGGTGCTGCCGGCTCCACCGGGGACGCGGTTCAGGGTAACGAAGTCTCCAACGGAAACCTTCTCTTGCCGGCCGCCTGCGCGGACAATCGCGTACACCACTGGGGAACTCACTTCTCTCGACGTTTATTACTAGATTTGCGTGCGGAACCTGGGTCCAAAGTTGATGGTCCGGCTCACGCTGTGCCTCTACGCCGGTGGGTTCCCCGGGGGAACCCATGAGCTATCCCGTGGACATTCGCACCTGAAATCAAGTGGAGCGTCCTCAAGGTCATAACCCAAGTGTTGGCGTAAGCACCGAAGATCTAGACTACGCTAATTTTGCCTTCGGCCGCAAATGAGGCTGGTTCCGAAGGGAGGTACGTGATAGGTGACACCCTGTATGGACAGGACGTTGCCGCAACGACTTCCGGAACCGCGCCTCCCTATCGTACAGGCTCCCTGCTGTCCCGCGGCTCAGGCGTGCACGCGCGGCGCGTCGAAGAAGTCCACTTCGTAGCGGGCGGACTGCCGGAAGGCCACGGTCATGGCGTCCCGTTCGCCGGGTGAGGCCGCCCGGGCTGCGGTGTCGGTGTGGGCGATGGCCTGCCGGGTGGCGTCGGCGAACTCCGGATCGGCGTAGGTGCGCAGCCACGCGGCGTAGGGGTGCGATTCCGGCGCACCCGCGGCGAGGAACCGGTTGTGCAGTGCCTGTCCCACCTCGGCATAGAGCCAGAAGCACGGCAGTACCGCAGCGATCAGCACTCCGTAGCTCCCGGTGACCGAGGCGGCCAGAAGGTGGTCTACGTAGGACTTGGTGACCGGTCCGAGCGTCCGCTCCGCCGTGCGTCCGCGCAGCCAGGTCCGGTGCAGTTCGGCTTCGACGCTGAGGCAATTCTGTGCGGAGCGGGTCCAGAAGAGCTGTTCGTCTTCCGTGGGTGCGATCGCGGCGGCCCGGGAGAGGACCCGCGAATAGCCGTTCAGGTACAGGGCGTCCTGTCCGAGGTAGTACGCGAAGTCCTGCTCCGGCAAGGACCCGTCCGCCAGGGCCGTGATGAAGTCCAGGCCGTAGATGGCCTCGAGGTCGGCAGCAGCGGTTTCCCGCAGCCCACGGGCGAATTCACCCGCGGCAGGGACCCGGTGCAGTTCGCCGCCGCCGGCACCCGTACCGTGATGGGCGGTCTGATGCTGGACATGGTGGAAGTGATGGACCGGGCCGTTGCCGCTGCCGACGTCGAGGTCCGCCGAGGTGCGCAGCGCCCCTTCCAGCCACGGCTTAACTTCCCGCAAGGCGGCCTCCCAGTCCCCGACCCGGGCCTGCACGGTCGCCATCGCCGCGGACAGTGAGCATCCCGTTCCGTGGCTGTTGCTGGTGCGGACCCGCTCCCCCGGTACTACTATGACGTCCCGGGCCAGGACCCCGCAGGTGTTGACGAGCGCGTCCGGGCAGCCGTCGCCGTGCTCGCCGGCTCCGCCCGCAGCGCCGGTGCCGTCGAGGTGGCCGCCCTTCACCAGGACGGTCGTGCCGGTGCCGGCGGCAAGCCGCTTGCCCTGTTCCAGCGCCGCAGCCCAGTTGCCGGCGACGGGTTCGTTGAGCAGAATCGCGAGTTCGGCGAGGTTCGGCGTGATCAGGTCCGCGTAGGGCAGCAGTTCTTGCAGCGCCGATTCGGCCGGCGCCTGCAGCAGCCGGTCACCGCTTGTGGCCACCATCACGGGGTCCAGCACCACAATGGCGGGCCTGACCTTCGCCAGCCAGGTCCGGACGGCGTCGATCACGGCGGCGTCCCCCAGCATCCCGATCTTGACGGCGTCGATCCGGATGTCGGCGCTGACCGCGTCAAGCTGGGCGGTCAGGAAATCTGCCGGCGGGACGTGGATGGCGCTGACGCCGCGTGTGTTCTGTGCGGTCAGGGCGGTGATGGCGGCCATGCCGTAGCCGCCATGCGCGGCAATGCTCTTCAGGTCCGCCTGGATCCCGGCACCGCCGGAGGGGTCCGAGCCTGCGATCGTGAGCACCCGCGGGATCCGGGATGCCGGGGCTGCGGGGACAGCGGGAAGAAACGGGGAGGCGGCGGTCATGGGAGACATCCCTTCGCCGGTGCTAACCGGACAGGTTCAACGGGTCTGGATCTCAGCCGGCTCGATGCGCGGCACCCCGTGTCAGGGACCAAGCCTAGCCGCATCCTTTAACGAAGTCGCGGGCACGGCCCGAACCTGGCGTATTGCTACGCGGCCCGGACCGCACCCGCGGCCTTCCCGAACTTTCTTGGGGTTAGAGTTCCGAGGCCGGAACGCCGACGCCGAGGATAATCGGTTCGTTTGTGGCCGGTTTGGCCGCCGGCGTTGTTGCTGCTGCCGGGGCCTTTGCCTCGTGTACCGAAACGGCAGCCTGCGGCGCTTCCCGGCGCTGCTCTACCGAGGTTTCGTTGGCTGCTCCCTGCGCGCGGCTGGCGCTGCGGTTGCGCCGTCCGCGGCGGGCACGGGAGGCGCCGGCCTCGGGGGCCGCCTCCGTCTGGGAGCCTGGCGCCTGGGCGCGGCCCGGGCCGGTTCCGCCGGCACGCGCCGGAGCCGCCGGTCCAGTCCGGGCTGCGGCCGCCTTCGCAGCCGGTGCAGCGGGATCCGCCGCGGAGACTTCCCCGCTGTCACCCAGCTGGGCGAAAGCCTCGGTCAGCAGGTCCATGGTCAGCGCGGGCGCACCCGACTCGTCGGCATGCTCCACAAACGGCAGTGCGACTTGTTCGCCGCCGAAGGTCAGCACGGCGCCGGGACGTCCGGCAGCCTCCTCCGTTGCGGCCAGCTCGACGGCTGCCTCAACAGCGGCCTGGCGGACCCCGGCGTCGACTCCCGTGGCCGCTTCATCGTCATGCAGATGGGCAGCATGCGCCGCCGCAGCGATATTCGCCAGCGCGTGGCGGGTCGCTTCGGCCTTGGCATGGCGTTCAGCGTCGGTGGGCTCGGGGTGCGCTGCGGCCGGCACCGACTGTTCGTCCGTGCCCTGGCCGCCCCGTCCGCGGCGGCGGCTCTTGCGTTCGGTCCGCGGGGGGGCAGGCTGCTCCGCACGGGGAATGTGATGCTCGGCGGCAACGACGTTGGCGCGGCGGTGCTCCACCGGCTCGTCGTGGGTCACAATGCCGCGGCCGGCGCAGGCCTCGCACTGTTCGCCGAAAACTTCCAGCAGCCCGGTACCCATCCGCTTCCGCGTCATCTGCACGAGGCCCAGCGAAGTCACCTCCGCGACCTGGTGTTTGGTCCGGTCCCGGCCCAGGCACTCCACCATGCGGCGCAGTACCAGGTCCCGGTTCGATTCAAGCACCATGTCGATGAAGTCGATCACGATAATGCCGCCGATGTCGCGGAGCCGGAGCTGCCGGACAACTTCTTCGGCCGCTTCGAGGTTGTTTTTGGTGACGGTTTCCTCAAGGTTGCCGCCGCTGCCGGTGAACTTGCCGGTGTTGACGTCCACCACTGTCATGGCTTCGGTGCGGTCGATTACGAGCGAGCCGCCGGAGGGCAGGAAAACCTTGCGGTCCAGTGCTTTGTGGATCTGCTCGTCGATGCGCCAGGCACCGAAGATGTCCGAGTCCTTGGTCCATTTCTCCAGCCGGCCGACAAGGTCGGGGGCTACGTAGGTCACGTAGGCCTCGATGGTGTCCCACGCTTCCTCACCGGAGACGATCAGCTTGGAGAAGTCCTCGTTGAAGACATCACGGACTACCTTGATGGTCAGATCGGGTTCGCCGTAGAGCAGTTCGGGGGCAAGGATCTTAGTTGAGCTCGACTGGCCCTCGATCCCTTCCCACTGGGCACGGAGCCGGTTGATGTCGTGCGTGAGTTCTTCCTCGGACGCACCCTCCGCGGCGGTGCGCACAATAACGCCAGCATCCTCGGGCAGGCGGTCCTTGAGGATCCGCTTGAGGCGGTTGCGTTCGACGTCGGGCAGCTTGCGCGAGATTCCGGTCATGGAACCGCCGGGTACGTAGACGAGGTAGCGGCCGGGCAGCGAGATCTGGCTTGTGAGGCGGGCGCCCTTGTGCCCGACGGGATCCTTGGTGACCTGGACCAGCACGGAGTCGCCGGACTTCAGCGCGTTCTCGATCCGGCGCTGCTTGCCCTCGAGGTTGACGGACTCCCAATTGACCTCGCCGGCGTACAGCACGGCGTTGCGGCCGCGTCCGATGTCGACGAAGGCGGCTTCCATCGACGGCAGTACGTTCTGGACCTTGCCCAGGTAGACGTTGCCGATCAGGGAATCCTGCTGGGTCTTCGAGACAAAGTGCTCGGCCAGCACGCCGTCCTCGAGGACGCCGATCTGGATTCTGTCATCGCGCTGGCGGACGATCATTTGGCGGTCCACCGATTCGCGCCGGGCCAGGAACTCGGCCTCGGTGATGACGGTGCGGCGGCGTCCGGTATCGCGGGATTCGCGGCGGCGCTGCTTTTTCGCCTCCAGGCGGGTGGAGCCCTTGAGCGAGGTGACACGGTTGTTCACCGGAGCCTCGCTGGCTGTGCGCGGCGCACGGACGCGCGTCACCGTGTTGGGCGGGTCGTCGTCCTCCCCGCCGGTCAGTTCCAGATCCTGCTCGCCGCGACGGCGGCGGCGACGGCGGCGGGAGGTCACGCCGTCTTCGAGCTGCTCGCCAGTGCCTTCTTCAGCGTCATCCGCGTCGTCGGATTCGTCTTCGGAACCCGGTTCGCTCTCAGCTCCACGGCTGCTGCGGCCGCGGCGACCGCGGCTGCGGCGACGGCGGCGGCTTCCGGCGTCCTCGCTCTCGCCTTCTTCGTCGTCGTCGTCGTCAGCTTCCGCTGCGGCGGCAGCCGGGGCCGGGACAGGGCGGGCCGCGGCGGCCAGGTCGGGTGCCTGGAAGATCATTGAGGTAACCGCTCCCGGCTCCATGAACAGCGAAGCGGCAGCCGAGGCTTCCGCCGGGGCTTCAGCAGCCGGGCTTTCAGTTGCCGGGCTTTCAGCTGCCGCGGCGGCTGGGGCTGCTGCCGGGGCCTCGGCGGCAGTTTCATCCGCGACCGGGCTGGCGGCGGCGGTAACGCCTGCGGTTTCCGTGGCGGCGGCTTCCGGTTCCGCACTGGCGGCCCCGTCAGCTGCGGTCCCTGCGGCCGGGGCCTTGGCCTTGGCGCGGCTGGCGCGGCGACGGACGGGCTTTTCGGCCGGGGCGTCGGCGGCCTCGGCTGCGGCTGTCATTCCGGCAGGGACATCAGAGGGAACGTCCGGGGTCTGTGCCGGGTCCGCAGCAGGAACGGATTCGGCCGGCTCGGCTACCTTGCGGGCACGTGAGCGGCGGGCGGGGGCCTTGGTTTCGGCGGCCGGAGCGTCCGGCACCTCCGCGGGGACCGCGGTGTCCGCGACGGTCTCCGCGGCGCCTGTACCGCTTTTGGGAAGGGTCTTGCGGCGGGTCCGGACGGGCCGTTTCGGCGGTGACGCGGCCGCTGATTCATCAGCTGCCCCGGCACTTGCGGCCAGCACGTCTTCGTTGCCTGTTACAACCTGGTCATTATCCATATATGGCGACACTCCTGCCCCTGACATGCCGCCACATCCGGCACCCGTTGGGGCAAATATTTGTCAACACCCGCGGGCATTGACAGAAGTCAATTGAATACCCTCAGGTTCGCACCGGCAGTGGGGTGCGGCAGCCCTGGAGAGCCGGCGGAATTGCTCTGAAACCCGTTGATCTACACACCACAACCAGGTGCCGTCCAATGGCATTGCGGGACAGCCTGGATCAGAGGATCCGTGGCTCCCTGCTCATCATTGGCGGTCTTGGGAACAAAATCGCCGGACCGGGACCCGGATGTGGATCGGGTTCCAGCCACGATCATTGTCTCACAGGACACGTCCGAGCAGGCGTAAGCGGGGCATCCGGCCTGCCCCGTGGACCGAATCCCCCATGAAGGCAACAGCGTCCGGACTCCCTCCAGGGTCCGGCGATACAATCGGACCAGTTGCATCCAAGCGAAGGACATCCATTCCATGCCCAGCATCTCCAGCGCCACCGACGAGGCAGCCGTGCGGCAGCAACGCCGCGGCACCTCAGCCGACGCACTTCAGCTGCCGCCGATGACACGCGACCGCCCGTTCGCGTGGCTCCTGCTGATCACCGGCGTCGTTGGCTGGCTGGCCTCCGGGGCCCTGGTGCTGGAAAAGCTCGAGGTACTCAAGGATCCGAACCATGTAACAGTCTGCGATGTGAACCCATGGATCTCCTGCGGGCAGGTTATGCAGACCTGGCAGGGTTCGGTGTTCGGCTTCCCCAACATGTTTATGGGAATCGTGGCCTTTGCGGTCATCATCACCACAGCCATGGGAATTCTCTCCGGAGCCGCGTTTGCCCGCTGGTACTGGCTGGGGCTGCAGGCCGGCGTGACCCTTGGCTTCGGGTTTGTGGTCTGGCTTTGGTCGCAGGCGCTGTACTCCATCCATATCCTCTGCCCGTTCTGCATGATCGTCTGGGCCGCCATGATTCCGCTCTTCGTCTGGGTCACAGTCCGCAACGTAACGCACGGCGTGATCAGGCTGCCGGCGGGCCCAACCAGGATCCTGGGCGACTCCGGCTGGGTCATCACCGCGCTGCTTTACGTCGCAGTGGTTGCCACCATTTTCTTCGCGTTTATCCAGGTCTTCATCGGAACCTCCGGCTACTGAACCGAAGTACACCGGTTAACCGCCGCGAGGTGACAGCTAAGGCCAATGTTCGACTCGAACATTGGCCTTAGCTGCCACCTCGCGGCTGGGCGGTCAGGAACCTAGAACCAGATCTTGATTTCGCGCTCCGCGGACTCCGCCGAGTCCGAGCCGTGGACGAGGTTCTGCTGGACCTTCAGGCCCCAGTCGCGGCCGAAGTCGCCGCGGATGGTGCCCGGCGCCGCCGTCGTGGGGTCGGTGGTGCCGGCGAGCGAGCGGAAACCCTCGATCACGCGGTGTCCCTCGAAAATCGCGGCTACTACCGGACCGCTGAGCATAAACTCGACGAGCGGCTCGTAGAACGGCTTGCCCACGTGCTCCTCGTAGTGCTGCTCCAGCAGTTCGCGGCTCGCATCAACCTTCTTCAGCTCGGCCAGGGTGTAGCCCTTGGCTTCAATCCTGGCGATGATGCTGCCTGTCAGGTTGCGGCTAACGCCGTCGGGCTTGATCAGGACGAGGGTGCGCTCAATGCTCACAGCTGCTCCAATGTGTAGGGGTGGGGTTCGGAAATAAGTCTAGTTGCTTTGGCCCTCGGGGTGGGATGCGTCCCAGGCGGCCTGGTCGTGGTCCCGCTGGGCGGCTTCCCGGTCAATCCGGATGCCGGTGCGGATGCCGTACCACCAGGCCAGCGCGAAGAGGCCACCGACCAGGAACATCGCCGGTTCCAGGATCCCTGCCAGGATCAGCACGATTTGCAGGATCCAGCCCAGCGCCACACCCCACGGCCGGGAAAGCACGGCGCAGGTGAAGGCGTAGATGAGGCTCAACGCGATGCCAACGGAGAAGATCAGGACCGGCGGGAATTCGTCCCGCCGCAGCCCGAACACGGTAAGGGTGCCGAAAAGGATCACAAACGCTTCAAGGAGCAGCACCGTGGAGGCGAACATAACCTTGGTGGAGCGGCGTTTTTTGGGCATACCGGGGCGCCACTCGCGCTGGGCCTTGGTAAGTTTCGCCATGGTCTACGCGTCCGCCTTTCCGAGCAGGATCCGGGCTTCGGCGACGAGCGTGATGGAGCCCGTGACCAGGACGCCGCCGGCGAGATCGTCATTGGCTTCGGCGCGTTCCACCGCCCATTCGAGGGCGTCGTCGAGCTTCTCGGCCACGTGGATGGTGTCCTCGCCGTACCCGAGGTCCACCGCGAGTTCCGCAAGGTCCTCGGCCGGCACGGCGCGGGGCGAATTGGACTGGGTGAAGCAGTACTCTGCGGAGAGCCCGCCTAGGGATTCCTTGAGTTGGCGCAGGATTTCCTCGGCGTCCTTTTCCCGCAGCACGCCGACCACCACCACAAGCTTTGTGAAGCTGAACGCTTCATGGATGGCTTCGGCCGAGACCCTGATACCTTCGGGGTTGTGCGCGGCGTCCACGATGATGGTCGGTGCGGTCCGCACCACTTCGAGCCGGCCCGGCGAGGTGACCGAGGCGAAGGCCTCCTGCACCAGCCCGGGGTCGAGCGGCTTTTCAGCGCCGAAGAAAGCCTCCAGCGCAGCGATCGCGACGGCCGCATTCTCGGCCTGGTGGGCCCCGTGCAGGGGCACAAGAAGGTCCTCGTAGCGGCCCGCGATGCCCTGGATGGTGACCATCTGGCCGCCGACGGCGACGGTGCGGTTTTCGACGCCGAACTCAACGCCCTCAAAGCGGAACGGGACGGCCGTTTCCTTGGCTTTCTCCAGCAGCACCTGGGCCGCGTCCCGGGGCTGCGCGGCGCTGACCAGGAAGCCGCCCGGCTTGATGATGCCGGCCTTTTCGTGGGCGATCTCCTCGGTTGTCTCGCCCAGCAGGTCCGTGTGGTCCAGCGAGATGGGCGTGACCACAAAGACCTCGCCGTCCCCGACGTTGGTCGCGTCGGTGATCCCGCCCAAGCCAACCTCAATGACGGCTACGTTGACCGGCTGGTCGGCGAAGACTGCGAAGCCCAGTATGGTGAGGCATTCGAAGTAGGTCAGCCGGGGCTGGCCCGCGGCCTCAAGTTCGCTGTCCACGATGGCAAGGTAGGGCCGGATCTCGTCCCAGATCCGAACGAACGTCTCATCCGGCACCGGAGCGCCGTCGATGCTGATCCGTTCGGTGACCTTGGACAGGTGCGGGCTCGTGTAGCGCCCGGTGCTCAGGCCGTGGGCGCGGAGCCCGGCCTCGATCATCCGGGCAGTCGAGGTCTTTCCGTTGGTGCCGGTGACGTGGATGATCGGGAACGCCTTGTTCGGCTCCCCCAGGATGTCCATCGCCCGGTGCAGCGGGGCCAGCCGCGGCTCCATCTTGTTTTCCGGGGCACGCCCCAGCAGCTCGGCGTAGACACTTTCTACGGAGAATTCGTCGGTCATGGCTTAGGCCTCAATTTTCTCGACGGCGATGTGCAACTCGGTGCCGTCTCCGTTGGAGGACAGCCCGAGTTCCACGGTGAGCGTTTCGGTGGATACCAGGTTTTCGTGCACCCGGATGGCGTCGATGACGTCCACGGGCGCCGCGACGGTGGTCCTGATCCGGTCGCTGACATTGAGCCCGGCATCCTTGCGGGCCTGCTGGATGCTACGGACCATGTCCCGGGCCAGGCCCTCGGCCTCGAGCTCGGGTGTGACCTCGGTGTTGAGCACCACAAACCCACCGCCCGGGAGCACGGCTGCCGCGCGCGAACCGGCGCCTTCAGCGGCTTCGGCGACGACGGTTTCCAGGGTGTATTCCTGCGGCTCGAGATCGAGCCCGCCGACGGTCACAACACCTGCCTCGCTGACTGACCAGTCGCCGGACTTGGCGCCCTTGATGGCCTGCTGGACGTTCTTGCCCAGCCGCGGTCCGGCGGCCCGGGCGTTGACTACGAGCTTCTGCTCGATCCCGAACTCCGCCGGCGAGGCGCCCCCGGCGTCGAGCAGGCGGACGGACCGCAGGTTCAGTTCGTCGGCGACAACACCGGCGAAGCCCGCCAGCGCGTCGGCGCCCGGTGCCACAACAGTGAGTTCCTGCAACGGCAGCCGGACCCGGAGGTTGGCGGCCTTTCGCAGTGAGGATCCGGTGGAGCAGATCTGCTGGATCTTATCCATCGCCTCGACGAGTCCCGGGTTGGCCGGGAAGAGCTCAGCGTCCGGCCAGTCGGCCAGATGCACGGAACGCGCGCCGGTGAGGCCGCGCCAGATCTCCTCGGAGACCAGCGGCAGCAGCGGGGCCGCGACCCGGCACACCGTCTCCAGCGCCGTATAGAGCGCGTCGAAGGCATCGGGGTTTTCGTCGAAGAAGCGCTGCCGGCTGCGGCGGACGTACCAATTCGTGAGCATGTCCAGGTAGCTGCGCAGTTCATCGCAGGCGCCGGAGATGTCGTAGCTGTCCAACTGGGCGGTCATATTTCGGACCAGGTCGCCGGTGTTAGCCATCAGGTACTGGTCCAGGGTGTCGGCGTAGCCGTCATGGCGCAGCTTCGCATCGTAGCCGGACGCTGTTCCGTCCACTGCGTTCGATGCGTTCGTGTACAGCGTGAAGAAGCTGTAGACGTTCCACAGCGGCAGGATGACCTGGCGGACGCCGTCGCGGATGCCCTGCTCGGTGACTACGAGATTCCCGCCGCGCAGGATCGGGCTGGACATCAGGAACCAGCGCATCGCGTCGGAGCCGTCCCGGTCCAGGACCTCGGAAACGTCAGGGTAGTTCTGCAGGCTCTTGGACATCTTCTGCCCGTCCGAGCCCAGGACGATGCCGTGGCTGATGACGTTGCGGAAGGCGGGCCGGTCGAACAGTGCGGTGGAGAGGATGTGCAGCATGTAGAACCAGCCGCGCGTCTGGCCGATGTACTCGACGATGAAGTCCGCCGGGTTGTGGGTGTCGAACCATTCCTCGTTCTCGAACGGGTAGTGGACCTGACCGTAGGGCATGGACCCGGAGTCGAACCAGACGTCCAGAACATCCTCGACCCGGCGCATGACGGATTGGCCTTCCGCCGGGGTCCGCGGATCATCCGGGTTCGGGCGGGTCAGTTCGTCAATAAACGGCCGGTGCAGGTCGACCTGGCCGTCGTTGTTTAGCGGCAGGCGGCCGAAGTCGGCTTCGATCTCGGCGAGCGAGCCGTAGACGTCGGTGCGCGGGTAGTCCGGATCGCTGGACTGCCAGACCGGGATGGGGCTGCCCCAGTAACGGTTCCGGCTGATCGACCAGTCGCGGGCGTTGGCGAGCCATTTGCCGAACTGGCCGTCCTTGACGTTGCCCGGGATCCAGTTGATCTCCTGGTTCAGCTCGGACATCCGGTCCTTGAACTTGGTGACCTCCACGTACCAGGAGGACACGGCACGGTAGATCAGCGGGTTGCGGCAGCGCCAGCAGTGCGGGTAGCTGTGCTCGTAGCTGGCCTGGCGGACCAGGCGGCCCTGGGCACGGAGTACCTGGGTGATGGGCTTGTTGGCTTCGAAGACCTGCAGCCCGGCGATCCCGGCGAGGTCGCCCTGGCCGAACAGCGGCAGGAACTTCGCGCCCTCGTCGACCGAAAGGACCACGGGGATCCCGGCTTCTTCACAGACTTTCTGGTCGTCTTCACCGTAGGCGGGTGCCTGGTGGACGATGCCGGTGCCGTCGGTGGTGGTGACGTAGTCCGCCACAAGAAAGCGCCAGCCGTTCTCGGTGCCGTACTTCTCGGCGTCGGAGAAGTAGTCCCAGAGCGGTTCGTAGGTCAGCCCTTCAAGCTCGACGCCGGTGTGCCGGGAGGTGACGGCGGCTTCGGCAGCCGCCACACCCTCGGCGCCGTCGCCGTAGCCGAGGTCTTTGGCGTAGGCGCCAAGGAGGTCCCCGGCGAGCAGGAAACGCCCGGTGACCGGGGCATCGGCGGATGCGGCTTTGATCCCCTGCGGTCCGGCCGGCAGCACAACGTAGGTTATGGCGGGCCCGACGGCGAGCGCCAGGTTCGTGGGCAGCGTCCAGGGTGTGGTGGTCCAGGCGAGCGCCTGGACCCCGGCGAGCTGCTTTGACAGTTCCGAGTCCCCCGCAGTGATGGGGAAGGTGACCGTGACGGTCTGGTCCTGGCGGTTTTTGTAGACGTCGTCGTCCATCCGCAGTTCATGGTTGGACAGCGGCGTCTCGTCCTTCCAGCAGTACGGGAGCACCCGGTAGCCATTGTAGGTGAGGCCCTTTTCGTGCAGTTGTTTGAAGGCCCAGAGCACGGACTCCATGTACTCGACGTTGAGTGTCTTGTAGTCGTTCTCGAAGTCGACCCAGCGCGCCTGGCGGGTGACGTAGCTCTTCCATTCGTCGGCGTACTTCATCACCGAGGCGCGGCAGGCGTCGTTGAACTTGTCGATGCCCATCGCCTCGATCTGGGTCTTATCAGTCATGCCCAGCTGTTTCATGGCTTCCAGCTCGGCGGGCAGCCCGTGGGTGTCCCAGCCAAAGCGGCGTTCGACGCGGCGGCCGCGCTGGGTCTGGTAGCGGCCCACGAGGTCCTTGGCGTAACCCGTCAGCAGGTGGCCGTAGTGCGGCAGGCCGTTGGCGAAGGGCGGGCCGTCGTAGAAAACGAACTCGTTGCTGCCGGGCTTTCCGCCGGGAAGGTCGGACTCGCGCTGATCGATGCTGGCCTGGAACGTGCCGTCTTCATCCCAGTACCTGAGGATGCGCTCTTCGATCTCCGGGAACTTCACGGAGGCCGGTACACCAGAGGTGCTCGCGGCAGAGGTGGTGGCGCCTGCGCCGGACGGAGCAGCGGAGGCCTTCGGGTAGTAAGTCATCTCGACATCCTGGGTTGAGCTAGTGAACAAGTGGATTCATTCAGGATGCGAGGACGGCTCCTGCACTGTCTTTCGACAACACCGGCACCGCGGTACCACCTCACTTACCGTCACCGCGTGCGCCCCCTGGAGGGACCAACGGCGGCGGCCGCTCATTACTGCTGTGACGGGCTTACCCGTCCGGTTCTACCGGTCCCGGTCCGCTTAATGCGGCATCGGGACGTTCTTCCGGAAGCTCACCGGTGATGGCCGGGTCGAAGCTGCTACAAGAAGTCTAACAACTGTCGCGGCTCCGCTGTGCCTGCACCGAGTCCCGCTGCGCCGGAACCTGGGCCGGGCCACCCCGCGGTCAATATCGACCACGGGGTAACCAAGCCCGTCGGTGCGCTACGGCCGCTCAGCGGCCGGTCTTGAGCTCGAAACTGCGCGGCAGCTTTATGCCGGATTCGGCCATAACGTCCCGCAGCCGGTCCGGGTAGTCCGTGATGAGGCCGTCTACCCCGAGGGCGATCAGGGCGCGCATGGTGGGCTTGTCGTCGACGGTCCACGGAATGACCTGCATGCCGGCGGCGTGTGCCCGGCTGACCATGTCGGCGGTGACATACGGGACGTAGTCCTGATCGGTGACTGCGCCATCCTGGGGCGTGCCGTGTACCGGGGACACGGCATTGACCCCAAGGGAGGCCGCGGCCGCGACCAGATCCCCGCCAAAGTCGTCCGCGTCGATACCGCCCAGCCACGGCGAGCTGCCGGGCTGGCCGGCCTCAAGGAAGTCCTTGTTGGTCAGGGCAACGGTGGGGATCTGCGGCTGGCGTTCCCGGACCAGGCGCAGCGAGCCCCAGTCGAAGCTTTGGATGGAGACCCGGCTTTGCATGTGCGCCTTGTTGATTTCCTGCAGCGCGACGTCCACGAACTGCTCCCGCGGGGCGGTCTCCTCGGGCGCTCCGGCTTCGACCTTCGTTTCGATATTAAACCGGACCTGGCTGGCACGGTAGGACCGGGCCAGCGCAAAGACCTCGGCGAGGGTGGGCATTTTGGCGCCCGGGGACGCTGCCTGGCCCGGGAATTGAGGCTGGGTCAGCGAACCGCAGTCCAGGCTCCGGACCTGTGCGAAGGTCAGGTCCTTGACGTATTTGCCGACGTAGGGAAACTGCGGGTCGCCCGCCGTCACCGGCGCGGTGTCCTGGCACTTTTTGTCGCTGATCTTGCGGTCGTGGGTAATCACCTCGCGGCCGTCTTTGGTGATCTGGAGGTCAAGTTCAAGCGTCGAGACACCGGTCTCGAGGCCCTTCGCGAACGATGCCAGCGTCGACTCGACGGTGAGACCGATGCCGCCGCGGTGCGCCTGAAGGTCAAAGTCGTGGTCGGCGCCTGTGCCCGAATCGCGGGAACGGGTGTCGGCGGCGTCGGCCTGGGCCGTGGCGGCGAGGAGCAGGGCGGCGCTCAGTACTGCGGCGCCGAGCTTGGTCGTGGTGCGCATGGGGATGAGTCTCCACTCTGGTGGTGTGCAGTTGCACCCGCCACGGTCCCCGCCCGCGGCCAACAGCGCACCACCCCTGGCCCACGGCAGAGCCAAGTGCAGATGAACGCCGGGCGTCCGGTTTCCGGTGGACCCCGGCGGACCCCGCCTAGCTTTTGCGGATCAGCTTGTGGTTGGCGGCCTGCGCTACCGGCCGAATCACAATCTGGTCGAGGTTCACGTGGTGCGGCGCCGTGACGGCGTAGCGGACGACGTCCGCGACATCCGCTGCGGTGAGCGGCTTCTCAACTCCCTGATAGACCTTGGCGGCGGAGGCCTGGTCCCCGAGGCGGTTCAGGGCGAACTCCTCCGTCTGCACCAGGCCGGGCGCCACCTCAATAACGCGGAGGTTGTGCTCGGCCTCTTCGAGGCGCAGGGCACCGGTCAGCGCGTGCTGGCCGAACTTTGCCGCGTTGTAGCCGCCGCCCCCCTCATAAGCGGACAATCCGGCCGTCGACGTCAGATTCAGGACAGTACCCTCGCCAACCGCACGCAGCATTGGCAGGAAGGCCCGGATGAGCTTTAAGGTGCCGAGAACGTTGACCTCGAACATCCATTCCCAGTCCTCGGTCTTTGCCCCGGCCACCGTGTCCGCGCCGCGGGCGCCGCCGGCAATGTTGATCAGGGTGTCGATCCCGCCGGCGCGGGTCACCTCGTCCACCAGCCGGGCGACGGCGGCGTCGTCGGTCACGTCCGCCGGAAAGGCGACGGCGCCGGTTTCCGCGGCAAGCGCCGCCAACCGGTCCGCGCGGCGGGCCACGGCGTACACCGTCCAGCCCGCGCTCCGGAGCGCCCGCACGGTGGCCTCGCCGATTCCGGTGCTGGCGCCGGTTACTACTGCCGCTTTGTGCTGGATTCCCTCAGTCATGGCACCACCCTAGTGGATCAGCGCACGGTGCTGGATTCAAGGTCCTCGTCCTCGAGGCCGAGGACCTTGAGCTTGCCGCACTTCCGGTCCGCGAGGTACTCCTTCATTTCTCGCTTGTTGACCGGCAGCAGCAAGTAGACCCCGAGCAGGTTCACGGAGGCGCAGACGAACAGTGCAGCGTCGGCGAAGTTCAGCACCTGGGTGAAGGTCAGCACGGTTCCCACGACGGTAAAGATCAGCACGGTTCCCACGACGGTAAAGAAACGGAAGACCCACTTGCAGCTGAGCTCGGAGGCCTTGCTCCGGCCGAAGAGGTATTCCCAGGCTTTGAGCCCGTAATAGGACCAGGTGATCGGGGTGGAGAAGGCGAAGAGCGAGACTGCCACAGAGGTCTTGAGACAGCGGAACTGGATAAAGCCGAAGTAGATCGTGAAGACCACACCGGCGCCGATGATCCAAGCCACGACGGCCGGAAAGCTCACCTCACCGATAGTGATGGGGAAAGACAATATCTGAGAAGCTCCCGGTGACCGGCTGAAAGACCGTATCTGCCGTGCTTTCTACGACCGTCAGCCAGCCGATTCCGCAGGAGGCAGCTTGTGTTGGCAGCGCTTGGGAAATTGACATTCCTCCACTAGCACGCCAATCAACCGTGATCGCTATCACATTTCGAATCCCCTACGGCATTTGCGGCTCTCTTTGATGGGTATCTGACACGGTTCCCGGTGGCGGAATCGCGTAAGAACAATCGATCCGACCTCGGTGCTGATGCCCCGCCTTCCCGCCGTTGCCCTGCGGGGTCCTCCGGCCGTGGAAGAATTGCCCCATGGCTGAAGACACGCAGGGTACAGACACGCCCACCACCGCCCCCATCAATGTTCCGGACAAGCCCGCCCTGGAAGGGCTGGAAACCGCGCTTACCCGGCGCTGGCTTGACGACGGGACCTACAAGTTCAACCCGGACACCACCCGGGAGCAGGTCTACTCGATCGACACTCCCCCGCCCACCGCGTCGGGTTCGCTGCACGTCGGCCACATGTTCTCCTACACCCAGACCGACGTCCTGGCCCGCTACCAGCGGATGACCGGCAAGAATGTCTTTTACCCGATGGGCTGGGACGACAACGGCCTGCCCACCGAGCGACGCGTGCAGAACTACTTCGGTGTGCGCTGCGACCCCACGACCGCATACGACGCCGGCTACCGCCCCCCGGCGGAGCCGGCCAAAAACCAGCGCGACTTCGACGTCGTCTCGCGCCGGAACTTCATCGAACTCTGCGAGGAGCTCGCGGTCGAGGACGAGAAGGTCTTCGAGAACCTGTTCCAGACCCTCGGCCTGTCCGTGGACTGGGACCTGACGTACCGCACCATCGACGACAAGTCCCGTGCCATCTCCCAGCGTGCCTTCCTGGCGAACCTGGCTGCCGGCGATGCGTACATGGCCGAGGCGCCCACCCTGTGGGACGTGACCTTCCGCACCGCTGTGGCCCAGGCCGAGCTGGAGGACCGCGAAGTTGCCGGCGCGTACTACCGCTTCCCCTTCTTCACCGAGGGCGGCGAGAAAATCTTCATCGAGACCACCCGCCCGGAACTGCTGGCCGCCTGTGCCGCGCTCGTGGCGAATCCCGACGACGAACGCTACCAGCCGCTGTTCGGCAAGAAGGTCACCTCCCCGTTGTTCGGCGTCGAGGTGGAGGTCAAGGCCCACCCGCTCGCCAAGGCGGACAAGGGCTCCGGCATTGCCATGGTCTGCACCTTCGGCGACCTTACCGACGTCACCTGGTGGCGCGAGCTTCAGCTGCCCACCCGCGCGATCGTGGGCCGTGACGGGCGCATCATGGGCGAGACCCCGGAGTGGATCACCACCGCCGAAGGCCGCGCGCACTTCGAGGCGATCGCCGGCAAGACCGTGTTCAGCGCCAAGGAAGGCGTGGTGGAGCTGCTGGCGGCAGCGGAACTGCTCGACGGCGAGCCGAAGAAGATCATGCACCCGGTGAACTTCTTCGAGAAGGGCGACAAGCCCCTTGAAGTTGTAACGTCACGCCAGTGGTACATCCGCAACGGCGGCCGTGACGCCGAACGCCGTGAGCGGCTCATTGCCCGCGGCCACGAAATCGAATTCCACCCGGCATTTATGCGTTCCCGCTACGAGAACTGGATCTCCGGACTGAACGGCGACTGGCTCGTGTCCCGCCAGCGCTTCTTCGGTGTGCCCGTTCCCGTCTGGTACCCGCTGGACGCCGACGGCAACCCGGACTTCGCAGCTCCGGTCGTCCCGTCCGACGCGCAGTTGCCGGTGGACCCCGCAGCGGACGCGGCACCCGGCTACGAGGAAGCCCAGCGCGACGTTCCGGGCGGTTTCACCGGTGACGCCGATGTGCTGGATACCTGGGCCACCTCCTCGCTGACCCCGCAGATCGTCGGCGGCTGGAGCACCGACGAGGCTCTCTTCGCCAAGGTTTATCCCTTCGACGTCCGCCCGCAGGGCCACGACATCATCCGGACCTGGCTGTTCTCCTCCGCCGTGCGCGCCGACGCCCTGCAAGACTCCGCTCCCTGGAAGCACGCCGCCATCTCCGGCTGGATCCTGGACCCGGACCGCAAGAAGATGTCCAAGTCCAAGGGCAACGTGATCGTTCCGACCGATGTGCTGGAGGAGTACGGCTCGGACGCCGTGCGTTACTGGGCGGCTTCGGCCAAGCTCGGCGCGGACACCGCCTACGAGATCGCGCAGATGAAGATCGGGCGCCGGCTCGCGATCAAGCTGCTCAACGCCTCGAAGTTTGTGCTGAATCTCGGCGCCACCGAGGACTCCGTCGTTTCGGGTGACCTCGCGGTGCTCAGCAATCCCCTGGACCGGGCCGTGCTGGCCCAGCTCTCCGAGGTGGTCCGCCTGGCCACCAAGGCGTTCGAAAACTACGACTATGCCCGCGCCCTGCAGATTTCCGAGAGCTTCTTCTGGCACTTCACCGATGACTACGTGGAGCTCATCAAGGACCGCGCCTACGGTGCCGCAGGCGAGACTGAACAGGCTTCGGTCCTGGCAGCACTGGCGACGAGCCTGGACACCCTGCTGCGCCTCTTCGCCCCGTTCCTGCCGTTCGCCACGGAGGAAGTCTGGAGCTGGTGGCGGACGGGTTCGGTTCACCGTGCACAGTGGCCCTCCGCCGTCGAAATCGACGGTGACACCACGTTGCTGGCCACCGTAGGGACCGCGCTCAGCGGGATCCGGAAAGCCAAATCGGAGGCCAAGGTCAAGCAGCGCACCGAGGTCCTGTCGGCGACCATCACGGCTCCGGAGTCCCTCACAACCCAGCTGAAAGCCGGCCTGGCCGACCTGAAGGCCGCGGCCAACGCCCGGGAACTGATCCTCGTGGGCGGCGACGGCGAACTGACCGTCGGCGACGTTGTCCTGGCCCCGGCCGAGGAGACCGGGCAAGCCTGACGGCTGTCCGCTCGGGAGACCAAAAGAGGGACCTCCGCCCGGCTCACGCCGGGCGGAGGTCCCTCTTTTGTCCGGCTGATCCTTGCTTTCCGGGGCCTCAGATCCCGGTTGCGGCCTCGAAGTGCGTCAGCACCGGCGGTGCGGCCAACAGCTCCCCCAGTCCGCTTGCGCCGGCGCCTGCGCGCCACGCGCGGTATGCGGAGTCGTGTTCAATCGACTCCCACCGTTCCACCACCAGAAAGTGTGCGGGGTCGTGGCTGTCGACAAGGACATCAACACCGAGGCAGCCGTCAAAGGCGCGCGTGTCGGCGAGAATACCGCGGAGCACCTCCGCCGCCGTGGGAAGGGCTTCTGCCTTCAGGGTCAAGTCAAGGTGGGCTGTGATGGGCATGGAGCTCCAATGGTCGCAGGTGGCAGAGGGGACACCCGGCCTGGATGCCGGCCACCACGGCACCCGGAGCGGTGCCCTGCCATTGGTGGCAACAGCGGTGCCGGGCCAGTTGTTCCTGCGACTTTGCTGAACAGGCGCAATGTGAACCGGTCGGATTTTGGGGCAACCCGCATTTTGCCCTATAACCCGCATTTTGGGGCAAAGGGGAAGCCCCATCAGCGTTTTGCCGTTGGTGGGGCTTCGACTTTCGATTGCCACGTGACGTCTCAGGCAATCTGGCGGGATCCTTGGATTTCCAGGTCTTCCTACCTCGTCACTGGTAGCCATCATCTGACTGTGCCGTAGGCTGCGTCGGATAAGTGTCACTGAATCGTTGGTTCCCGCGTCCCGCTTCTTCCGAAGTGGGTAAGTTCAATTGTGATCCTGCCCTGCCGGATACGCAAGAGCCCCGAAGGAACTACACGCGGGTAGTTCCTTCGGGGCTCTGGTTGTGCCTCGGGCTTCTAGCTGAACACGGGGCTTTCGGTCCGGCTGCGCTTAAGTTCGAAGAAGTACGGGAACGACGCCAGGGTCACTGTGGCGTCCCACAGCCGTCCGGCCTCCTCGCCGCGCGGAATGCGCGTCAGTACCGGGCCAAAGAAGGCGGTGCCGTTGAAGGCGACCACCGGTGTGCCGACATCCTGCCCGACCAGCGAGATGCCTTCCTCGTGGCTGCTGCGCAGCTCGGCGTCAAACGCGTCGCTCTGGCCGGCGGCCGCCAGCTCCGCCGGGAGGCCGACCTCCGCGAGGGACTTCGAGATAACCTCGGCGATGTCAACATTGCCCTCGTTGTGGATTTTGGTACCCATGGCGTCGTAGAGGGCCTTCACGTATTTTTCGCCGTGCTGCTGGGCAGCGGCCGTAATGACCCGCACGGGGGCCCAAGCCTTGGTGAGGAACGCCCTGTAGTCCTCCGGGAGTTCTTCACGGCCCTCATTCAGCACGGCCAGGCTCATAACGTGCCACTGGACGCTGACATCGCGGACGTCCTCTACCTCGCCAATCCAGCGGGAGGTCACCCACGCGAAGGGGCACATCGGGTCGAACCAGAAGTCGGCTTCGTTAGTCGTTGCTTCTTGGGTCAGGGATTCAGACACGGTTGTTCTCCTTAAGGAAGTCTGCCGGGAAACATGCGCTGCTGCGGATCCAGCACCCGGGCGCGCCATAGGTGACAGCGACCGGCGCACCATGTTTATTCCGGGTCAGGCCGACTTACGGCGCTTGAGGTCGTGGGCGATCAACGTGGGCGCTGCCTTCTTGGAGACGACGTCCTCCGTGATAACGACGGTGGCAATGTCCTCGCGGCTCGGCAGGTCAAACATCACAGGGAGCAGGACCTCCTCCATGATGGCGCGAAGCCCTCGGGCCCCGGTGCCGCGTTCCAGTGCCTGATCGGCGATCGTGTTAAGGGCTTCCTCGTCGAACACCAGCTCAACGCCGTCGATCTGGAACATCTTCTGGTACTGCTTCACCAGGGCGTTCTTGGGGGTAGACAGAATCTGGATGAGCGCCGCCCGGTCCAGGTTGGAGACAGTGGTGATGACGGGCAGGCGGCCGATGAACTCAGGGATGAGCCCGAACTTCAACAGGTCCTCAGGCATCACCTCGCCGTAGGAGTCGGTGTTGTTCTTGACCTCGTTGAGCGGGGCGCCGAATCCGATGCCCTTGCGGCCGGACCTGGAGCCGATGATCTCCTCGAGACCGGCGAACGCACCGGCCACGATAAAGAGCACATTGGTGGTATCGATCTGGATGAATTCCTGGTGCGGATGCTTGCGGCCGCCTTGCGGCGGAACCGAGGCGACAGTGCCTTCCAGGATCTTCAGCAGGGCCTGCTGCACACCCTCGCCGGAAACGTCCCGGGTGATGGAGGGGTTCTCGCTCTTGCGCGAGATCTTGTCGATCTCATCGATGTAGATGATGCCTTGCTCGGCCTTCTTGACGTCGTAGTCGGCGGCCTGAATGAGCTTTAGGAGGATGTTCTCCACGTCCTCGCCGACATAACCGGCTTCGGTCAGTGCGGTGGCGTCGGCGACGGCGAAAGGTACGTTGAGCCGTCGGGCAAGCGTCTGCGCAAGGTACGTCTTGCCGCAGCCGGTAGGCCCGATGAGCAGGATGTTCGACTTGGCGATCTCGACCTCATCGTGGTGTACCCCTTCGGCGAGGCTGCCGCTCTTAGGGGCGTGGCCCGCCTGGATGCGCTTGTAGTGGTTATAGACCGCTACGGCGAGTGAGCGCTTGGCCGGCTCCTGGCCAATCACGTATTCCTGCAGGAAATCGAAGATCTCGCGGGGTTTTGGCAGCTCAAAACTGCCCAGGTCAGCCACTTCGGCGAGTTCTTCCTCGATGATCTCGTTGCAGAGTTCAATGCACTCGTCGCAAATGTAGACACCGGGCCCGGCAATGAGCTTCCGAACCTGCTTTTGGCTCTTTCCGCAGAAAGAACACTTCAGCAGATCCGTGCTCTCGCCAATCCGAGCCATATGTGAACCCCTTTGTATTTTGCTGCCGGCCGTGTTCTTCGCCTGCGCAGCGCTGCACCCGTTACTGGAATCACGGACCTTCCCCAGGGAGGCCAACCGTGACATGTTCCACTCTAGGTCACTTTCGGCCTATTGAGTGGAAAGCAGACACCGGTGCGGCCACGTCAAGTGGCGCACCGGTGTCGGGAACTGCTGCTTAGCTACTTGGTGATTGCCTGGGGCTTCATCTTGCGTGAATCCAGCACCTGGTCGATCAGGCCGTACTGCATGGCCTCGGCAGCGGTGAGGATCTTGTCGCGCTCGATGTCGTTGTTGACCTGTTCCGGGGTCCGGCCGGAGTGCTTGGCCAGCGTGTCCTCAAGCCAGGACCGCATCCGCATAACCTCGGCTGCCTGGATCTCCAGGTCGGACGCCTGGCCGCCCTGGCCGCCGGACAAAGAGGGCTGGTGAATGAGGACGCGGGCGTTGGGAAGCGCGAGGCGCTTGCCCGGTGTGCCGGCTGCAAGGAGCACAGCCGCGGCACTGGCGGCCTGGCCGAGGCAGACGGTCTGGATCTCCGGGCGGATATACGTCATGGTGTCGTAGATCGCGGTCATAGCGGTGAAGGACCCGCCCGGGGAGTTGATGTAGAGCGTAATGTCGCGGTCCGGGTCAGTTGACTCCAGCACCAGCAGCTGGGCCATCACGTCGTCGGCCGACGCGTCGTCAACCTGGACGCCGAGGAAGATGATGCGGTCCTCGAACAGCTTGGTGTAGGGGTCCTGGCGCTTGAATCCGTAGGGGGTGCGCTCTTCGAACTGCGGCAGCACGTAGCGGCTGCTCGGCAGGTTGCCGGCAGTCGAACCGAAGTTGTAATTCATGTTCATTGCTCCTGAAGTCATTGCTGTCTGCGTGCCGGTCAGTTCTCGGTGGCTGTGTCTGTGCCGTTGTCACTGCCGCCGGCGTTGGTTCCGCCGCCGCCGGCCACGGAGCCCGCGTGCGCGGCAATCTTGTCGAAGAAACCGTAGTCGAGGGCCTCCTTGGCCGTGAACCACTTGTCGCGGTCGTTGTCCTTGAGGATGGTCTCGACGCTCTGTCCGGTCTGGTCAGCGGTCAGCTCGGCCATAACCTTCTTCATGTGCAGGATGAGCTCGGCCTGGATTTTGATGTCCGATGCCGTGCCGCCGATGCCGCCCGAGGGCTGGTGCATCAGGATGCGTGCGTTCGGGGTGGCGTAGCGCTTGCCCTTGGTACCGGAGGAGAGCAGGAACTGTCCCATCGAGGCGGCGAGGCCGGTGGCGACGGTCACGACGTCGTTGGGGATGAACTGCATGGTGTCGTAGATGGCCATGCCGGCCGTCACGGACCCGCCCGGTGAATTGATGTAGAGGTAGATATCCTTCTCGGGGTTCTCGGCCGAGAGCAGCAGCAGCTGCGAGCAGATCGCGTTGGCGTTCTCGTCGCGGACCTCGGAGCCGAGCCAGATGATGCGCTCTTTCAGCAGGCGGTTGTAAATGTAGTTGTCCTGGGCTGCCGGATCGACAGTAGCCATCCGGGGTGCCCCTGCTTGCTGTGACATATGTACTTCCCTCTCGCTGGCGACGGTGATGCCACTGGACGACATCACTGAACTTTCCTACATGGACACTAACGGTTTTTCGGACCGCTTTGTGCGCAGGCGCGGGGCTGTTCGCTGACGGCGCACGACTGGCCGGGAGGGTTCGTCACAGGCTTAAAAGGCAGCACCCCCGGATCAAAGATCCGGGGGTGCTGCTGGACTGCGGAAGCGGAAGGTATTAGAACTTCACGGCTGCCGGATCATCATTTGTGCCGGTCTCGGTTGCCGCTTCCTCGGAAGCGCTTTCCTCGGCCTCGGCGGTTGCCTCAACGGTTGCCTCTTCGTCGCCGGGGCGGACGAAGTCGCTGAGGTCGACGGCGTTGCCCTCAGAGTCGGTGACCTCGGCCTGGCCGAGGACTACGGCCAGTGCCTTGCGGCGGCGGACCTCGGAAACCATCATGGGGACCTGGCCGCTCTGATCGATGATCTGGGCGAACTGGTTCGGGTCCATGCCGTACTGGCCGGCGGTGGTCACGATGTAGTCGATCAGCTCGTTCTGGCTGACGTTGACTTCTTCCTTCTCGGCGATGGCGTCCAGGATGATCTCGTTCTGGAAAGCCCGCTCGCTGTTGGCCTTGACCTCGGCGCGGTGCTCCTCGGTGTCGTGATCGCCTTCACCGTGCGCGTTTTCGGCGTTGAAGTGCTGCTCAAGCTGCTCTTCGACGACGGAGGCCGGTACGGGAACCGCAACGAGCTCAACGAGCTTGTCGAGGACCTTGTCACGGGCTTCAACGCCCTGCTCGACGACCTTGGACTCCGCGGCCTGCTTGGTGAGGTCCTCGCGGAGTTCGGCCAGGGTGTCGAACTCCGAGGCCAGCTGGGCGAAGTCGTCGTCAGCCTCGGGCAGCTCGCGCTCCTTGACGGACTTGACGACGACCTTGACCTGGGCGGACTCACCGGCGTGCTCGCCGCCCACCAGGGTGGTGTCGAAGATCGCATCCTCGTCGGCGCTGAGGCCGGTGACAGCTTCATCAAGGCCCTCAAGCATGGTGCCGGCGCCTACCTGGTAGGACAGGCCCGAGGCGGAGTCAACTTCGGCGCCGTCGATCGTGGCGGTGATGTCGATGGTGAGGAAATCTTTGTCGGCGGCGGGGCGGTCCACGGACTTCAGCGTGCCGAAGCGGCCGCGCAGCTCATCCAGGGCCGTCTCGACGTCGGCGTCGGTGGAAGCAGCGGCTGCAACCTCAACCTTGATGCCGGCGTAGTCGGGCAGCTCGATCTCGGGGCGGACGTCAACCTCGGCGTGGAACTTCAGCTCACCGTCGGTGGCGGACGGATCCGGAACTTCGGTGATTTCGACCTCGGGACGGCTCAGCGGACGGATGCCTGTTTCCTGGACTGCCGCCTGGTACCAGCCGTTCAGGCCTTCGTTGATGGCAGTCTCCAGCACATAGCCACGGCCAACGCGCTGGTCAATAAGCTTGGAGGGGACCTTGCCCTTGCGGAAACCGGGGACCTGGATCTGCGAAGCAACGGTCTTATATGCCTCTGCGATGCTGGGTTTCAATTCCTCAAAGGGGACCTCAACATTGAGCTTGACCCGCGTGGGGGTGAGGTTCTCGACAGCGCTCTTCACAGTCTAAGTACTCCTGGTTTTTAGGGGGTGGGGTTCTGCACCGCCAAGGTCTGGCGGCAACTGCAGAGTCGGGGTGACAGGATTTGAACCTGCGACTTCCTGCTCCCAAAGCAGGCGCTCTAGCCAAGCTGAGCTACACCCCGTAAGTGCACAGAACAGTCTACGGTCATATCGTGCCGGTTTGCACATTTGACACTGGGGCCCTGAATTAGGTTTAGTTGTATCCGGCTTGAACAGCCACCCGGAAGTTTTGCTGGAAGTCTCCTGCAAAGTCCCGGGGACGTAGCTTAATGGTAAAGCCTCAGTCTTCCAAACTGATTACGCGGGTTCGATTCCCGTCGTCCCCTCGGAAATATGACGAAAAAGCCCCTCTGCGGAAGGGCTTTTTTGTGCCCGTTTGGCCGCTAAGCCCTAACCCCCGCACGGGCCCGCCGCCAGCAAGGAACCCGATGGCCCGCGGCCCGCAAAGAGTTCTCTCACCCCTGGCAGGAAGGGCACCAATAGAGCTTGCGGGCCCCCAGGTCGGTCAGCGCCACCGGCGTTCCGCAGTTCCGGCAGTCGAGACCCTGCCTCCGGTAGACGAAGTGGGACTCGTCCGGGGCGGGCAGCTGGCCACGGTGCCCGCCCGCGGCGAGGCCGGCCCAGCAGTCCGGGGGTGTTGTGATGATCCTGCCGTCACGGACGCCGTCGGACATCACCGCGACGCTGTCGTCCCAGAGCTCCCGGGCAGCAGCGGCGGAGAGCGAGCGGCCCGGCAGCCAGGGGTCCAGCCCCTGCCGGAACAGCAGTTCGGCGCGGTAGACATTGCCGACGCCGGCGATGACCTTTTGGTCCATCAGCAGGGCCGCGATCGGCGTGCGCCGGGCCCGGACAGCGGCAACAAAGGAGTCCCGGTCCCCGGGCAGGTTTCGCAGCGGATCGGGTCCGAGTCGGGCGAGCACGGCGGCAGCTTCGTCTTCGGTAACCACTTCGCACGTCGTTGCGCCGCGCAGATCGGCCCAACCGTGTACCCCGGCGAGACGGACCCGGACGGCACCGACCGGTGCCGGCGGGCCCGAATACGTTGCCGGCTCAGCCGACGCCCCGTCGTCAAAAATCTCCCGTTCCCCGACTTTCCTGGGCGCCCCGATGCTCGACGCGCCCCGGAAGCCTGCGTCTCCACCGAAATCCCAGGCCCCGTAGAGGCCCAGGTGGACGTGCAGCGCCAGCCCGTGGCCGAACGCCAGGAAGAGGTGCTTCCCGTGCGCGGTGGAGCCGGTGAGCGTGTGGCCGTCCAAGAGTGCCGCGCCCCGGACAAAACGCCCCTGCGGACTCGACACCGCTAGCTGCTCGCCCGTAAAGACGTCGCCGAACTGGCGGGCCAGCCGGTGGACCGAATGCCCCTCCGGCACTAGGCGAGGACCTCGCCGGTGCGCTCATAGGCGGCGATCTTGCCGATCCGGCGGACGTGGCGGACGTCGTTGCTGAATGGTTCCGCCAGGAACGCCTCGATGATTTCGGTGGCCTCCTCGACGCTGTGCTGCCGGCCGCCGACGGCGACCACGTTGGCGTCGTTGTGATCTCGCGCCAGCTTCGCCGTGGACAGGTTCCAGGCCAGCGCCGCCCGGACGCCCTTGACCTTGTTCGCTGCAATCTGCTCGCCGTTGCCGGAGCCGCCCAGCACGATGCCCAGGGCTTGTGTGCCGGCTTCCTGGTCCGCCACGACCGCAAGAGCGGCATTGATGCAGAAGGAGGGGTAGTCATCCAGGGCGTCGTAGGCCGCGGGTCCGTGGTCGACTACCTCGTACCCCCTGGCGCCAAGATGGGCGACGAGGTGGGCACTGAGTTCCATGCCGGCGTGGTCGGTGGCGATGTGCACGCGCGGGAGGTCAGGAAGGGTCACGGCGTATCCGTTCGGTGGGGCAGAGCAGTGGGGTCACCGGGTCTGCGGTGCGGTCTGGGAAGCTGCTTCCAGCTTACTAGGGCACGGGACCGAGCCGGCCGTTCCGCCTGCCGGCAGTTCGTCACACACCGGCGGCTCCGCCGTCCCGGTGCGCGCGTGCGGCCACCCGTGAGATGACCTGGGCTACGTTCTCCGCAGTGGCGGCGCTCCCGCCGCTGACGGTAACGGTCCGCCCGTCGGAACGGCCCACAACAATTGCCGGTCCGCTGCTGACCAGCAGGGCAGTTGTGCTGCCGTGGCTGCGGTAACCCCAGCCGCCAAAGTCGGCCGCCCGGATCTCCTGCTGTGTCGCCGACTCGATGGCGCCGGCCGGAACATCCAGTACCCGGACGAAGCCGGCGGCGAAGACGCGCAGGCCGCCCCGGTCCACCCGGATGCGGGCGAACAGGCACGCCGCCGCCAGCAGGGCCAGGGCTACAAGCAGGGCCGCCAGCCAGGGCAAGGCGATGGTGAGGAGTGCGGCTGGAAGCACTGTGGCGACCCCGAGCATCACAAAGACGGAACTGCGGGCGTGGACCCACAGGCTCACTGCATCGCGGGCCAGCCCGGGATCGATTTCGCGGGCCAGGGCCGCCGCCACGGCCTTCTCGTCGTCGGCGGACCAGCGTTCGTCGGCCTTGAAAACAAAGCCCATCACGAAGCCCAGGCCCAGTGCCGCTCCGCTTCCCATGGCGAGTACTGTGACATCCACCTGGGCCTGCCTCGCATTGCCGAGCCCGAGCTGACCGACCAGCACGGCTGCGAGGACGGCGGTGATGAACAGGCTGACGAACAGACCGGCGCCCATCATGATCCGGCGCATCACCGCCGGGCGGGACAGCGGTACCGCCTGCAGCAGCACGCCGCCGCCAAGCAGCACGATCAGGGCGGCGCCCACTCCGGTCACGGCCGGGAACGGTGCGAAGTCCGCCGCGCCGCCCTCAGCCCAGCGCACTGCCAGCGGCTCGGGCAGCTCCGTGCGGATCAGCAACGCGCACACCACAAACGCCGTTGCCAGCATCAGCGGAAACCCCAAGGCGAAGCGCAGTGCCCTGGCGTCTACGGAATCCCGGAATCTATCCATATCCACCACGCTACCCCCGGGTGATGAGGGCTTCGGTATCGTGGTGGGACCTAACGCAACTTGCCAAGCACCGCAGAAGTGAAAGAATGATTTCACAATACTTGTTCGCCCATCCGCACAGCATCCCTGGAGGCTCCCCTTGCCCGGAATGAACCTGACGCGCGCCGAAGCACGCGAGCGCGCCGAACTGATCGCCGTCAAATCCTACGAGGTCGAGCTCGACCTGACCCGCGGAGGGAAAGTCTTCGGCAGCACCACCGCTGTGAAGTTCACGGCCGTGCCGGGGTCCTCGACGTTCATCGACGCGGTGACCGACGCAGTGCACAGCGTGAGGCTGAACGGCCGCGAGCTGGACCCTGCAGCGGTCTCCGACGGAGTCCGCATCCAGCTGCCGGATCTCGCAGCGGACAACGAGCTACGGGTGGTCGCCGAGGCCCCCTACATGAATACGGGCGAGGGCCTGCACCGGTTCGTGGATCCGGTGGACCAGGAGGTCTACCTCTACACCCAGTTCGAGGTTCCGGATTCCCGGCGGATGTTTGCCGTGTTTGAACAGCCCGACCTCAAGGCCAGCTTCACGTTCACGGTGACTGCGCCCTCGCACTGGGATCTCATCTCCAACTCCCCCACCCCGGTGCCGGTGGAGACCATCCCCGGCCCCGACGGCGGCGCCCGCTCCGTCTGGGAATTCAGCCCCACCCCGCGCCTGTCCTCCTACGTCACGGCGCTGATCGCCGGGCCGTACGAATCGGTGCGCAGTGAAGTAGTGTCCGCCACCGGGAAAGTCACTCCGCTGGCCGTCTTCGCCCGCAAGTCGCTGATGCAGCACCTCGACGCGGAAAACATCTTCGAACTCACCCGGCAGGGCTTCGAGTTCTTTGAGGCGCAGTTCGGCTGCCCGTACCCGTTCGAGAAGTACGATCAGCTCTTTGTGCCCGAGTTCAACGCCGGTGCGATGGAGAACGCCGGCGCCGTGACCATCCTGGAAGGCTACGTCTTCCGCAGCAAGGTCACCGACGCCCAGGTGGAGCGCCGTGCCATCACCGTGCTGCACGAACTCGCCCACATGTGGTTCGGGGACCTTGTGACGATGCGCTGGTGGAACGACCTCTGGCTCAATGAGTCCTTTGCCGAGTACATGTCCCACCTTGCCGCCGTCGAGAACACGGCATTCGACCACGCCTGGACCACCTTTGCCTCGGTGGAGAAATCCTGGGCGTACCGCCAGGACCAGCTGCCGACCACCCACCCGATCTTCGCCGAGATCAACGACTTGGAAGACGTCGAAGTGAACTTCGACGGCATCACCTATGCCAAGGGCGCCTCGGTGCTCCGGCAACTGGTGGCCTGGGTGGGTCCGGAGGAATTTATGGCCGGCGTCCGCGAGTACTTCCGCAAGCACTCCTGGCAGAACACCGAGCTCAGCGACCTGATGGTCGAGCTCGAAAAGGCCAGCGGCCGCGACCTGGACCACTGGGGGAAACTCTGGCTGGAGACCGCCGGCGTCAACACCCTGACGTCGGAACTGTCCGTGGGTGCGGACGGAAGCATCTCGTCCTTCGCCATCCTGCAGACCGCCACCGAGACCCAGCCGACCATCCGCCCGCACCGGCTCGCCGTCGGCTTCTACAACCTCAATGGTGCCGGGAAGCTGGAGCGCGTGCACCGCGCGGAACTCGACGTCGACGGTCCGCGCACCGAGGTGCCCGCCCTGGCGGGGCTCGCACAGCCGGACCTGATCCTGCTCAACGACGATGACCTCGCCTACGCCAAGGTCCGGCTGGACCCGAAGTCCCTCGCCACCGCCACCGCACACCTGAAGGACATCGGCCAGAGCCTGCCCCGCACCCTCGTCTGGGGTTCGGCATGGGACGCGGCGCGCGACGGCGAGACTCCGGCCCGCGGCTACGTGGAGTTGATCCTGGCCAACATCGCGGAGGAATCCGACTCGTCAGTGACCATGGTCCAGCTCCGCCAGCTGGCCACGACGCTGAACTTCTATGTGGCAGCGGACCACAAGGAAGCCACCGCGACCGCCGCGGCCGGCCGGCTCTGGGAGCTTGCCGCCGGCGTCCGGGCCGGCTCCGACGCACAGCTTCAGTTCGTGAAGGCCTTTGCCCTGTTGGCCCGCAGCGCCGGTCAGTTCGATACCGTCGCCGGGCTGCTTGACGGCTCCCTGAAACTGGCCGGCCTGACCGTGGACCAGGACCTGCGCTGGGAACTGACCACCGCCCTCGTGGTCGGCGGCCAGGCCGGGCAGGAGGCGATCGACGCCGAGCTCGAGCACGACAACACCGCCACCGGACAAAACGCGGCGGCCCTGGCGAAGGCGGCCATCCCCACCGCCGCGGCCAAGGCTGCGGCCTGGGAGTCGATTGTGGTCACCAACGAACTCTCCAACGCCCTGCAGGGTTCGGCGGTCGCCGGCTTCACCCGGGTGCTGGACACCTCACTGCTGGAGCCTTACGCGGAGAAATACTTTGCGGCCGTCCCCGGCGTGGTCAGGGACCGCACCCACGCCCTGGCCCAGCAGATCGTCGTCGGGCTCTACCCGGCCCAGCTGACCACACAGGCCACGGTGGACCGCACGGATGAGTTCCTGGCCTCGCTGCCGGCGGAGAGTGCGGCGCTGCGCCGAATGATGTTGGAGAACCGCGACGGTGTGGCCCGTGCACTGCGGGCCCGGCAGGCCGACGCCGGCTAGGGAGCCGCTTAGGGAGCCGCTTCCCGGAGTCCCGCCCAACTAGCTCGCAGCAAAGGCCGTTTTGGACGCTCATAACGACCCCTGCTGCCAGCTAGTTGGGCAGGGATGTGTTTTAGGCTGGGATGATGAGCCTCGACGAACACCGCTACGCGCTGACTGTCCGCTGGACCGGGAACCTTGGCGAGGGGACGGCGTCGTACCGCGGGTATGCACGGGACCACGACATCGAGGTTCCCGGGCTGCCCGTCCTGCGGGGCTCCGCAGACCCGGCCTTCCACGGCGACCGGACCCGTTTCAACCCGGAACAGCTCCTGCTGGCCGCACTCTGCCAGTGCCATATGCTGTCCTTCCTGCACGTTGCGGTGAAGCACGGTGTAGTGGTCACGGCTTATGAAGACCGGGCCGAGGGGCTGATGCGGACCAATCGGGACGGCAGTGGACAGTTTGAGTCGGTCACGCTCAGGCCGCGGGTGAGCACTGCCGAGCCGGTCACGGAGGACGTGATGGCGGACCTGCATACCGCCGCGAACAAGGTCTGCTTCATCGCCCGGAGCGTCAACTTCCCGGTGCTGCACGAGCCGGTCACGGCGCCGGCAGGCCGGCGGGACGTGGTTTCGCCGTAGTTTCCGGATCCAGGTGCCCGCCGGACCCCTGGAGCGCGGCCGGGTAGGCTGCGCGCGCTCTGCTCCGCGGGCAGCCGCTACGGCGCTACTGTTGAACCAGACCAGAGCTTTATGCGCCCGCCGGACGCCGCAACAAGGAGTACTCCCCCGCCGATGATCAGCCTGACCAGCGCCACACCCATCACCGCTCCGGACATCTCGGCCATCAACGTGCCGGGGGTCCTCATCAGTCTGGGGGTCGGCGTCGCCATCTGGCTGGTGGCGTCCGTCGTGATCGGCGGAATCACGAAACGGGTCGCCGCGGGCAGCACATTCTTCAAAAAACCTCGGTTCCGCTGGGTGGCTCCCGCGTTCCGCGCCCTGGACCATGAGCGCAGAGTCCAGCGGGCCAACACAATCGGGGCACTTCTCAGCAGCGTGGCAGGCGTCCTGGTAGCCGTACTCACCGGCGTATACGTGCTTAAGAACCTGAACGTGGACGTCGCGCCGATCCTGACCAGCGTCGGAATCCTCGGAATTGCCTTGGGCTTTGGCGCCCAGCAGCTGATCCGGGACTTCCTGTCCGGCATTTTCATCACCATCGAGGACCAGTACGGCATCGGCGACATCATCGAGACCTCCGAGGTGGTGGGCACTGTGGAATCGATGAACCTTCGGATCACCCGGGTGCGGGCCGAAGACGGCGCCATCTGGTACCTGCGCAACGGCGAAATCCTGCGGGTGGGCAACCGTTCCCAGGGCAATTATGTTCCGCCCGGAAGTCCAACGGCGGACACCGAAGACAGCACACCCCAGCAACAGGCCGGAGAGTAGAGCCATGACAATTCCCAGCGCCGGCGGACCCGGACAGCCCAAGCAACTGCTGCAGAACGATCCGTTCAGCAGGCCGGGCTACACCGACAACTTTTACGATGCAGTGGGCGGCCACAAGACGTTTGTTAAGCTCATTGATGTCTTCTACGACGGCGTCGCATCGGATCCATTGCTGCGGCCGATGTATCCGGAGGAGGATCTGGGCCCTGCCCGGCGCCGTTTCCTGATGTTCCTCGAGCAGTACTGGGGCGGCCCGACGACGTATGGCGAGGAACGCGGGCACCCCCGGCTCAGGATGCGGCACCAGCCCTTCCGGGTCACCCCGGAGGCCAAGGACCGCTGGCTGCATCACATGCGCTCCGCGGTGGATTCCCTGGACCTCCCGCCGCTGCACGAGGGGACGCTGTGGGACTACATGGAGCGGGCAGCACTGTCCATGGTGAACAGCCCGTCCGAATCCTGAGCTGCGCCCGGCGGACGCCGCAGAACGAGCCGTGGCTAACGAGCCGTGGCTACTGACGGTCCTAGAGTCCTGAACCGGAGCGGGCCAGGACATGCCCCCGGGCCCCGCTGAGCCGGAACCAGCGCCCGGACCGGTAGAGCTGCTGCCCGCCGTCGGCGAGGAAGCCGAGGGTGAGGGCCGCAAACGCGGCACCCAGCGGCAGTCCGCCGGCTCCCTCCAGCTCCCGGCCCCAGACAGTGGCGCGGGCGTTGTTGACGATCAAGGCGCCGGGCTGGTCCGGGATGATGGCTGCAATCTCACTGATACCGGCCTCGGCGGACCTGCGCAGGGCGGAATCAGACAGGGTGGCCACGGCCTCCCACCCCGTGCGGGGAGCGCCGACGCCGGCCCACGATTCGGTAACGGTGACCGGCGGCAGCGGGAGCTCGACGTCGTCCTGGCCCGCGCGCGCCAGCCGATCCAGCACCGCGGAGATTGGGACGGTGACGTCAGTGTCCGCCGGCTGCGCCAGGGCCATGGTACGCAGGCCGAGGATCGTCGGTGTAGATTCGCCCAGCAGCCGTGGCCGCAGCACACACACGTAGGCGGCGAGCACCCGGCCGGAGGCCTGGAGGCGGATGGCACCGTCGTCAATGGACTTGGCGCGGGCCGCGAAAGTGCGCAGGTCAGCGAGATCGCGGGGATCGGTGAACTGCAGGGGCAGGGTGAGTACGTCAGACACAATATCGACTCTACCGGCTGTGCCTCGTTGGGACCGCGGCGGAGGGACGTCTAGAGTCAAACCATGACTGAAGCCGAAGCCGGATTGCAGGGACCACCGACACAGGACCCCACCTCCTCGCTCCTCCAACTGCTGAACCTCGGAGAGCTGGAGGGTGCCCGGACAGATGAGGACATCTTTATGGGCCCTTCCCAGCAGCAGCCCAGGCACCGGGTGTTCGGCGGCCAGGTACTCGCACAGTCGCTGATCGCCGGAAGCAGGACGGTGCCCGACGGGCGCGGCGTGCATTCCATGCACGGCTACTTCCTGCGGCCGGGGGACGCTAACAAGCCGATTACCTTTGGGGTCCAGCGCCTCAGGGATGGACGATCGTTCTCAGCACGGCGGGTGCACGCGTACCAGGAGGGCATGCCCATCCTGTCGATGATCGCGTCGTTCCAGGACCCGGATGAAGGGATCGAACACCAGTCCGAGATGCCGTCCGGCATCCCTGCCCCGGAGTCGCTGCCGAGCACCGCTGACCTGTTGGGAAAGTTCGATCATCCGGTGGCGCGCCACTGGGCCTATGAGCGGCCTTTTGACATCCGTCACGTTGACCCTGCCCTCTACGTTTCGGCCAAGGGCGAAAAAGCCCCGCGCAATGCCGTCTGGATGAAGACGTTTGGACCTATGCCGGATGATCCGGAGCTGCACCGCGCCGCGCTTGCCTACGCGAGTGACTACACGCTGTTGGAATCGATCCTCCGCAAGCACGGGATGAGCTGGATTACCCCCGGGATGTCCGTGGCCAGCCTGGACCACGCGATGTGGTGGCACCGGCCGGTCCGGGTGGACGAGTGGCTGCTCTACGTGCAGGAATCCCCCAGCGCCCAAAGCGCCCGCGGCCTGGCCACCGGCAAGATCTTCAGCCGTGACGGCCGCCATGTGGCAACCGTGGCGCAGGAGGGCATGATCAGGGTTCCCACCGACCTCAAGAGCAAGGTCAAGGGGGCCGTCCAGACCAAGGTCCTGGAGCACCAGATGCGCAAGGCTGAACGCGGCTGATGCAGGGATGACCATGGCCGGCTCCCCGCGGGGAGCCGGCCATGGTCATCCGTGCAGTGCGGCGCTGGCCTAGTCGCGGGTGAGGCGACGGTGGGTCACGCGGTGCGGCTTGGCTGCGTCCGCGCCCAGGCGCTCGACTTTGTTCTCCTCGTAGGATTCGAAGTTGCCCTCGAACCAGTACCACTTGGAGGGGTTCTCCTCGTCACCTTCATAAGCCAGGATGTGGGTGGCCACCCGGTCCAGGAACCAACGGTCGTGCGAAACCACAACGGCGCAGCCCGGGAATTCGAGCAAAGCGTTTTCGAGGCTGCTGAGGGTCTCGACGTCGAGGTCGTTAGTGGGCTCGTCGAGCAGCAGCAGGTTTCCGCCCTGTTTAAGGGTCAGTGCCAGGTTCAGGCGGTTGCGCTCGCCACCGGAGAGCACCCCGGCCTTCTTCTGCTGGTCCGGGCCCTTAAAGCCGAAGGCAGCAACATAGGCGCGGGACGGCATTTCAACCTGGCCGACCTGGATGTAGTCGAGTCCGTCCGAGACAACCTCCCAGAGGGTCTTGTTCGGGTCAATACCGCCGCGGCTCTGGTCCGCGTAGGAGATCTTGACGGAGTCACCGATCTTCAGCTCGCCTCCGTCGAGGGGCTCGAGCCCGACGATGGTCTTGAACAGGGTGGTTTTTCCGACGCCGTTGGGGCCGATAACACCGACGATGCCGTTGCGCGGCAGGGTGAAGGACAGCCCGTCGATCAAGGTGCGGTCCTCGAAGCCCTTCTGCAGGTTCTTCGCTTCCAGGACGAGGCCACCCAGGCGCGGTCCCGGCGGAATCTGGATCTCTTCGAAGTCCAGCTTGCGGGTGCGGTCAGCCTCCGCAGCCATCTCCTCGTAGCGGGCCAGACGGGCCTTGGACTTCGTCTGGCGGCCCTTGGCATTGGAGCGTACCCACTCAAGTTCCTCGGTGAGCCGCTTAGCCTGCTTGGCGTCCTTTTTGCCCTGGACTTCCAGGCGGGCGCGTTTTTTCTCAAGGTACGTGGAGTAGTTGCCCTCGTACGGGTACAAGTGGCCGCGGTCCACTTCGGCGATCCACTGGGCCACATGGTCCAGGAAGTACCGGTCGTGGGTGACGGCGAGGACGGCGCCGGGGTAGGCCGAGAGATGCTGTTCAAGCCACAGCACGCTCTCCGCGTCAAGGTGGTTAGTGGGCTCGTCGAGGAGCAGCAGGTCTGGCTTCTGGAGCAGGAGCTTGCACAGGGCAACACGGCGACGCTCACCGCCGGAGAGCAGGGTGACGTCTGCGTCGGCCGGCGGGCAGCGGAGGGCGTCCATGGCCTGCTCGAGCTGGGAATCGAGGTCCCACGCATCGGCGTCGTCGATCGCTTCCTGCAACTGGCCCATTTCCTCCAGGAGGGCATCATAGTCGGCGTCGGGATTGGCCATCTCTTCGGAGATGTCGTTAAAGCGCTGGATCTTGCCGTAGATCTCACCGACACCTTCCTGGACGTTGCCCAGGACGGTCTTGTCCTCGTTGAGCGGCGGCTCCTGGAGCAAGATGCCGACCGTGTAACCGGCGCTGAGCCGGGCCTCGCCGTTGGAGGGGGTGTCCAGCCCCGCCATGATCTTCAAAATGGTGGACTTGCCGGCACCATTCGGGCCGACGACGCCAATCTTGGCCCCCGGGAAGAAGGACATGCTCACGTCATCGAGGATAAGTTTTTCGCCAACGGCCTTTCGGGCCTTGGTCATTGTGTAGATAAATTCCGCCATGCCTACAAATCTAGTGGTTCGGCCGGGATAACTCACATCCTGTAGCCCTGGGGTACTCCGTGACGGCGGGCCGGACTCAACCCGGGGTACCAACGAAACAGCGGCCATCAGCGAGGACCGGCAGGACGGACGCCGTGACCGTGCCATTGCGAAGCTGGGCGATGATGCAGTTCCGGTCTACCTGCACGGCAACTTCAACCGCGTCCGTGTCCAGCCCGGTGGGGGTCTTGCTTGCCGTGACCTCTCCACTGTCGGCGGGGAACCCCGCGTCCGTCAGTGCGGTGCGGATCCTTTCCGTCCCGGGCTTCGCGTCGGCCGCGGCGAGCGGCCGAAGGGCTGCTTCGAGCCGGGCTTTTGCGTCCGACAGCGCAGCGTCCGGGGCGGGAATGGTGGTGCCGCCGTGCGCGACGCCGGCTACCCCGGCGGACGGAGTGGCTTCGTCTCCGCCGCCGGATTCCGACGGCGCCGAGCACCCGATCCCAGCCGTGAACACCAGCGCAAGAACCAGGGCGAGCGCACTGGCCCGCGCCGGGACGGATGCTGCGCCGCGGCTGCCGGTTCTGGATCGCTTCACCCGGTCATTCTGGCACGGCCCCGGGGCTGCCGCATTGAACCCGCCAGGGGTTGGCTGCAACACGGCCGTCGCCGCTGCGCCGATGGGTCAGCGGCCGGAGCGTCAGGCGGCGGCCCCTTTCAACTCCCCCGTTTCCTCGTCGAGTTCCTCTACGTCGCCGCTGATTTCGTCGACAAAGACTGCGCGGGAAGCGGGTCCGTCATCCTCGTCCCGCCCTTCGTGGCCTTGGTCCTCCAGCTGCCCACCCTCGGGGCTGCCGTCCGGGAAAGCGGGCGGCGAACCGGAGGGACCCGAGGCCGGCGCCGAGCCATTGGCGGCCGTCCGGATGAAGTTGGCGGAACCCCACATAAGGTCGTGGCCGACTGACTCGGCATCGATCTCGACTGCGTGGTAGATCCGGCCGTCCTTTTCCCAGCTCCTTAACTTTAGCCGGCCCACCACGATGACTCGCTGGCCTTTCTTGATGCTGCAACCGATGTTTCCTGCCAGCTGCCGGTAGCCCTGGACCGTAAACCAGTTGGTGTTGCCGTCCACCCAGGCGTTCGTGGCGCGGTCGTACCGCCGTTCGGTGGACCCGATGCGGAATTTCGCCGTCGCCACCCCACCCGGCGTCGTCGAACTCGTGATCTCCGTGGCGACGAAGCCACGGACCGTGATGTTGTCACTCATGCTCATGTCCTGTCTCGAAATGTTGTGCCTAGCCGACTCCTTCAGCATCGCGCCGGGAAGCGGACTCCGCGAGGAGCAAAAGGGGCCATGTGGAAAACCCGGATCCGGCCCCAGCGGGGTGTCGGCTGCACTGTCCGGGCTACCGGGTGTTCCTGACAGCGGACACTCTGAGGGCACGGTAAACTCGTGGAGGCATCTCCCGGCAGCAGCCGGCAGTTATGCCGTCTTGCCCCAGTAGCTCAGGGGATAGAGCAGCGGCCTTCTAATCCGCCGGTCGGGGGTTCGATTCCCTCCTGGGGCACCAGAGTGCGGCTCTGGCCTGCCGGAACGTTCCGCAGGTCAGGGCCGCACTTTTCGGCAGCGGGCGCGGTTCCGGCACGTCCTCGGCCCGCACACTGGCCAGACGCGCTCACCCCGGCAGCATCAGAGCGGGCGCGGTTCCGGCACGTCCTCGGCCCGCACGTCGACCTTCTGCGATCAGCACACTTAGTATTAGTACACAAGCACGGCGCCAGGCATGACGGCGCGCCCGCACGCAACGAAAGGTACGCCGCCATGACGCAGACACCCCGGGAATTTGATCCCCACGATACCAACGACGCCGGGACCCCCCGCTACCCGGAATCGGCCCCCGCCGCGTCCGGACCGGCGGGGAACCCTGCAGAGCCGCCGGCAACCGGCACCGAACGGGCCTCCGCCCCTGTCACGATTCCGGCCAGCCCCGCGAGGCCGCCGGAACACAAGGACACGCCGCTGCCGCACCAGCCCGAGGCATCGGCGCCCGCCACGGAACCGCGCCGGGTTACCCGTGCGGGTATGGTCTGGGCAGCTGTCGCCGCAGCACTGGTCGTGCTGATCCTGCTCATCGCCTTTATCCTGCAGAACCAGGAATATGTCCTTGTGAAGTTCTTTGGCCTGGAGGGCTCGGTGCCGCTCGGCATTGCACTGTTCATCGCGGCAGTTGGCGGCGGCGTGCTGGTCGCCATCGCCGGAGCCGCCCGCATCATTCAGCTGCGGCTCGCCGCGCACCGCCAGCGCGTCGGCCGACGTGCCGGCACGGGGACGCATACCCGCTGATAACGTCCGGCCCCGGCGACGCAATGCCGGGACTCGCCGTCGTACGCCCCGCCGCCCCGGCTTGCCCGCCACCACCATCTAGGGCCGGGTCAGGATCAGCGGACCGTCTTTTGTGATCGCGACGGTGTGTTCGCTGTGTGCGGCACGGCGGCCGTTGGCCGAGCGAAGCGTCCATTCGTCATCGTCGTGGAAGTACTCATCGTTGCCGCCCAGGATCAGCATCGGCTCGATGGCGATGACAAGACCTTCAGTCAGCTTGATGCCGCGGCCGGGCCGGCCGTCGTTGGGAACGTGCGGATCCGCGTGCATGGTCGTGCCGATTCCGTGGCCGCCGTGGTCTGCCAGCATCCCGTACCCTGCGCGGCGTGATGCACCGCCGACGGCGTAGCCCAGGTCCCCCATCTTGTTGCCGATCCTCGCGGCCTCGATGCCCCGGGCCAGTGCCGCGTCCGTTGCATCAATCAGCGCCTGGTCCGCCGGGTCGGCGGTGCCGACGATAAAGCTTATGGCAGCGTCGCCGCACCAGCCCTCAAGGAACGCGCCGCAGTCCACGCTGAGCAGGTCACCGTCCTGGAGCCGGTAGCCGTTCGGGATGCCGTGCACCACGGCGTCGTTGACGGACGTGCAGATCACGCCGGGAAACGGCACAGCGGCCCACCGTGGCTTGTAGTTCAGGAACGCCGGTGTTGCCCCGGCGGCGGCAATAGTCGCCGCGGCCACCTCGTCCAGTTCCTTCAGGGACACACCAACTGCGGCGGCCTCACGGACGCGCTGCAGCGTGATGGCCACTACCCGGCCGGCTTCGCGCATCAGGGCAATTTCGGCGGGCGTCTTGATCATTGACATGAGCTCCACTCTAGGGCCCGCCGGAGCGTAGCTAAAGTGTCCTTATGGCCACCGCTGAACTTCTGTCCGCGATCCGCTCCCGCCTGCAGGCGGCAGCAGATCCCGCGCGGGCAGCCAGGGCGCAGGCCTACCTGAAGTCCGGATTGCCCTCGCTGGGGGTCCGGGTTCCCGAGATCCGTCGGATCGTCAAGGCAGCCGCCGGCGAACTGCCTCCCGGCTCCCTTGAGGACTTGCTCTCCGGCGTCCTGGAATTGTGGCGCAGCGCAAACTGGCGTGAAGAACGCCCCGCGGCCATCGATCTCACTGGCCTCAAGCTGGCCACCGGTGAGTTGGGCATGCTGCCGGTCTACGAGGAAATTATCCGCAGCGGAGCCTGGTGGGACCTGGTGGACGGAGTGTCGCACCGGCTGTGCGATCTGCTGCAGACACACCCGGGGCAGGTGTCCCCCGCGCTGCGCCGCTGGAGTACCGACCCGGACTTCTGGATCCGGCGCGCCGCCATCACGGCCCAGCTGGGCGCCAAATCCGCAACGGATCGTGCCCTGCTGGCAGCAGTTATCGAGCCCAATCTGGCCGACCGGGAATTCTTCATCCGGAAGGCAATTGGCTGGGCCCTGCGTGACTACGCCGGCACGGATCCGAAATGGGTCCGGGAGTTCGCGGCACGGCACCGCGAAGAGCTCAGCCCGCTCTCCCTGCGGGAAGCCCTCCGGAAGCTTAAATGATCGGGCGGCCGCTGACTGGTTCCTCTGTTTTGCTGAAGAGCAGCTTGGTCTTGGGGTCGAGGAAGATCAGGTACAGGGCAAACAGCAGGGCGATGATCGCCGCGGCATTCCGGGCCAGGGCCAACGCCAGGCCCAGATCGGCTGTCTGCAGGTACGGGAACACTTCCAGCTGGTCCGAGATGGCGTACACCATAAAGAACGACACGATGAAGTAGAGCGCCTTGACCTGCCAGTCGTCCCGGATGCCGGTGAGGGCGAAGAGCGGGATCAGCCACACCACGTACCAGGACTGGATCATCGGGGCGAGGATAACGACGGCGGCGAACGCCAGCGCGAGCCGCCGAATCAGGCGGTCGTAGTCGCCGCGGAAGATCTGCCAGGCGATGATGCCGAGCGCAAGCAGCTTACCGGCGTCGTAGACCCATTTGGCCAGCCCCCAGCCGTCGAGTCCGAAGGCGTTGAAGATCGAGGCGACCACCAGGCCCAGCAGCCCGACCGGGGCGTACCAGATCCAGATGCTGCCCGGCGCGGAGAGGCCGTTAATCCAGCCAAAGCCGAAGCCGTTGACCAGGCTCATGGCGTACAACAGGGCGAGGCTGATGCCGGCGGTGAGCCCCCAGAAAACGAATTTCCGCGGCCAGCCGGCGTTCTTCCCGGCCCAGAGCAAACCAATGAAGGGCAGGAAAACGATGGTGATGGGCTTGACCGAGACGGACAGGGTCACCAGGACCAGGCCGAGGATGACGCGCCGGGTCGCGCAGTAGTACAGCCCGGCCAGGGCCAGACCGATCATCAGGGCGTCGTTGTGGACGCTGGCGATGAAGTTGGTGAGGAAAAGCGGATTGGCGGCGGTCAGCCACAGCGCGCGGTGCGGGTTAACACCGTGGAGTTCGGCGAGCTTGGGCACGTAGACGATGCACAGCACAATCCCCGCCAGCGCGGCAAGGCGGAAGAGCATAATGCTGGCCTCGGGGTGCACGTTGGTGGACCAGACCACAAACTGCTCGATCCAAAGGAAGAGCTGTCCGTAAGGCACCGGCGCCTCGGTCCACATTTTGTCGGCCCCAAGCTGGAAATAGTTCGACAGCGCGGAGATGCCGTTTTCGTAGGGGTTGAAGCCCTCCACCATCAGGCGGCCCTGCCCGATATAGGCGTAGACGTCGCGGCTGAACAGCGGGACCGAGAACATCATGGGCAGCCCCCACAGCGCCACCGCCTGCAGGGTCGCCCTGCGTGCCTGCGCACCCCACACCCGCACGCGCTGGCCAAGCCTGAGCCAGGACCGGACCAGGAGCATCCCGCCGACGGCGAGCAGCACAATGCACAGGCCAACCCCGATTGCTTCGGTGCGCATCCAAATGAACAGCGGGACGCGGCGGAGGTCCGAGGCGGGCGCCAGCCAGCCCACGCCGAGGGAACCGATCGCCATAAAAAGGGAGCCGATGAATCCCGCCAGCAGCGGCGAACGTGCATTGTCAACCTCAGCAACGGCTGCCGCCGGGAACGTGCCGGCAGCCGCTTTCCCCGCCGCAGGCACAGGCGCCGTCATCTCAGGATCGTCCAATCTGTTGTGGGGCTCATTCCACCCGCTGCCGGCCGTTGGAACGGGCCCGGGGCACGCCGCGGAGACAAACAATTCCGTCGCCCGCGTACCCGAAATCCTAGCACCGGACCGCCCGCGGGCGACGAAACGGTAGGCTGGGCGCGTGCCTATATCTAATGAACGCATTGTCTGGATCGACTGCGAAATGACCGGCCTGGACACCAAGGACGACGCCCTCATCGAGGTAGCCGCGCTGGTGACGGACTCTGAGCTGAATATCCTCGGTGACGGCGTCGACGTCGTTATCAAACCCGACGACGCGGCCCTCGCGCAGATGAACGACTTTGTCCGCGACATGCACACCCGTTCCGGGCTCCTGGCGGAGCTGCCACACGGCAAGACGATGGCGGAAGCCCAGGGCATCGTCCTGGACTACATCAGGAAGTGGGTGCCGGATCCCAAGAAGGCGCCGCTGGGCGGCAACTCGGTCGGCACCGACCGCGTCTTCCTGGCCCGGGACATGCCGGAACTGGTGGAGCACCTGCACTACCGGGTGATCGACGTCAGCACCATCAAGGAACTCTCCCGACGCTGGTTCGCCAGGGCCTACTTCCAGTCCCCCGCCAAGCTCGGCGGCCACCGGGCGCTGGGCGACATCCAGGATTCCATTGATGAACTGCGCTACTACCGTGAGGCTGTCTTTGTGCCGGCTCCGGGTCCGGACAGCGTCACCGCACGGCGGATCGCCAGCAGCATCACGGGAACGGCCGGGGAATCCGCTGCCCAGACCCCTTCCGGGCAGCCGGCGACGTAGCCGCTGCGGAGTAATCTGCGCCACGTTTGCGGAAATTTTTGGCGAAAACCCAAAAAGTGGCACAAGCGGCCCCGAAGAGCAGGTAAGCTATTTGTCGTTGCCTTTTCAGCCAGCCGGTCCGCCGGAAGGCATGGCGGGGCACATGGTGGGCGTAGCTCAGTTGGCAGAGCGCCTGGTTGTGGTCCAGGAGGTCGCGGGTTCAACCCCCGTCGCTCACCCTCATCAAGGACGGCAGTAAGTGTCCGACCTTAGACGAAGGCCGTACCGGATATCCGGTGCGGCCTTTGTTGTCTGTCCATGGAACCGTGAACGAAAGGAAACGCGATGAAGCGCACGATTTTTGAAGAAGACCACGAGATGTTCCGTGAGATGGCTGCCGAGTTCAACACCCGGGCCGTAGCGCCGCACTACGCCCAGTGGGACACGGACCACATGATGTCCCGGGCCCTGTGGACCGCCGCCGGTGAACAGGGCCTGCTGGGACTGGCCGTGCCGGAGGAGTTCGGCGGCCTGGGCATGAACGACTACCGCTTCCGCGCCGTGCTGGATGAGGAATTCGCCAGGAGCAACCACCTCGCCGTCGGCCTGGCCTTCCATCTCCACGATGACATGGTCCTCCCCCACCTGCTGGCCTACGGCTCCGAGGAGCTGAAAAGCCGCTGGCTACCCGGCATGGTCTCCGGCGAAACGGTCACCTCGGTTGCCTGGACGGAGCCAGGTGCCGGATCGGACCTCCGCGGCATCCGCACTAAAGCCGTGCGCGAGGGCGATGACTGGCTGATCAGCGGCCAGAAGACCTTCATTGGCAACGGCATCTCCGGTGATGCCGCCCTGGTCCTGGCCCGCAGCGACGGCAGCACCGGCCGCGGAAACCACAACTCCTTCTCCCTGTTTATGGTCCGGAAGGGCGAGGGCTACAACACCGGCAAGCAGCTGGACAAGATGGGGCTGAAAGCCTCGGACACAGCGGAACTGTTCTTCGACAACGTCCGCGTCCCGCACGCCGACCTCGTCGGTGAGGAAGGAAAGGGCCTGCAGTACTGCGCGGAGCAGCTCCCCCAGGGCCGACTGGCCATCGCGGTGGCGAGCTCCGCCGTCGTGCGTGCCGTTTACGAGTCGACCGTGCAGTACACCAGGGACCGCAATGCCTTCGGCGAGCGGATCATCGATTTCCAGAACAGCCGCTTCGAATTGGCCGACATCCTCACCGAGGTCGAGGTCACCGAAACGTACGTTGACAGGGCCATCCAGGCCTTTAATGCCGGAGAGCTCGACGCCGCGACCGCCGCACGCGCTAAACTCTGGGCGTCCGAGCGGGCAAAGTCCGTCACGGACCGTTGCCTGCAGCTGCACGGCGGCTACGGCTACATCCTGGAATACCCGGTGGCGCAGGCCTACCTCGCCGCCCGGCTGCTGACCATCTTCGGCGGCACCAACGAAATTATGCGCGACGTCGTCGGCCGCACCATCGCCGGCTGACCCGCCACCACTTAGCACAGAGGAACGTTTCTGACATGACAGTTCTGCCCATTACGATCTGGGGCGAGCCCGTACTGCACCGCCGGGCAGCTGAGGTTGCAGCCTTCGACGACGAGCTCCGGACACTCATCGCGGACATGTTCGAGACCAACGACGCCGCCAACGGCGTCGGTCTCGCCGCGCCCCAGGTCGGCGTCGGCAAACGGCTCTTTATCTACAAATACGACAACGACGACGGCGCCCCGCCGTCCGGCGCCGTCGTCAACCCGGTGCTGACCCTCTCGAAGATTTCCGGCGCGCTGCCGGATCCGGACGAGGAGGAGGAAGGCTGCCTGTCCTTCCCCGGCGGGCAGTATCCGCTGAAGCGGGCGGAATGGGCCCGGGTACAGGGCTTCGACGGCGACGGCAACCCCGTTGATTTCGAGGCGACCGGCTGGTTCGCGCGCGTGATCCAGCACGAATTCGACCACCTCGACGGGAAGTTGTACGTCAACAAGCTGATCGACCGGTATTCGCGCCAAGCCAAGAAACAAGCCAAAAAGAGCGGCTGGGGCGTCCCTGGCCTGACCTGGATGCCCGGTGTGGATCCGGACCCCTTCGGGCATTAGGGCGGCCTGCGCGAAGGTGTCCGCCGGTCTCCCGACCTTTGCGCCCGGGTCCGGTATTGCACCGGCGGTTCCCGGCCGGCACGCCAGTGCGGCCGGCCAATGTTGGGCAAACCCGGCGGCGTGGCCCCCTGGCAGCCCGAGCCGCAGCCTTAGGAAACGGGTTTGGCTGGTGTGCCCGTGCGGCCGAACCGCGGCGGCAGGACCAGGAGGAACATGATGGCTGCGATCACCACGGCGGCGGCGTAGATCGTGACCAGATGCGTCGCAAGCGGGGCCCCGTTGTACATGGTGACTCCGACGGCCAGCAGGGCGACGGCGAGCACCACCACGGCAAAAAACTGCTGCCGCCGAAGGCCGGCAAGAAGTAACGCCGCAGGCACCACATACCAGAGTATGCTCGCCGTGCCCATTGCGTTGATCTGGGCGATCACGGGTGCCGTGCCGGGTATTGCCGCGACGACTGACCCGAAAAACATCGCACCGCAATGAAGTACCAGGCCCGCGACTCCGGCCACCGCAAGCACCAGCTCACCCGGAGTGACGCGCCGGGCCAGCCGGGCATGCGGGACTGCCGGGGCCAGAAGCCGGATTACCAGCAGCACACCGGCGATCCCGGCAAGGCTTAACAGAAATTCATTCGACATCCTCCCAGCCTACCGAGCCGCCCCGGCCGGGCATCAGCCGCTGCGGCCCGCCGGCTGTGCCCCGTTAGCCGTGCCCGGACTTCAGCAGGATGGCCGCATGATCGGGAACGTAGCGGAACAATTCCCGTGGCGGCCGGGTGTAGTTGACCGCCCGCGGCCGTTCCGGCAGCGTCACGGGCTCCGTCCGAACCTCGGTGTAGTCGATCCCGGCGAGCAGATGGGCGATCATGTTGATCCGGGCCCGGCGCTTGTCCTCGGCCTCGACTACATACCAGGGCGAGTCGGCGGTGTCCGTCTGCATAAACATGTCGTCCTTGGCCCGTGAATAGTCTTCCCAACGGAGGATCGCTTCCCGGTCCATCGGCGAAAGCTTCCATTGCCGCATCGGATCATCCAGACGCGATTTGAACCGGCGTTCCTGTTCCGCATGGCTGATCGAAAACCAGTACTTGAACATCAGAATACCGTCCTGGATCAGCAGGCGTTCAAAGACGGGGCATTGGGCCATAAAACGCTTGTGTTCCGCTGGCGTACAGAATCCCATCACATGTTCGACGCCGGCTCGGTTGTACCAGGAGCGGTCCATCAGGACGATCTCCCCGGCCGCGGGAAGATGCTCCACATAACGCTGGAAATACCATTCGCCGCGCTGCCGGTCCGTCGGGGCGGGCAACGCCACAATCCGGGCAACCCGAGGATTCAGGTATTCGGTCACCCGCTTGATGGCGCTGCCCTTGCCGGCGGCGTCGCGTCCCTCGAAAATCACCAGGACTCGCGCTCCGGTGCTGCGGACCCATTCCTGCAATGAAACGAGTTCAGCCTGGAGCCGGGACAGCTCGGCCTCGTAGACGCCGAGCGGCAATCGCCCGGAGTGTCCGGCGGCATCTCCCTTGGCTCGCTTGCGATCATCCTGTGACGTGCCGGAGCCAGCCTTGCCGCCGCCGGCCTTGCGATGTGCCATGGTCCCCGTTCCACCTTCCGCGGCGGGATCTCCTGCCGCGTGCCCTGCCGTGCCCATTCTTGCCGAGCAAAGGACCGCCCACAAGGGGCCGTCCGGCCGGGTACACCGGCGGTGCGCAGCCCTATGCTTAGGCCATGCCAGACCACAGACCTACGCCGATGCAGCCGATCCTCACACTCACCGTAAATCCCGCGCTGGACATCAGTACTGCCACGGAGCATGTCATCAGCGGCCACAAGATGCGGTGCGGCGCCAGCCGCCTGGACCCGGGCGGCGGCGGGGTCAATGTCTCGCGGGTGGTGCAGCGCCTGGGCGGCCGCACCCTGGCCATCTACACCGCCGGCGGACCCACCGGAGAGGCATACCGCAGGCTGATCGAGGCCGAACGCGTTCCCACCCTCGCCGTGCCGATCCACGGCAATACCCGGGAGGACTTCACGGTCGATGAGACCACCACCGGCAAGCAGTTCCGTTTTGTCCTCCAGGGCCCCGAATTGACTGAGGCCGAATGGCGTTTGTGCCTGGCACTGGTGGCGGATTCACTGCCCGCCGGCGGCTATATCGTGGCCAGCGGCAGCCTCCCGCCGGGGGTTCCGGACGACTTCTACGCCCGCGTGGCACGGCTGGCGAAGCTGCATGGTGCGCGCTGCATCGTCGACGCGTCCGGTCCGGCGCTGGCCGAAGCCCTCGCCGAGGGGGTATTCCTGGTGAAGCCAAGCCGCCGTGAACTGGGGTTGCACTTTGGCACAACTCTGGAGGGCGAAGAGAGCGAAGTCGAGGCTGCCGCGGCGTTGGTTGCTGACGGCGCCGCGGAACACGTCGCCTTGACGCTTGGCGGCGAAGGAGCCGTACTCGCCTCGGAGTCCGGGATCCTTCGGCTGGCCGTACCGCGGGTGCACGTTCGCAGCACCGTCGGAGCCGGGGACAGCTTCCTCGCCGCTTTTGTGCTCCGGCTGGCCCAGGGCCGCACCCTGGCGGAGTCGCTCCGGGCCGCGGTGGCTGCCGGGAGCGCTACGGTGACCACACCGGCCACCGAACTTTGCCGCCGCGATGAGGTCGAACGCCTGGAGGCCGAACTCAACATCCGGGCCGCCGCCGACGGGATCCCCGCAGAGTGAAGCTGCGACCGGCTCCCCTGGCGCTCGGGATGCTGTTTGCTGCGGGAACGGCCGGCTGCTCGGGCTCCGCGCCAACGCCCTGCCCTGCCCTTGCGTGGTTCAACTCCCTGAGTGTGACCCTGGACGGCAATTCTCAATTGGTGAGCCTGGTCGAGTTCTGCGCGGAGGACGTCTGTTCGGTGCGCTACGCCGCAGGCGGCGGCGTCCTGGCCCGGCGCGAAGTACAGCTGGACTGGACCAGGGTGGGCGGCAGCGAAGCATGCGGCGGTCCGGCAACAGCCGGCCCCGTCAGGCTCACCATCTAAGCACGCTGCGGCCCGTGCCGGTTCTTCCCGGGGAGGGGAGGGAGCCGCTTGGCCAGCCAGCTCAGGGTCAACAGCTCAAAGTCACTCCAGCTGCCTTTCCGGGGCGGACACCGCCGTGTCCTGAAGCTCGTCCGGAGCCACACCAGGACCGCGCGGTCATCCGGCCGGGCGCACGCAGCCTACCGGGCAGCCGGCACAACAGTCTGCTGTTCGGGACAGGAGGCGAGGATCCGTTTTATGGCCTCCTTCTCCGCCGGGGTGACCCACAACAGGTAGGCAGCCTTGACCGATATTTGCCGGGCCACGTAGTGGCAACGCAAGGCCTTGTTCGGTGGAAGCCAGGTCGCGGCGTCGGATGCACTCTTGTCCTGGTTCGCAGCCCCGTCGACGGCGATCAGGTTCAGCGGATCGTTTGCCAGATGCTCCCGCTGCCCGGCGCTCAACTGCTGGGCACCCTTCTGCCAGGCGTCGCCCAGGGCCACAACATGGTCGATCTGTACGTCTTTGCTGCTCCCGCTTCCCCGCCGGAACCTGATCTGCTGGCCGGTGTATGGTTCCCGGAGCGTTCCGGCGGCCACCTGGCAGGTGGATCCCCCGGTGAACTCGAGGTCCGAAAGGTCGCGGCGAAGGATGTCGTTTCGGGTATCGCAACCGTTCAGGTCCACGTCGAGCCATGCCTGGCCGAATGCCCCGCGGTCATAGTCGGCCCGGGCTGCCCGGCCCTTGACCGCCAGCGTTTCGAGCAGCACAGCAGCGGAGCCAGCCGGAACGGGACGCACGGAAGCGACCGCATTCATCCAGCGCGCCGCCAGCACCGGCGCCTCGCCGGGCCCCCCTCCGGGGGGTTCCACAGCCGCGAACTGCCCGGCGGTGAAAAACCAGCCGAGCCCCGCTGCTACGGCGAGGGCCACTGCGGCAAGCAGGGCCCACGCCTGGCGGGACCGCCGTCGTGACTGCCGGAATTCCGGCCATGTCCGGGTCACACCCGCACCAGGGCACACTGCCGGGTGCCGGTCCGTTCCGGGGCGGGACGACTTCCTTCCACCCCTGAAGGCTAAATCCGGTCTCCGCCGCCGCCGCAGTTTTCCACAGTGTGGAGGACAGGTGCCCGGCTAGTTCTCCTTCGTCACCCGCACAAGGTCCTCGTTGGCGAGGGACATCAGGGATTCGAGTTGCTGGACCCGCGCCTCGTCTACCTCCCCGGCCGCATACTTGGTGCGTGCATCGTCGAGGAGCCGCTTGGCTTCCTTAACGTTCCGGTGCGCGACGTCCAACGCGTGTTCAAGAGTGGTTTCGTGGTCTACTGCCGGGTTTTGTTCCATTGAACCATTGTGGTGCGCATTCCAGGTCGATTCCAGCGGACCGGCCGGGAATGCGCCACAGAGTTCAGAAATGTCCGGTCAGGCGGTGACCTCAACGCGAAGACCGGCTGCCTGCAGGGTGGCAGCCGCGTCCTTGGCGGGGAACGACGGCGGGTTCACGCCGGCCATTTCCTCCATAACGCGGACCACCTGGCAGCTGTAGCCGAACTCGTTGTCGTACCAGACGTAGAGGATAACGTTCTTGTCGTTGGTGATGGTGGCAAGGCCGTCGATTATTCCTGCCCGGCGTGAGCCGACGAAGTCGGTGGAGACAACCTCCGGCGAATCGATGTAGTCGAGCTGCTTGCGCAGCTCCGAGTGCAGCGACATTTCCCGGAGGTAGTCGTTGACCTCATCCTTGGTGGTGCCGTTTTCCAGGCTCAGGTTCAGGATGGCCAGGGACACGTCCGGGGTGGGCACCCGGATGGAACTTCCCGTCAGCTTGCCGAGCAGCTCCGGGAGTGCCTTCGCCACTGCCGTGGCCGCCCCGGTCTCGGTGATCACCATATTCAGGGCGGCGGAGCGTCCGCGCCGGTCACCCTTGTGGAAGTTATCGATCAGGTTCTGGTCGTTGGTGAAGGAGTGGACGGTCTCCACATGGCCGTGAACGACGCCGTACCGGTCGTTGATCGCCTTCAGGACAGGAGTGATGGCATTCGTGGTGCAGGAAGCCGCGGAGACGATCCTGTCCGCATCGGTGATCGTTGCGTGGTTGATGCCGTGAACGATGTTCTTCAGCTCGCCCTTGCCCGGAGCAGTTAGCAGAACCCGGGATGCGCCCTTGCTCTTGAGGTGCTGGGAGAGTCCGTCGGCGTCGCGCCAGCGTCCCGTGTTGTCGACGACGAGTGCGTTGTGGATGCCGTAGGCGGTGTAGTCGATGGTGGCGGGGTTGTCCGAGTAGATGACCTGGATCTGAACGCCGTTCGCGGTGATGGTGTCGTTTTCGAGGTCCACCTTGATGGTGCCTTCGAAGGAACCGTGGACCGAGTCGCGGCGCAGCAGGCTGGCACGCTTGGCAAGGTCATTGTCCGAACCGCGGCGGACCACAATAGCGCGCAGCCGCAGCCCATGCCCGCCGCCGGCCTTTTCGATCAGGAGCCGGGCCAGGAGCCGGCCGATGCGGCCAAATCCGTAGAGGACGACGTCGGTGCTGGTGCGGTCGTCGGCGCCGCGCTTGCCCACAACATCGGCCAGCTCCGCACGGAGGAACTCGTCCAGGGTGGCACCCTTGCCCTCGACGCGGTACTTCTCGGTGAGGCGGGCGACGTCGATGGCTGCGGCGCCGAGGTCCAGCGTGGTCAGGGCGTCCAGCAGCGGGGCGGTCTCCTCAAGACGCAGTTCTTCCTTGCTCATCCGACGGGCGAAGCGGTGTGCCTTCAGGATGTTCATGGTGGACTTGTTGATCATGCTGCGGCCGTGGATGGACGTCACCACGTTGTTCTCGCGGTACAGCCGGCCGATCACCGGGATCATGGCCTCGGCGAGCGCCTCCCGGCCCATCCACGTATCAAGACAAGAATCTGACGTCTGGCTCACAGAAATACCTTCCTAAAATCCACCACATACGGCGCCGTATGCGGAAGTCGGCTGCCGGAGGGTGTCCGGAACCTGGGCTCCGGGGATTCGGTCCACCCCGGGCGCACGTGTCAAGCAAAACGAAAGCCGCCGGCTGCGAACGCAGACCCGACGGCAGAACATCTACGTTCGTCTTCCATTCTACCGGCGGCCCGGAAGGGACCGGTGCCCCGTTACGCGTGAAATGACTCACACGCGGCCCGGGTTAGCCCGTCGTGCCCACCGGCACACCCAACGCAGGACAGCTGCGACGCCGGGCTCTGGCGCCCTCCGGCCTAAGCAGCTGCCCGCTACCCTCTAGGATGTTCCTATGGGACTAATAATCACTCTACTTATCATCTGGCTCGTTTTGTCCGTCCTCGGCTTTGTCGTCAAGGGCCTTCTCTGGCTGGCCGTCGTTGGCCTGATCCTCTTTGTGGCAACCGGCGTCTGGGGCTGGGTGAAGCGGAAGGCCAAGGCCTAACACTGCCATTGGTCCATACCGGCGGTGGCCGGCACCTTTCGGTGCCGGCCACCGCTTTTTTGGTGCGCGGCGGGTGCGCGGCAGCGCGCACCGCAGCGCGCCGCGGGGTTTGTCGTTACGCGGCCTAACCGGTGGTGTGGGTGGATGGGTTGACCGATACGCCGGGTTCTGTGTTCCCGCGCCGTTGCCAGCACAGGAATAGCGGCCATCCATCTACGAACGCCGTTGCCGGCGCCCTCCAGCAGCCTACCCGGACACTCGGGCGGGCAGCCCTCAAACGTGTCCTGTCTGGCCTTGCTCCGGGTGGGGTTTACCTAGCCTTCCCGGTCACCCGGGAAGCTGGTGGTCTCTTACACCACCGTTTCACCCTTACCTGCCCTGCCGGCTGTGCAAGCACACCCGGCACGCAGGCGGTCTGTTCTCTGTGGCACTGGCCTGCGGGTTACCCCGAGTGGGCGTTACCCACCACCCTGCCCTGCGGAGCCCGGACGTTCCTCGAGCCACTTGCGTGACGCGCGGCCGCCTAGTCAACCCATCCGCCGTCTATTCTACGGTCACTGCGGGCCGGCCCGGCAACACCTCCGGCGCCGGGCCTATGATCGGGGAATGGACGCGTCAGAACTGAGCCGGCGCCGTTTGCTGGAGCTGGCGGGAATCGGAGTGGGTGCGTCCGCCCTGGCAGCCTGCGCTCCCGGAATCCCGTCCCCTGCCGCGCCACCGCCGGCGCCGCCTGCGGGTCCCGCGGGTGGGCAGGCGAACCCGACGGCGGGTTCGACCCGGACGCCTGCTGTCCCGTTGACCGTCCGGACCAGGACGGGATCATTTGTTTCGGTGTTCCGCCCCGGAATCAGCACCGGCTGGTCACTGGCCGCCCCCGAAGCCCCGCCCGGCGCGGCGCGGCCCGATCTGCCGCTGGCGGTATTCCTGCACGGTCTCGGCGGCAGCCACACGGTGCTGCTGGAGGAACTGGCCGCCCACGAGGCGCTTCGGCGGCACCTCGACGCCGGCGGTCTGCCCTTCGGGATAGCCGCCGTGGACGGCGGAAACAGCTGGTGGCACCCCCGCGCTGACGGCAGCGACACCCAGGCAATGCTGATCCAGGAGTTCATTCCGTTCCTCGGCGGCCAGGGGTACGACCTTGGCCGGATCGGCCTCTTTGGCCTCTCGATGGGCGGCTTCGGTTCGCTGCTGCTCGCCTCGCAGGGCCGCTTGCCCGGTGTACGGGCCGTCGCAGCCATGAGTCCGGCTCTCTGGGACCACTACGACCCGCGCACCGACAGCGCCTTCGACGGTCCGGACGACTTTGCGGCCCATAACGTGTTCGCGCTCCGCCCAAGACTCGCAGCGCTGCCCAAACGAATCGACTGCGGGACCGCGGACACCCTTGCCGGAACGGTTCGCCAGTACCGGGAGGGGCTCCCGGGCGCCGTCGAGGGCGGCTTCCAGCCCGGCGGCCACGACTCCGGCTATTGGCGCTCCATCCTCCCCGAGGTCTTGTCCTTCCTGGGCCGGAACCTGGCCTGAACTTCGGTCGGAAGCTGCCGGCGGCCGGCCCGCGCAGGACGCGCCGCTAAGCTTGGACGGTGCTGATTCTGCTGCCGCCCTCCGAAGGCAAGACTCCCGCCACGGCCGGCGACGCCGTCGACTGGGCCACCTTGAGCTTCCCCGAATTGAACAGCTACCGTGCCAAGGTGCTGGCGGGCCTTGGTACGGTCAGCGCCCACGAGGACGCCCTGGCGCTGTTGGGCGTTGGCGCCTCCCTCTGGGCCGACGTCGAGCGGAACACCAGGCTGCACGCCGAACCGGCAGCCCCGGCCCACCAGGTCTACTCAGGGGTGCTTTACGACGCCTTGGACTACAACAGCCTCACGCCTTCGCAGCGGAAAAGAGCGGACGCTTCCGTGCTGGTCATTTCGGCACTCTGGGGTGCCATCCACTTCGGGGACCGGGTGCCGGCGTATCGGTTGTCAATGGCCGCTGCGTTGCCCGACGTCGGACGCCTGGCATCTTTTTGGAAGCCGCACCTCAGCGCGGCGCTCGCGACCGTCACCGCTGGCGAACTGCTTGTGGACTGCCGTTCCAGCACGTACGCCGCCGCGTGGGCTCCGCCGCCGCCGCAGACCGTGGCCGTGAACGTGTTTACCGAGGCCAAAGGCGTCCGGAAGGTCGTCAGCCACTTCGCCAAGCACACCCGTGGCGAGCTCGCCCGGCACCTGCTGAGCCGGCGGGGTCCGGCACCGCAGACTCCCGCCCGGCTGCAGAAAGCCGCGGCCGAAAAGTGGACAGCGGAACTGGTCGAGGGCACGTCCCGGAAGCCGCACACCCTCAACCTGATCCTGCCCAACTAGCTCGCAGCAGGGGTCGTTTTGAGCGCTCAAAACGACCCCTGCTGCGAGTCAGTTTGTGGTTACACCCATTCGGACGAGCGGACCAGGATGCAGCCGGAATCCGGGCAGAACACCACTTCGTCCTCGGCCGCAGCCTTGATCTCGGCGAGGTCCCCCGGGCTCAGCTGCATACCCGAACCCTCGGACGTTCCGTGGAAGAGCCGGGCCGCGCCCACGCCGCGCTTCGCCAGGGTCTTTTCGTAGACCGCCAGGAGGCCGGCATCCAGGCCTTCGGCGAACTGGGCGCGATTGCCCCGCACCACAGTTGCCTCGGCTGCGATCTCCGCGAGCCGCTCGTCAAGTTCGGAGCGGATGGAACCGAACGAGCCCTGAATGTCGTCAACGATCTGCTGCTGGCCGGCCTGGCGCAGGCGGAGCGAGTCCAGCCGTTCCAGGACTTCCAGCTCAATGTCCTCAAGGTCGGAGCGGCGCTTGTTCAGTGACACGAGGTCACGCTGCAGCGCCACGAGGTCCTTCGACAGGCCGGTGCCGCTGTTGAGCCTGGCCTCGTCGCGTTCAATCCGGGAGGCGACCTGCTCCACGTCGGCTTCGGCCCGCTTGAGCTCGAGTTCGGCGTCGTGGACCGCCACCTTCGCGGCGCCAAGTTCCCCGCTGGCCACGCCGAGGGCAGCCTCAAGATCGGTGATCCGTGGGTCGCTTTCAAGGCTTCGGCGGCGGTTGGACAGGGATTTGAGCTTCGCATCAAGTCCCTGCAATTCGAGCAACTTCAACTGTTCCGCCGGTGCTGCCTTGGCCACTATTTACCTCCGCTAAATCCCTGCCGGCCGCAGCCGGGCGCCGTGTCGGCGCTCCCTAGACTCTAGCGCCTAGCGTACTCCCCGGCCTCGCTAGCTCACCCGGGGCACCTCGCACGCCAGGCTTAGCCCGGAGTCAGAATGAAGTCCCACGGGTCGCTGTTGGTGGTGCTGACCCGGATCTGCACGTTGTGGCCCTGGTCTCCCAGGACGTTGCCCAATGCCTCGGCGGCGGCAGGCAGCCACAGCCACTCGCTGGCGAAGTGCGAAACGTCGATGAGGTAGGGCCTGTTGTTGACGGCCTCCTCCCGGGCTTCCGACGCCGGATGGTGCCGCAGGTCGGCCGTCAGGTAAACATCGGCGTCGGCGGCCCGCACCGCGTCCAGGAGCGAATCTCCGGCCCCGCCGCAGACGGCGACGCGGCGCACCAGCCCGTCCCGGTCCCCGGACACCCGAACTCCCCCGGCGACGGCCGGGAGGATGCCGAACACGCGGGCGGCGAACTCGCCCAGGGTGAGTGGTTCGGCCAGGTCGCCGACCCGCCCGATCCCCTCTTCGGGCAGCCCGTTGGACGCCGGAGACAGCGGGGCAACGTTCTGCAGGCCCAACGCATCGGCCAGCACATCCGAGACGCCGCCGACGGCGGAATCGCCGTTGGTATGGACCGTCAGCAGGGCGGTCCCGGTTTCGATCAGGCGGTGCACGGCCCGGCCCTTGGCGGTGGTCGCGGCTACCGAGGTGACACCTTTGAGCAGCAACGGGTGGTGGGTGATGAGCAGCTCGGCGCCGAACTCGATCGCCTCCTCGATCACCTCAAGGGTGGGATCGACGGCGAAGAGGATCCTGCCCACCCCGGCGGCGGGGCGTCCGGCCACAAGCCCCACCTCATCCCAGTCCTCGGCCAGTGATTCGGGCCACAGCTCCTCGGCGGCCAGCAGGATCATGCCCAGGGTAGGCTGCCGCTCCGTTTCCCCGGATCCATGGCCGGCAGCGTCGGTCCCTTCGAGAGGGCCGGCTGAAACGTCGGTGTTTACAGGTTCCATACCCCCATTTTTACCCTATTGGGCGGCGGCCCCTGCAGGCGCCGGGAATCTTCGGGGCCCTTCAACCATTGAAGAGGACATGAGAACTTTTGTCCTCGGCGGAGGCTGCTTCTGGTGCCTCGACGCCGTCTACCAGAAAACCAAAGGTGTCAGCGCCGTCGTTTCGGGCTACTCCGGCGGCCATGACCGCAACCCCGACTACTACGCAGTCTGCTCCGGAACCACCGGCCACGCCGAGGTGGTGGCAGTGACGTTCGATGAGCAGATCGTCCCGGCGGAAATCATCCTGGACATGTTCTTCGCACTCCACGACCCCACAACCCTGAACCGTCAGGGCTACGACGTCGGCACTCAGTACCGCTCCTCAATGTTCTACGAAACGACTGAGGAAAAGATCCTCTTCGAGGAGGCGATCGAACGGAACCAGTCGCTGTGGGCGCATCCGATTGTCACGGAGGTCAGCCGGCTGCCGGTGTTCCACCGGGCGGAGGAAATTCACCAGGACTACTACGGCAAATTCCCGGAGCAAGGTTACTGCCAGGTGATCATCAATCCGAAGCTGGCCAAGGCCAGGAAATATTACTCTTCATGGCTTAATGCTTAGCTAGGGCCTGTGGGCCCTCGTTAGGCTGACCTCAGCATTCCCCCTCAACAGACAGGTGCAGACACCCATGGCACGGATCTATGACGATGTTACCCAGCTGGTCGGCGGCACTCCGCTGGTCCGGCTGAACCGGCTGACCGAAGGCCTTGACGCCACAGTGGCGGTCAAGCTGGAGTTCTACAATCCGGCCAACAGCGTCAAGGACCGGATCGGCGTTGCGATTGTCGATGCTGCGGAAAAGTCCGGCGCCCTCAAGCCCGGCGGCACCATCGTCGAAGGCACCTCAGGCAACACCGGCATCGCCCTCGCCATGGTCGGCGCTGCCCGCGGCTACAAGGTCATCCTGACCATGCCGGAAACCATGTCCACCGAGCGCCGCGTGATGCTCCGCGCCTACGGTGCCGAGATTGTGCTGACGCCCGGCTCCGAGGGCATGCGTGGCGCCGTCGAAAAGGCCCAGGAGATCGTCGCCAACACGGAGAATTCCATCTGGGCGCAGCAGTTCGCGAACGAGGCCAACCCCGAAGTCCACCGCCAGACGACAGCCGAGGAGATCTGGTCCGACACTGACGGCAAGGTGGACATTTTCGTCGCCGGCGTTGGCACCGGCGGAACCGTCACCGGCGTCGGACAGGTACTCAAGGAGCGCAAGCCCGACGTGCAGATCATCGCCGTCGAGCCGAAGGACTCAGCCATCCTCAATGGTGCCGCACCGGGACCGCATAAGATCCAGGGCCTCGGCGCCAACTTTGTGCCCGAAATCCTGGATACAAACGTCTACGACGAGGTTATGGACGCCACCCTTGAGGACTCGGTCCGCGTGGCCCGGGACCTCGGCGTCAGGGAAGGCATCCTCGGCGGAATCTCCTCCGGCGCGATCGTTTGGGCGGCCCTGGAGCTCGCCAAACGGCCGGAGAACGCCGGTAAGCTGATTGTTGCTATCGTCTGCGACTTCGGTGAGCGTTACATTTCCACGGTGCTGTACGACGACATCCGCGGCTGAGTCCGGCCACTGTCCACGATTTTTGTAGAAAGGTCTTTGTGAGCTTTTTCGCAAGGCTGAAGGAAGACCTCGACGCCGCCAGGTCCCACGACCCGGCGGCTCGAGGTTCCTTTGAGAACTTCTTTGCCTACTCCGGCCTGCACGCGATCTGGGCGCACCGCCTGACGCACCGGATGTGGCAGGACCCGGCGCTGCGCTTCCCGGCGCGGCTGATCTCCCAGCTGGCGAGGTTCTGCACCGGCATCGAGATCCACCCCGGCGCAACCATCGGCCGTCGCTTTTTCATCGACCACGGTATGGGTGTGGTCATTGGCGAGACCGCCGAAATCGGTGAGGACGTGATGCTGTACCACGGGGTGACCCTCGGCGGCCGGTCGCTGGCCAAGGTCAAACGCCATCCCACCATCGAGGACCGGGTCGTGGTCGGCGCCGGCGCCAAAATACTTGGCCCCATCACCATCGGCCGGGACAGCGCCGTGGGTGCCAACGCCGTGGTGGTCAAGGACGCCCCGGCAGAGTCGATCCTCACGGGAGTGCCTGCCACCTGGCGGCACCGGGACGCGCAGCGGGAGACCAAACCGGGCGTCGACCCGGCGGAATACCTGATCGAATACCGGATCTAGGCGGTACTCACCGATTCCCGGGCCGGCCAGCTGGCCTGCGTTACGCGGGAAACCGTTTGTAGATGTTCCAGATGACAACGTCGAAGGCCCGGTCCGGCAACAACCGTCGCAGCATCAGGATGGCCCGGGCACCCTTGCCTACCGGGTAGCGGGTCCTGGGCCTTGGTGACGTCGCGGCGTGGACGATTGCGTCGGCAATGACGGTCGCGGCGGTGGACATGGCGGAGCCCTCGGTCGATGCCAGCGCAGCCGCGACGACTTTCGCCTGGTCCATGTAGGGTCCGCGGCCGGAGGTGGCCAGCAGGCTGTCACCGGAAATGGCGCCCCATTCCGACTGCGTTCCCGCCGGCTCGATGATGGAGACGTTGATGCCGTGGGGTTTGAGTTCAACCCGCAGTGAATCGCTCAGGCCCTCGACGGCGAACTTCGTGGCGTGGTACCAGGCTCCCAGCGGCTCATACATTTTTCCGCCGATCGAGGACACGTTGATGATCCGCCCCCGCCCGGCGGCCCGCATTCCAGGGAGCACCAGCTGGGTCATCCGGGCCAGCCCGAAGAGGTTGACGTCAAATTGCCGCCGCCCCTCTGCCAGCTCCACTTCCTCGAGTGAACCAAAGGAGCCGTAGCCGGCGTTGTTCACCAGGACATCAACCCGGCCGTGCACCGCGATCACCTGTTCGATGGCCGCCGTCATGGAGTCCTCGTTGGTGACGTCAAGCGCAACAACGCTCACACCGTGGGCTTTGAGGGGCGCCATCTTCTCCACCCGGCGGGCCCCGGCATACACGGTAAAACCGCGGGCAGCGAGTTTCCATGCCGTCTCATAGCCGATTCCGGCGGAGGCTCCGGTGACGAATGCTACGGGCTGGCTCATCTGCTGCACTCCTGGGACGGGTACTGGGGACCACGGCTGGCGGCCGGGTATCCGGGGAAAACCGAACGGCCGGTGCTCCCAGAGTAGCGGGAAGCACCGGCCGTCGGTCAGAGGCGGAAGCTAGTGGGTATCCACTGCCTCAATTTCAGCCTTGTCCTCGCCCCAGAGGGTGTGGAAGGTACCCTCGGTGTCGACGCGGCCGTAGGTGTGCGCACCGAAGAGGTCGCGCTGGCCCTGGATCAGGGCGGCCGGCAGGCGCTTGCGCCGCAGGCCGTCGTAGTAGGCCAGCGAGGAGGAGAACACCGGCACGGGGATGCCGAGCTGGACGGCGGTGGCGACGACCCGGCGCCAGGCCGGGAGGACGTCGGCGATCGCCGTGGTGAAGGCCGGGGCGAACAGCAGGTTGGCCGGCTTCTCGTTCGCGGCGTAGGCCTTTGTGATCTCCTTGAGCAGTTCGGCACGGATGATGCAGCCGCCGCGCCAGAGGGAGGCGATCTCGTCCAGTTTCAGGTCCCAGCCATATTCCGTGGCAGCGGAGGTGAGCATGTCCAGCCCCTGCGCGTAGGAGACCAGCTTGGAGGCGTACAGCGCCTGGCGGACATCCTCGACAAAGCTCTCCGGGACCTCGACGCCGGCTTCGCCGCCGGCCAGCAGCTCCTGGGCCAGCTTCCGCTGTTCCGTCTGTGAGGACAGTGCCCGGGCGAAGACCGATTCGGCGATGCCCGAGACCGGGGAGCCCAGTTCAAGGGCGGAGATGACGGTCCAGCGGCCGGTGCCCTTCTGGCCCGCGGCGTCCACCACAACATCCACAAACGGCTTGCCGGTCTTAGCGTCCACATGGCCAAGGACCTCGGCGGAGATCTCGATCAGGAAGGAGGCGAGGTCGCCCTTGTTCCACTCTGCGAAGATCTTGGCCTGCTCGGCCGGTTCGATGCCGGCGCCGGAGCGCAGCAGGTCAAAGGCCTCGCCGATCACCTGCATGTCGGCGTATTCGATGCCGTTGTGGACCATCTTGACGAAGTGGCCGGCGCCGTCGGTGCCGATCCAGGCGCAGCACGGCTTGCCGTCGACGTGAGCGGCGATCTTTTCCAGCAGCGGGCCGAGGGCGTCGTAGGACTCCTTGGAACCACCAGGCATGATCGAGGGGCCGTTGAGGGCCCCCTCTTCGCCGCCGGAGACACCGATGCCAACGAAGTGCAGGTCCTTCTTGGCGAGCGCTGCTTCGCGGCGGCGGGTGTCCTCGTAGTGGGAGTTGCCGGCATCGATGATGATGTCGCCGGCTTCCAGCAGCGGTTCGAGCTGTTCGATCACGGAGTCGACCGGCTTGCCGGCCTTGACCATGATCAGCACGCGGCGTGGCTTCTCCAGCGAGTCGACGAGCTCCTGCAGGGTCTCGGTGCGGATGAAGTCGCCGTCCTGGCCGTGCTTCTCGAGCAGGGCGTCTGTCTTCTCGACCGACCGGTTGTGCAGGGCCACCGTGAAGCCGTTCCGGGCCAGGTTACGGGCCAGGTTGGCCCCCATCACCGCAAGGCCTGTGACACCGATGTGTGCTGACATCAAAACTCCCATTCATTTCTGTGCAACGAGTGCACTTCGTCCCGCGCGGAGGGCGGAAACTTTCTTCTGAGGATCAGTGGTTGTCAATAAACCATATGTATTTCAGGGGGCTGCTGGAAAGCAGAGCCCACGTGGCTGAATATGGCGCGTCACAAACAGTCTATGATTCCCGCGGCCGCTCCGCCGGTCCACGCCGTAACGACGGTTCGTTCAGCTTCCGCCGCACTATGCTTACGACTATGTCAACCAGCCTCCACCACCGCGCGATTGAGCACCTCGGCAGCCGGATTGTCGCGGGACAGCTCCCGGCCGGTCACATTATGCTGGCCGAACACCTCGAAGGTGAACTCAGCGTGTCCCGTTCGGTGGTCCGCGAAGCAGTGCGTGTGCTGCAGTCCCTCGGCCTGGTGGAAACAACCAAAAGGGTGGGGATCCGGGTCCTCCCATTCAGCCGCTGGAATCCGTTCGATCCGCAGGTGATCCGCTGGCGCCTTGCCGGCGAGGGCCGTGGAGCGCAGCTGCGCTCCCTCGCAGAGCTGCGCACCGCCGTCGAACCCGTTGCCGCCGAGCTGGCCGCCACCAACGCCCCGGAGTCGATCCGGCGGGAGATCGTGGAAGTTTCCCACGCCATGCGCGACGCCGGCCGCGCCGGGGACGTGCCACGGTTCCTTGAGCTCGATATCCACTTCCATTCCCTGCTGCTAACGGGCTCCGGAAACGAGATGTTTGCGAACATGGTGGGCCAGGTGGCGGAGACCTTGACCGGACGCACGGTGCACGGCTTGATGCCGGACCACCCAAGCAACTCGGCGCTGCAGTGGCATGTGGACGTTGCCGAAGCCATTGCCGCCGGGAACCCGGCGGCGGCCCGTGAGGCTTCTGACCGGATTATGCGAGAGACCATTTCGGAGATGGAACCAGGGTGGAAGAATCAGCCCCGGATGTTCGTACCCCTGAAGCGGCCTTAGCCACAAATTGCAGGACGTGGGGTTCCACGCCGGCGGGGACCCCACCCCGGCCGGGGTTCTAAGTCAACAGGATGGTCCCATGACCGAAGTTGAGACCGTTGTTGCCATCGCCGTTCCCCTGGAAGCAGAACCTGTGGAACGGATCCGCGCCGTCGACGCGTCCGTGGCCGTGCTGTATGAGCCCGGATTGCTGCCAGCAACCCTCATCTGCAGTGGATCCAGGCCTTGGCGGCCGGTGCCGGCTGCGCGGTCAAGGCTTCGGGGCTGGACAAGGAGTCCCTCAGGAAACTGAGAATCACCACCTCGGCGGGCGTGCACGCGTTGCCCTTGGCGGAGTTCTCCGCGCCGGGTATCCTCAACGGCTTCAAAGGCACCGAGGACCTCGCCCGGGACCAGGCGGATAAATTCTGGCCGGAGGTCCGCACCCCCACCCGGCTGGTCAGTGGCTCATATCTTGTCATCACCGGTCTCGGTGAGATCGGGCTGGAGACGGCCCGGATCGCGCGTGCGCTGGCATGAGCGTGAGCGGCACCAAACGTACCGTGGAGGCGCTCGACAGAATCGCGGAGGTAACTGACAACGAGGGCCTTGCCGGGCTGCTGCCGGCCGCCGACGCCATCGTCAACACGCTGCCGGGTACTGCCAGCACCGAGAAGCTGTTCGACCGGAAGATTTTCAGCGCCAAGAAGCCGGGCACCGTGTTCATCAACGTGGGCCGCGGCAGCGTGGTGGACGAGGACGCCCTGCTGGAGGCACTCGACTCCGGTCAGGTGTCCTATGCGTGCCTGGAAGTGTTTGCGGTGGAACCGCTCCCGGTGGACAGCCCGCTGTGGGACCACCCCAACGTGCTGGTCTCCCCGCACAGCTCTGCCCTCAGCGCTGCAGAAAACCAGCTCACTACGGACCGCTTCTGCGCCAATCTGCGGATCTTCCTCGACGGCGGCGACCTCCCCCACCTGGTGGATCCCGTCCACTTTTACTAGGCGCTGCGGGTACTAAGCGGGCCGACGCCGGGAGGGCCCGTCCCAGCGGCCTGCTCGGCAACGTCTCGTCCCACGTGCTGCCATGAATTAGACCATCGAATAGGCATTTTCGCTGGGCGGCATGGCCATCCAGGTGTTTTATATTTCCCACTTTTCACGGTATATTCATTACAAGCCTTCCACCGCGGCATCCCCCAATAGTCGCGGTGGAAGGCTTTTCCATTGCCCGGCTCCTATGCCCGCCTTTACAGGTTTGGCCCCGCTGCAGCGCAGTCAGCCGGCGGCCCCGACGCCGTGTCTAGGCCACGTCCGCAGTGGCCTCCCGGAGCCGCCAGCCGCCGCCCAGGCCATCCCGGATTATTTCCATGGTGGTAAGCGCGGAGCCTGCGTTCCGGCCAAGGCGCACCTGGACCTGCCACACCTCGACATCGACCCGGCTCAGTCCTTTGGGCATCCGCCGCTCCGCCTCCCACCAACTCACCCGCTCGAACCAGCGGACCGGCTCGGCGCCAACAATCCATTCGCGGCCGCCTCGCAGCACTGTTTTGGGCCGGCCGTTCGGACCCGATTTCACCATCACGTGTTCCATGCATGTCACGATAGGGCGGGGCTGCGACAATTTTCCGTGCGCATCTCCTGGCCGGGATGCAAGCAGTCTGACGGGCCGGGATCAACCGACCACCGAGTAAGCGGAATACCTGAAGTAGTGGTTACGCCGTGGTTCACGGCGGGGATCCACGTGGGGCGGCGGAATGAACCATGGGATGCCGCCGCTGACCTGGATGGTCCATTTCTCCTTGTGCACCAGGTGGTGGTGATGTGAACAGAGAAGGGTGCCATTTTCTGTGCCTGATGTCCCGCCCCGCGACCAATAGGTGATGTGGTGGGCTTCGCACCATGACGCCGGAATGGTGCAACCCGGAAAGGCGCACCCCAGGTCCCGTGCGGTGATGGCTTTGCGGACGTGGGGCGGAAAGACCCGCGAGGCCCTGCCGACGTCCAATATCCTGCCTTCTCCCCCCAGCACCACCGGGATGATGTCGGCGTCGCAGGCGATCTTCCGAACGGTCGATGCGGTGACCGGCCCGGTGAGCAGGAAGCTTCCCCCGGTACTGGCGGTGCGGCCTTCCAGGTCGTCGAGCAGGTCCCGGTAGGCGATGGTGACCATCACCTGCGGCCGGAGTCCACCTGCGGAAGGCAGCGTTCCGGACGCCAGGGCCACTGAACAGGCGCCCACGAGGCCGTCGAGATGCTTTTGCGGCCGGGATCGGCGGTCCAGGCCGTTCACTGCCGCCTCCTGGCCGGTTCCGCCGAGCGGGCCGGACTGGGTGCGTGGATTCGTGGCGGTGTTCATGACCGTCAGCAACTGCTCGAACTGCTCTGCGGTGGCGAAGATCTCGACATGCTGCAACCCAAAACGCGGTCGGCGCACGAAGGCTCCCTGAACCTGCCGCAACACTTCCTCGGCAGGCTCCGCGCCGTCCTGATCCAGGGCGTCGGTCCATCGGCGGGCTACCCGGACTAGAAAGTCGGGGTCATGCTCGATCGCCGTCAGGGTCAGGGCGTGTTCCATTCGCTGCGTGGCTTCAGCGGTGCAACGGTGACGGACCCGATCCAATGCGCTGGTGATGAGACTTGCCGAATGCGAGGCCACGGAGCCGGCCGCCACGGCCGCGCTCAGTTCCCCGTGACGGGGTGGCACCGGCTGACCGGTGATGCCGGTCTGCGGCAGGATGCTCGCGCTCAGGCACAATCGGCGTCGGACTTCCGCGGCGCTGACTCTCAAGCTGGCCCGCAGAAACTCGGTGGAATTGCGGTAGCCATCGTCCGCCGGTTGCGCCGCCGGGCCGCGGGCGGCTTCTTCTGCAGACCATCCAGTGGCCCACGAGGTCACCGCCGAACCCCCTGCAGCTGCTTCCTTTCGGGCGCGGTCCACGGCGCCTGCCGCGAGGACCTGAAAGTAATCCATCACCCGGGAGATATCCTCAACGCGGCGTGCAAAGTCAGCAGCCCCGGCGAAACCCAGCAACGCGGCGTCTCCCGCCGCCGTCGAACTCATCGAGCGGAGGAGCCTCAGAACATGGTCCAGGTCCGGCGCGGTCTGCTGGCCGGCGGTCTCGACAGTTTCCCGGAAGGGAAGGAAATCCTCGGTGGTCTCCATAAACTCGATGCTGCCACCGGGGTGTGACAAAAAGGGGCCGGCGCCGAACGCCGATCACTCAGTCCAGATGGCTGACCCCTGCGCCGGAACGATCGTGGGCTAAGGGATGTTTGCAATCTCTCACGGGTGGTGGCGACGCCCACAGCTGGAGAGGGCTTTACATCCCTGTGCGCCGCGACACCTCGTCTGCGACGGTCAGGAGGGCCGTTTCGAACGCTGCCAATTCCTTATCGGAGAGGCCCGTGGTGGATGAAGCGATCATCGTATTGAACTGGGCGTGAATGTCCGCCACCACCGAGTGTCCGCTATCGGTCAGCTCCAGGCACAAGCTGCGGCGGTCGTTGGGATGGGCAAGCCGTTCAAGCCACCCCAGATTTACCAGCCGGGTTGAGATCGCCGTAATGGCGCCGGTGGTCAGTTCCATGTGTTCCGCAAGCTGCTTCGGTGTCACGCTGGCCTGCTCAGCAATCCAGAACAGAGCCCGCAGTTCACTGGGCGACAGGCCGTGGTCGGTGGCGATTTTCTCGCGGTTACGCTCCAGTGCTCGGACGAATCTGACGGCTGCATAGGGAAAGCCCGCGAGGGCGTACGTCGTGCGCGGTGTCTCCCGTCCCATCGCCCCTCCTGATCGAGGACTGTATGCCTCGGTTGTCCTGCCTGGTTTCTTGGTGGAAAAAAATCTAGATAAGTGACCTAGTAACTTACTGACTAAGACAACTATAATTCATAGTACGGCCGGGTTTTCGAAAACCGCGCTCGGACACCACACAACGATGGAGGATCCGTGATTACTGACTCTCTAACAAAGGGCCAATACGATACCGTCTACAACTTCCTGTCTCTGGTCATCGCGTCGCAGCTATTCACGGCACTATTTCTGCTGATCGCGTTGCCGCGGATCCTGCCGCGTTACCGGCAAGCGATAACGGTGGCCATCATCGTCTGCGGCATCGCTGCTTACCACTATTTTAGGATCTTTGACTCCTTCCGGGCGTCGTTCGTGACTGAGGCAGTGGGCGGCGAGGGAGACTATACGCAGGCCGTTGGCCAGTCGTTCAACGAGGGATATCGTTACGTCGATTGGCTGCTGACGGTGCCGCTGCTGCTGTTTGAACTCATTGCCGTGCTCGCGCTCGCGCGATCAGCTCAAAAACGGCTCATCCGGCAACTCATCCCGGCTGCCGCGCTCATGATCATTCTCGGCTACCCGGGCGAAATCAGCGGCGACAACGGAATTCGCGGACTCTTCGGTCTGCTCTCGACCATCCCGTTCGTCTACATCCTGTACGTCCTGTTCGTGCAACTCACCAAGTCCTTGGGCAATCAGCCCGTCGCGGTGCGGGGCACCCTCAGCCGGCTGCGCTTCCTCCTCCTTGCGAGCTGGCTTGTCTACCCGATCGCGTATCTGCTCCCAGTGCTGAACATTGCGGGCTCGGATGCCTGGGTGTTCAAACAGGTTGGCTACTCGGTCGCTGACATTGCGGCTAAGTCAGTCTACGGGCTCATTATCTTCTATGTCGCTCGGGTGAAGTCCTACGAAGACGACCCGGAGTTTGCCAGGATCGAAATGTCGAAGGACGATGCCGTGGCAGTCCGCAGGTAGCCTTCCTCGGTCGCTCCGGCCAGCCGCTCCCGAGAACGCCGCGGCCAACCCGGAGGAACACGGCAAAAACCCCGCCAGGCGGCCGGACGGCTCGCTACTGACGGGGTTTTACTTGTGGGTCCTACCGGGATCGAACCGATGACATCCACGGTGTAAACGTGGCGCTCTACCAGCTGAGCTAAAGACCCAAACCGCTGATTCGGCGCTTGGGCGCTTGAACCAACGAACAGTTACTGTACCGGATGAACCCGGCGGAGCGCCAATCGGACCCCGAACGGTTCAGATCGGCGGCAGTTCGGACGCGAGCCAGCTAAGTGCTTCACTGACTCCGGCATCGAGCTTGATGGCGGCGAGTTCATCCCCTCGGGTCTGGCCCCGGTTGATGATCACAACGGGCTTGCCGTGCTTGGCGGCATGCCGGGCAAACCGCAACCCGCTCATCACAGTCAGCGAAGAACCGGCCACCAGGAGCGCCGCAGCCTCGTCCACGATGGAATAAGAACGTTCCACCCTGTCCTTGGGAACGTTCTCGCCGAAGTAGACGAAATCCGGCTTAAGCAGGCCGCCGCAGGCCGGGCAGTTGGCCACCACAAAAGTCCGGATCAGGGCGGCATCCTCGACTGTGGCATCGGCGTCGGGAGCCATTTCCACCGCCCCGGCGGCCAGCGCCCGGTCCAGGAAGCCGGGATTCAGTTCGGTCAGCACTCCCGCCAAGAGTGTCCTGCTGTAACGCCTGTGGCACGAAAGACAGGCGACCTGGTCAAATCGTCCGTGCAGGTCAACCACGTTGATGCTCCCGGCGGCCTCGTGGAGCCGGTCCACGTTCTGGGTGATGAGCCCGGTCAGCAGCCCCCGGCGTTCCAGGCGGGCGACGGCGGCGTGGCCTTCATTGGGGTCGGCGCGGCGCAGGTGGGACCAGCCGATGTGGTTGCGCGCCCAATAGCGGCGCCTGTTGTCCGCTTCGCCGATAAATTCCTGGTACGTCATGGGCGCCCGTGGAGCGGCTCCCGGCCCGCGGTAATCCGGGATGCCCGAATCCGTGCTCAGCCCGGCGCCCGTCAGCAGGGCGAAGCGCTCCCCCGCAAGGACGCCGCGGATCTCCTGCAGGACCCCGAGTTCGTCCGATGCCGGCTCGGCGGCCGGGACCGGGACCGGGGGAAGACTGGCAAATCCAGTCATGCCGATTCCGGGCCGCCGCGTCCGCACCGTCTCAGATCCCGACGAGTCCCGCCAGGGCGGCGCGGTAGTCAGCGAAGTCCCGGGCCCGGCCGCGGGGATTCACCACCACGTAGCGCACGATTCCGCTCGCGTCGAGGATGAAGGTTCCGCGTTTCGCCATGCCGCTGCCGGCATCAAAGACGCCGAACTGCGCGGCGACGGCACCATGCGGCCAGAAATCCGCCAGCAGGTCGAAGCCGTAACCTTCGCTTTCGGCGTAGGCCCGGAGCGCGAACTTGCTGTCCACGGAGATCCCCAACACGGCCGCATCGGCATCCGCGAACAGCGCCAGGTTGTCCCTGATTTCGCACAGTTCCCCAGTGCAGATGCCGGAGAAGGCGAAGGGGAAGAACACCAGAACAACGTTGCGGCCGCGAAACTCCGAGAGCCGCACAGGTTCGCCGAATTGGTTCAGCAGTTCGAAGTCCGGGGCTTCCTCGCCGACAGCGGGAACGCTGCGGGACTCATACGCAAGGTCCCCGGCGCTGGCCGCGACGCCGGTTTGGGTCACTTGTTCTTCCGTGTGACCAGACGGGTGGCGCTCCAGTCCTTGGAGACGCCCGCGGAGGTGGTGTAGTGCAGCCCGGCGGTGGGCGCAGCATCCTGGATGTCGGCCGGCGAAACGTAGCCAACGCGCCCGGACTTCGGCGTCAACACCCAGACAACGCCGCCCTCGGTCAGCGTGGTCCTCGAGCCGACGAGGGTGTCAACGAGGTCGCCGTCACCGGATCGCCACCAGAGAATGACTGAGTCAACGACTTCGTGATCATCCTCATCAAAGAGTTCCGAGCCGGTGAGATCTTCGATGTCGTCGCGCAGATCGAAGTCGACATCATCGTCATAGCCGAATTCCTGAATCAGGTCCCCGGTTTTGAATCCCAGTTTTTCCGCCACATTTACCGAAGTGGCGGCGTCGGCCTCGCTCACGTGTTGCTCCTATGTTTGGTGTTTTCAATAGCTCTAGTGATTTCCATTACTCCAAGCCAACACCCTTTGCGCCTGCGCTTCAAGCTGTTGGCCCCGCGATCCGCCATATTCTGCGTCACACAGGGCGATCCTAGCGCCGCGGTGCGGCACATCGTCACACAACCAGTATGCCGGTCAAATACGAACCGGCGCCCACCCGGCGGCTACGCATCCCCCAGCTGTCGGAGCTAGAGTGGCTGATGACGACTACGCCTGTGAGGGCGGACGCCCCGCTGACCAAGGCGGGGAGAGTTGTGATTGGACCGTGTCCGGCGCACATGACCGGGCAGATGTAACCGATACGTCGCACACGTCGCGTTCACGCCAGGCAGTTACCCTGCCGCAGCTGAGGGCGCCGATGAATGCGCTCAAAGAGAGGTTGGACGTGGCTGCAGGAGAAGAGACCTCCCATATCCTTAGCGGGTTGACTAACCAGCTGCCTGATCGTGATCCGGAAGAGACCGCCGAATGGCTGGAGTCCCTGGATGACTTGATTCAGGAACAGGGCACCGAGCGTGCCCAGTACATAATGCGCAGCCTGCTTCAGCGGGCCGGCGCGCAAAGCGTGGGTGTTCCGATGGTCACCACCACCGACTACGTCAACACCATCCCGGTGGACCAGGAAGCAGAGTTCCCCGGCGACGAGGAAATCGAGCGGAAGTACCGGGCGTGGCTGCGGTGGAATGCGGCGATTATGGTGCACCGGGCGCAGCGCGCCGATATCGGCGTCGGCGGACACATCTCCACCTACGCCGGAGCCGCGACCCTCTACGAGGTCGGGTTCAACCATTTCTTCCGCGGTAAGGATCATCCCGGCGGCGGTGACCAGGTCTTTTTCCAGG